>CAZLYV010000105.1:0-5437 GCA_964563665.1 uncultured Acetobacteraceae bacterium
GGATCTTGCGGAACTTGCCGCTTCGAGGCGCGCTCGGGCGCCTTCGCGATGGCGTGGCCGGACGCCCCCGCACTGAGCGATCGCGACCGGCGCCGCGGCCGGCTTCTCGGCTGCCAGGCGATCCCGACGGTAGATTCGACGATCGCGGTTCGCCTCGATCTCGCCTACGCGCCGCCGGTGCCGCCGATGCGTGCGCCGGCGCGGCTCGCCGCGGTTCGCCGCGTCACCCACGATATGTCGGAGTTCGAATTCCATCGCCGCGCCGGGGCGCGGTTTCTGCCGGGTCAGTACGCGCTTCTGAGCTTGCCCGGGGTCGCCGGCCCGCGCGCCTACTCGATGTCGAATCTGTCGAATGGGCAAGGGGTCTGGCGGTTCGTCGTCAAGCGCAAGCCCGATGGCGCCGGGTCAGCCGCGCTGTTCGATCGGCTCGCGGCGGGCGACGCGGCGATGCTCGATGGGCCCTTTGGCCTCGCTTATTTGCGCGACAGCCCGCTTCGCCCCATCGTCTGCCTCGCCGGCGGCTCGGGCCTCTCGCCGATGCTGTCGATCATCGCCGGCGTGCTTGCCCGGCCGCCGACTGCTCGCCCGCCTGTCCACTTCTTCTACGGCGCCCGCCGGCCCGAGGATGCGTTCGCGCTCACCTCGTTTGCCGACGTCCAGCCAGGTGCGGCCGAAATCGACTTCAAGATCGCGCTGTCGGTCGCAGATGATATCCCCGCGGCGGCATGGCCCGGCCTGCGGGGCCTGATCCACGACGTGGTGGAGCGCGAAGCGGCGTCGTTGCTGCCCGAGGCGGAGGTCTATCTCGCCGGACCGCCGGCAATGACGCGGGCCACGCACGAAATGCTGATCCGCCGGCAGGTGCCGCGCGAGCGCATCCACTTTGACAGCTTCTACTGAACGCTAGGGCGCCCGTCTCTAAGTGCCCGGCCGGTTGGTGCGCCGTGTCGTGCCGGGGGCACGCAGCGCCCAGTCGACCTGTTCCTTGAGAACCTTGCCGAGCGCCTCGTCGAACGCCTCGACGATGCTTGCCATATCGCTTCGCTCGGCCCGAATCACGCGCTCGGAGGTCTGGCTGGCGATGATCGTCCGCTCGGGCAGGCGAACCATCTTGCCGTTGATCCGCACGCGGACCTGCGGCGGGCCGCTGCCGTCGAACTCGGCCTGGAACTCGCGCAATTCGGTTTTGAGCAGATAGTCGGCGCGCAAATTCGTTGCTTCGCGGCTGACCGCGACGATTTTGCCCGTATTCTCGAACGATTCGATCAACAGCGTCTGGACCAGCAACGGCGCCGTGTCGCTCCAGTTGGAGCGGGCGAAATAATCGATCTGCAGGGCCGAGCGCTGGACCACGATCCGGGCGGTGTTGAGGCTGGCGGCGGAAATCGGCGCCTCGACGATGAGCTGCCATTCGACGCGCGGCTGATCGGCGGCGAAGGTGCTTTTCGGAGACAGCGTATAGATCTGCGGCGGCTCGCCGGTGCCGGGAAGCTGGCAGGCGGCAAGCGCCAAACCGAGAGCCAGCGGGCCCGCAATCGGGATGCGAAATCGCATGCTGATCATCGCGCTTCGATTCCTCTCTGCTGATCTCCGAACAGAAAGCGCGCGGGATCACGTTCGACCATGGCGGAGATGCGCGACAACGAAGCGATGAGCGCACGCGCATCGACCAGGAACTGGGTGAATTCGTAAAGGCCCACTTGCGCAAAATCGCCGACCGGCACGCGAGATTCCTTCACCAATTGTTCGAGGTCCAAAGCGAGGCGATTGTAGCTCTGCACCGTGGCGTTGAGATCGGCGATGGCGCGCTCCGTGCTGGCGGCGATCCGATCGACGTCGCCGCCCGCCTGCCCGACCACGCCGCGCATATCGCGCGCCAGGGCCTCGTATTCGCCGAGCGTGCGGCGTGCGTCGCTGGAGAGCGCCTCGATCGACGCCGCGGCCACCTTCAGTTCGCGCGCGAGATCCGAGGCGTCGCGAACCAGGCCGACGATTTCGTCCGAGGAATTGCTCACCGTGCCGCTCAAGCGGTCGAGACTGATGAGGATCCCCGAAATGTGCCGCAGATTGTCGTCGTTCAACAGCTCGTTGGCCCGCACCGCGACTTCGCCCACGCGCAAGACCAGATCCGGCGCCGTCTCGAAGAAGCGCTCGAGCGAAGAGGGAACCGAAGGTATCACCGCACGCTTCTTTCCCGGACGCGGTTCGAGCGCCGCCGCCGCCCGCGTGCCGCCCGAAAGCTGTACGAAGCTCAAGCCCGTGATGCCTTGCGCCTGCAGCGATGCGATCGAGTCGCTCTTGACCGGCGTGTCCGGCTTGAGCGCGACGGTCACTTGAATCAGCTCGACGTTATCCGTATCGATCGCGATATCAGTGACCGAGCCAACCGGAACGCCGCGGAAATGCACCGTCGATCCGACCTGAAGGCCGGCGACCGAGCCGCGGAAGTAGATGTAGTAGTAAATCCTCTCGTCACGCAGCTCCGCCTTGGCGAGCCACATCAGGAAGGCGAAGGCGCCGGCGACGAGGGCAAGGACGAACATACCGACGAGGAAGTAGCTCGCGCGGGTTTCCATGGCCTAGCCCGCCTCGATGCCGTGGCTTACCAGCGAGGCACGACCGCGCGGCCCGGCAAAATATGCCCGGATCCAGGGATGCGGGTCGCTGACCAGCTCGCGCATGGTTCCAAGCTTAACACGGCGGTCGACCAGGACCGCAATCCGGTCGGCAATCGTGGCCAGCGTATCGAGATCGTGCGTGACCAGGACCACCGTCAAATTGAGGCTCTGCTGCAGGTCGCGAATCAGCTGGTCGAAATCCGCGGCGGCAATCGGATCGAGCCCGGCGGTCGGCTCGTCGAGGAACAGGATATCGGGATCGAGGGCAAGCGCGCGCGCGAGGCCGGCCCGCTTCACCATGCCGCCCGACAGCTCGGAGGGGTACTTGGCGCCGGCCTCGGCCGGCAGACCAACCATCTGAATCTTGAGCCGGATGAGGTCGCCGACCAATTTGGCCGGAAGTCTCGTATGCTCCTTGAACGGCACACGAATGTTCTGGGCGACGGTGAGCGAGCTGAACAACGCTCCACCCTGAAACAAAACGCCCCAGCGCCGCCGGAGCTCCCTGCGCGCGTCCGGAGCGAGCCGCAGCGTGTCCCTGCCGAACACCTCGACCACGCCGCCATCTGGACGGCGGAGCCCGATGATGGTCCGCAGCAAAACCGATTTTCCGCTACCCGACCCGCCGACGATCGCGAGAATTTCGCCGCGCGGGATATCGAGATCGAGTCCTTCGTGGATCACCTGCGTCCCGAAGCGCGTGACGATGCCGCGGAGGCGGATGATGCAAGCATCGCTTGGGGCAGGCGCCGTCATATCTTCAGGTACGAGAAGAGGATCGAGAACGCCGCGTCGGCGACGATGACGAAAAAGATCGATTCGACGACCGACTTGGTGGTCAGCCGGCCGACGCTCTCGGCGCTGCCGCCTACTTGCAAGCCCTCGTAGCAACCGACCATGGCGATGAGGTAGGCAAAAAACGGCGCCTTGATGACTCCCACCCAAAATGTCGCCGGGCTGATCGCGCTCTTCATTTGCGCGAGGAATTGAAGCAACGAGATATCGAGCACGACGAACGACATCAGCGCGCCGCCCAGGAGCCCCATGACGTCGGAATAGAATGCAAGGAGCGGCAACGCGATCACCGTCGCGATCAGGCGGGGCAGGACCAGAACCTCGACCGGATCGAGTCCAAGAACCTGCATCGCCGCCACCTCCTCGTTTACTTTCATCATGCCGATTTCGGCCGTGAAAGCGCTCCCCGAACGCCCGGCGACCAGGATCGCGGTCAACAGGATGCCGATTTCGCGCAGCACCGAAACGCCCAGCAGGTTGATCGTGTAAATCTCGGCGCCGAAGCTGCGAAGCTGATCGGCGCCCTGGAATGCCAGCACGAGGCCGATGAGGAACGACAGCAGTCCGACGATCGGCATCGCATCAAGACCCACCTTCTCGATATGCGCCAGGAGCGAGATCATGCGCAGATGCCGCGGGCGCGCCAGCGTGCGAAACAACACGATGTTCGTCAGCCCGAAGAAGGACACCAAATCGCGGGCACGCCCGAGGATCGCGATCGTCGTCCGGCCGACGCGCTCGATGAGTGCGCGCAGCGGCGACACCTCGGGGCGCAGGAGCGGACGACGCTCCGTCTTGGGCTCCATGCGTTGAATCAGCGCCGTCTGCGCCGCCGTCGCGCCGTCGATCCCGACCGCGACGCCGGCATGGGTTAGCCGGCGCATGAAGCGAAAGACGAGCCATGCGCCGGCGGTATCGAGCGCTTCGACCCGCGTCATATCGACCCGCGCCGTCCCGCTGATCGCGCTCTCGAAGTCGGTAAGTTCGTGCTCGAGGCGGTCGGCCTCGAGGAGGGTCCACCGGCCGCCGAGCACAACGACATGGGTCGAGCCGTCGCGCTCCGCGCGGACCCAAGCGAGTTGATCATCCATTATGGCATGGCCGGAATGCGGTCAGTGGGATCGTCCCCCGGCCCTTGCGTCGGCAAGCAGGCAAAGGATTTCGAACATTATGGTTGCGCCGACGAGCGCGGTTTGTCCGCTTGGATCAAGCGGCGGCGAGACTTCGACCACGTCTCCGCCGACGAGATTGAGTCCCTGCAGGCCGCGGATCATTTGCTGCGCCTCATAGGTCGAATACCCGCCGATTTCGGGCGTGCCGGTGCCGGGCGCATAGACCGGGTCCAGGCCGTCGACATCGAAGCTGACATAGGTCGGTCCACCGCCGACGATCGCGCGGGCTTCCTCGATCACACGCGCCGGCCCGAGCGCGAAATACTCCTCGATGGTGACCACGCGGATGCCTTGCGCGCGCGCCCAGTCGAGATCATCGGCCGAGTAGAGCGAGCCGCGAATGCCGATCTGCACCGTGCGCTTGGGATCGAGCAGCCCCTCCTCGATCGCGCGCCGGAACGGCGTGCCGTGGGTATAGCGATAGTCGCCGAAGTAACGGTCCCAGGTGTCCGAGTGGGCGTCGAAATGGACCATTCCAAGCGGTTCGCTCTTGGCGATCGCCCGGAAGACAGGAAGCGTAATCAGATGATCGCCGCCCGCGGCGAGCGGGATGGCGCCGGCCTCATGGATGCGGCCGAAGAAGCGCTCGATTCGAGCAAGCGTATCTTGAAGGTCCACCGGGTTGACGGGCGTGTCGCCGACGTCGCCGCAGCGCGCGATCGCATACGGCGCGATCCGCGAGGTCGGATGGATTCGGCGAATCAGGCTCGACTGGCTGCGGATTTCGCGTGGGCCGTGCCGCGCTCCCGGGCGGTTTGTCGTTCCGCCGTCCCACGGCACGCCGACGAGCGCGATATCAAGTCCCGCCGGGTCGGCGAAATAGGGCAGCCGCATGAACGTCGCGATACCGGC
>CAZLYV010000105.1:5537-7524 GCA_964563665.1 uncultured Acetobacteraceae bacterium
GACGGAATCGGCCTCCCGGCCGTATTCCGGGCGTTTCCTCCCTAGACTTGGGCCGTACCGCAAGGTACGGCCCTTTTTTTCGGTCGGATCGGACGTTCGTGCCAATATTGCAGCGCCCTCCAGCGTGACTGGGGCGGCCACTGCAAACCGGCCGACGGCCCGACGATTTACGACCCATCCATATTTGGGCCATCCGTCGGTTCCGGACTTGCCGCCGTGAACTCGCGCACGAGCGTGAATGCCACCGCGAGCAGCGTCGGCCCGATAAACAAGCCGATGAAGCCAAATCCGAGGGCGCCACCAAAGGCGCCGACGAAAACCAGCACGAGCGGCAACTGACTGCCGCGGCTGATCAGATAGGGGCGGAGAAAGTTGTCGACGCCGCTCACCACAAAGATCCCCCAGAGCAGCAGGAATATTCCCCACGCCGTGTCGCCCTTATAGAGCAGCCAAATGGCGGCCGGCCCCCAGACGAGCGGTGGACCCATCGGCAGGAACGACAGGATGAAGGTCAGAAATCCCAGAAATGCGACGCCAGCGACACCGGCGATCCATAAACCGATGGCGGCCAGAATGCCTTGTACAAGCGCGGTCCCGACGATCCCGTAGACGACGCCGGTGACGGTGGCGCCGGCGATCTCGATGAGCGAAGCCGCACGCGTGCCGGCGACGCGGCTCATGGCCACCGAGAGACTTTCCGCCAGTGCCGAGCCGTGGCGATAAAGAAAGAACGCGATGAAAAGGCTCAATAGCAACTCGAGAATTCCCGAGCCAAGGATCGCGCCGGCGCCGAGCACGATATCCTTGGCGATGACGGCAAGGCGCTGCAGCTCGCTTGTAATGTTACCGCCGCCCTTCGCCAGCTCGCGCCAGTAATCGCCGGCCTTGCTGCCGATGACCGGAAGATCGGTGAGCCAGGCTGGCGGCGGCGGCATGTCGGCGTTGAGGATTGCGCGAATCTGGTCGGCGAGCGCGGCGACGTCATCGGCAAGACTCGCCGACACCGCGACGAATGGCAGCACCAGGACGAAAAACGCGCAAAGCGTCAGCGTCGTGGCGGCGAGCGCGCTGCGGCCGCCGCTGAGGCGCAGCAGCCGCTGATAAATCGGCCAGGTCGAGTAGCAGAGAATGGCCGCCCAGATTATCGCCGAAAGAAACGGCCGAATGACGATATAGCAACCGATCACCAGAAAGATCAGCCCGACGATCCCCGCCAGGCGCTCGACTTGACGCTCGGTCTGCATGGCCCCGTCCTTCGCAACCCCGATGGTTCTGGTGGATCGATTCTAACGCGTCGAACCGGGCGACGGCCATACGACATCGAACCGCTCGAGACCCACCTCGATGGCATCATGCATCGCGAAGCCCGCGCGAACCACGACCTCCATGCGACTTTCGAAACAGGCTCCAGGTTTCTAATTCTTCGCGGGGGCGGGATTCATATTCCAGATATCGCGATAAAGCCGCCACCTTCCGTCCTTGCTTCGCTTCCAGACCGCGATGTACTTGCCGGTCGCGCTCACCGCCTGACCATCCGCCCCGCGCACGCGAAATGAAAACGTTCCAACGTCGTAGGCGATATTGGCACGCGAATCGATCTCGGTCGGGCGCACGACCAGGTTGCTGAGACCCCCGGCAATGGCTCCTTTCCAGAACTGCTCGATCGCCGCGCGACCGTCGATCCGCACCGCGTCCGGGGGCAGCACCGCGGCATCCTCGGTATAATGAGATGCGATACCCGCGGCGTCACCCTGGTTGAAGGCGCGAACGAAACCGGCGACCGCGTCTTCGATCGCGTCCTGGACGCTATGCGCCCGACCTTCCAACGGCGCGGATAAAATCACCCCAACGACAGTCGCCAAAAGGAAATGACTTCGCATGATCCAGCTCCTCCCGCACGCAAGGCGATGGCGCGCCGTTTGGGATTTGAATATGAAACCGCGACCAAAGATACTCGCGGTTCATGATGCAAGCGATGCTGCTGCAA
>CAZLYV010000105.1:7624-8894 GCA_964563665.1 uncultured Acetobacteraceae bacterium
GACGCCGTGCGCCTGGCCGGCGCCGCCTATCTTCTCTATCTCGCCTGGGCCGCATTTGCCGGGCGCGAGCGCGCGGACATCTTCGCCGCCGCCGCGACGCCGCGCCGCCGTCTCTTTCGCGTCTATCGCGAGGCGTTGTTCACCAACGTCCTCAATCCAAAAGTGGCGGTGTTCTTCCTCGCTTTTCTGCCGCAGTTCACCGATCCGGCAAAGGGCAGCCTGGCGCTCCAGATCCTGTCGCTGGCGGCGCTCTTTTTCTGTGGCGGGTTTGCCTATCTGCTCGTCGTCGCGCTCACCTTCGGCGCGATCGGGGGATGGCTCAAGAAGCGCCCCGCCTTCGCGAGGGCTCAGCGCTGGACGATGGGCGCGGTCCTGGGCGCGATGGCGGTCTGGCTGGCTTGGCCCGAACGGCGGTGACCGCGCGCGGTCACGATCATCTCGCGGCGGCAGCGCCGGCCGGCTGTGCGCGATTGATCACGTCATCCTCGGGCAGCACGTCGCCGGGCGCGAGATCGCCCATCGAACGAAGTCGCGCGTAGTAGGGGGTGAAATCCGGGCGCGTCGCGTCGAACAGCTGGTCGAAGCTGTCGATGACGAAATAGGTCTGCTGATAATCGTCGATCCGGTAGGTCGTGCGCATGATGCGCAGCAAATCGAAGCCGATGCGGTTGGGTCGCGGAGAGTCGAGGCAGTAGAGCGATTCTCCCTTCGAGGAAACGATCCCCGAGCCGTAGATGCGGACGCCCCGGGGCGTACGAATCAAGCCGAACTCCACCGTGTACCAATAAAGCCGCGCCAGGTGATGAAGGCTCGCTAGCCTGAGCGCCTTCAACCCGCCTGCGCCATAGGCTTGCATGTAGTCGCCGAATACCGGATTGGCGAGCAGCGGCACGTGGCCGAAGACGTCGTGGAAAACATCGGGTTCCGCGATGTAGTCGAGCTGGTCGGGACGGCGGAGGAAACACGTCGCGGGAAACCGGCGCGCCGCGAGATGGCCAAAGAATACGTCGTCGGGCACCAGCCCCGGAACGGCGACGATTTGCCAGCCGGTGGCCCGGCGGAGAATGTCGTTCAAACGGCGGAAATCCGGGATACCGTCGGCGGTGACCGCGAGCGTCGCGATTCCCGAAAGAAACTCGTCGCAAGCGCGGCCGGCGAGCAGCTTGGTCTGGCGCTCGAACAGCGTGCGCCAGAGCGCGTGCTCAGGCCCGGTGTATGCGTCCCAATCCTGATCGATCGTGTAATCAGGCCGCGTCGATTGGGTGGTTTG
>CAZLYV010000106.1:0-3573 GCA_964563665.1 uncultured Acetobacteraceae bacterium
ATCGGCCGCGACCCGCTCGATCACCCGCGCGTTGTCGGGCTTGCGGCTCGCGCGCCAGCGATCGACGACCGTTCGCCCCATCGACAACTCGGCGCCGGTCTCGATCTCGATATGGGCCGAGAAGCCCTGAAACAACTCCGGCCACAGCAGATATCCAATGACGCACGGATCGTGCAGCGGCACGCCGCGCCCGCCATAGCGCGTGAGATCGCGCCCGCTGTCGCGTCCGAGCATCCCGGCGATGACGGCGCCGACGCGGCTGCCGAGCCCGGCCATCTCGGCGACCCAGGTCGGCGTGGCGATCGCCTGGTGGGTCGCCTCCAGCGGAAACATGACGATCGGCGCGCCGGCGGCGAACACTGCGGCTGCCGCGTGCGGATCGACGTAGATATTGAACTCGGCGGAAGCTGTCACATTGCCGATGCCGATCGCGCCGCCCATCAGCACGATTTCGCGTACCCGGCCGGCGAGCGCAGGCGCCTGGGCGAACGCCGTCGCGATATTGGTAAGCGGGCCCAAGGGACACAGGGTCACCGATCGCGCAGGCGCTTGTTCCAGAATGTCGATGATCGCATCGACCGCATGCGTTTTCGCGCGTGGCAGGGTCGGTTCGGGAAGGTTCGCGCCATCGATGCCGCTCGCGCCGCAGATACGCTCGGCCGTCCACAGCGGTCTTATCCAAGGGTGCTCGCAGCCGGCGTGTACCGGCACGTCGTGCGCCCCTGCGAGCTCCACCATGGCGCGCGCGTTGCGCTCGGTCAGCGCCAGGCGGACGTTCCCGGCGACGGCGGTGATCGCGCGCACGTCGAGCCGGTCGCGCGCCGCCAGCGCAAGCAGGATCGCCACCGAATCATCGTGACCGGGGTCGGTGTCGATGATGATCGTCCGCCGCCCGCTCACGTGCACCGTTCTGACTTGCGCGTCCGCTGCCATCGAGCGATTTATATCCCCTCGACGCCAAGGAGGCGCAGCGTCGCCGCCGCCATGACCTTGGCCGAGGCGACCATGTCGTCGATCACCACGTATTCGTCGGGCTGATGGGCGAGCTCGAGAATCCCGGGCCCGTACGCGACGCAATCGTGCAGATGACCGATACGCGCGATGTGCTTTTGGTCGTAAGTGCCGGGCGAGGCGATGTGGCTCGCCTTGCGCTTGAGCACGCGCTCGATTTCGGCATCGAGCGCCTTGACGACCGGCGCGTCGGGTTCGGTCATCGTCGGATGGAACACCATGATGTCGCGGAGCGTGTAGTTGAGCCCGGTTCCCGGTCGCACGCATGCCTCGAGAAGCTCGACGATCTCGCGCTTTACCTCTTCGAGTCGTTCCTCGACCAGGAAACGCCGGTCGATCACCAGCCGGCAGGAATCGGCGACCACCGGGGCCGGCAGCCCGTCGAACCCCTCGGCGAGTCCGCCGTGGAGCGAATTGTAGTTGAGCGTCGAATAGCGGGCGCCTTCGGGCACCACCGGCATCCGGGTCCGGCGTCGATCGAGCTGCGGATAAAGCTCGCGCTCGAGCCGCGCAAGAAAATCCGCCATGCCGCGAATAGCGCTCGCGCCCAGGAACGGCATCGAGCCGTGGGCGATGCGGCCGCGCATTTCGATCTCCGCCCACCATACGCCGCGGTGTCCGAGGCAGACGCGATCGACATTGAGCGGCTCGGGAATGATTACATGATCGACGCGCGGGCGCGAGAAATAGCCCCGCTCGGCGAGCCAGGCGACTCCCGCGAAGCCGCCCGATTCCTCGTCGACGGTGCCCGAAATCTCGATTGCGCCGGCGAACGCGATGGCCTCGTCCAAAATCGCCTCGAGGGCAACGATCGCCGCGGCGATGCCGCCCTTCATGTCGCAGGCGCCTCTTCCATAAACCCGACCGTCCCGCACGACTCCGGCGAACGGATCCACGGTCCAGCCGGCGCCCGGCGTCACCACGTCGATGTGACCGTTGAAATGGACGCAAACCCCGGGCCCCCGGCCCTCCCGGCGCGCGACCATGTTGGTGCGCGGATATCGTGGCGAGTCCCCCGGCGCCCCCACGGCTCTCTGATATTGAACGGCAAACCCCCGCCGAGCGAGCCGCCGGCCGATGAGTTCGGCGCACGGCGTATAGGCGTCTCCCGGCGGGTTTACGGTGGGAAAACGGATCAGCTCCTGGGTCAGCGCCACCAGCTCGGCCCGCCCGGCATCGATTCGGGCGAACAGGCGGTCGAGAATACCGGAGTCATTTACCGAAGAAGTCATTGACGACGAAGCTATTGTCCTGCCAAACTCCCGTCAATGTCGCTAGGGGAGTCATAGAAACTCCTCGGTGAACAGATCAAACCACGACGCTACCTCACACGCATGACGGGGCGATCTTGGGATATATCCGGGGCAGCCTGATCGGTGCAGTTGCAGCAGCGGCGGCGGTGGCGTGTTCCGCCCCGCGCGCAGACACTATTCTTGTGCCGCCGGACGGGGACATCGTCTTCTCGGTGCTGCGCGAGGGAACTCCGATTGGAACCCACCGCGTGTCATTCGTGCAAAGCGGCGACACGCTCGAGGTTTACGTCGATCTCAATCTCGAAGTAAAGCTCGGGTTCATCCCGCTTTTTCGTTACCGACATAACAGCGTCGAGGTCTGGCGGGACGGGCGCCTGTTGAGCCTCAATGCCGCGACCGATGACGACGGCGAGAAGTTCGTCGTTCGCGGCGCCGCAACCCCCGGTGGGTTTATCGTTGATGGCTCAATGGGGACGTTCGTGGCGCCTGCCGAAGTCTACCCGACGAGCTACTGGAGCGAGCACATGATCGCGCGCACCACGCTGCTCGACACCCAGCGTGGCCGCCTGATCGCGGTCAGCGTCGCGCCGGTTTTGGATCTATCGGCCGTGACCGACCTGCGCGAGGAGCGGCGCTACCGTTTGTCGGGCGATGTCGCCGGCGAGGTCGGTTATAGCGCGATTGGTGCGTGGAGGAGCCTGCGATTCCTCGCCATGGGCTCCGAAATTTCCTACGTTCGGCAAACCGGCGACCCGGTGCGTATCGCCGGTCGAGAAATCGACGACTAATCATCGCCTTGGCCGGCGCTCGCAGCCGGCAGGATATCAATCGGCCGACGGTTGTTGATGCGAACGCTCGTCCGCCGTAGGGTGCGGTCGCGCATGGCGCCGGCGACCGTGCAGCGGCCAAAACTTCTCCATTGCCAGGTAGGTCAACGACGCCGACCAGCCGATGAGTACGAGACCGTTCAGCGCTTCGACACCCACCAGCAGGCGGAGTTCGCGCTCGGGCAAGACGTCGCCTAATCCGAGCGACGTATAGGTTACCGTCGAGAAGTAAAGATAGTCGGCCAGTTCGGCGAGCGGCTGCCCATTGAGCGCCAGCCGCCCGTGGACCCAGACCTCGGAGAAGAAATAGTACGCGATGGCGTATAGCCAGACCTCGAGGGTGTGGGCGAAGAACGTAGCAAACACCAGAAAGAGAATCTTGCTCCGCGGCGGCAGCGGCACGCGCGCCAACGCGTCGGAGGCGAGACGCAATATCTCGTAGTGAATCAACATCGTCAGCGTGACCAGCACGACCGACGCCG
>CAZLYV010000106.1:3673-8807 GCA_964563665.1 uncultured Acetobacteraceae bacterium
CGCTGCCCCTCGCGCTGGCGCAGCAGCGCCCGCAACCGGAGGGGTCGAGCGGGATCGCCCACAAGCCCCCGGCGCGCGCCGCCAAATACATGGCGGCGGCGGCCAATCCGCTCGCCGCCGAGGCCGGGCGCGAAATCCTGCGTCAGGGCGGCAGCGCGCTCGACGCCACGATCGCGATCCAAATGGTGCTGATGCTGGTCGAGCCGCAGTCGTCGGGGATCGGCGGCGGCGCGTTTCTTGTCCATTACGACGCCTCGAAGAAGGAGACCGTCACCTACGACGGGCGCGAGACGGCGCCCGCCGGCGCCACGCCTGAAATTTTTCTCGACGCCCAGGGAAAGCCGCTGCCATTTTCCGAGGCGTCGGTCGGAGGTATCGCGGTCGGAACTCCGGGTGTGCTGCGCATGCTCGAGATGGCGCACCGGGCGCATGGCCGTCTCCCTTGGGCGCGGCTGTTCACCCCGGCGATGCGGCTCGCCGACGACGGGTTCCCGGTTTCGCCAAGGCTCAATCAGCTCGTTGCCGACACGCCCCAACTCAAGGAGTTCGCCGGAACCCGCGCCTACTTCTTCGATGCCGAGGGGACTCCGCGGGCGATCGGCACGCGGCTGCGCAATCCCGAACTATTCGAAACCCTGCGCACGATCGCCAATCGCGGCGCCGAGGCGTTCTACAAAGGCGCGATCGCCCGCGACATCGTCGCCGCCGTCGAGTCGAGCGGCGCGCGACCCGGCACGCTTTCGCTCGACGATCTCGCCGGCTACCGGGCGATCAAGCGGGCGCCGGTCTGCGGGTCCTATCGCGACGTGCGGGTCTGCGGCATGGGACCGCCGTCATCGGGCGGGATTGCGGTCCTGCAAACGCTCGGCATCCTCAAGCAATTCGACCTCAAGTCGCTGGGCCCGGGTTCGCTCGAATCGGTGCATCTGATCGCCGAGGCGTTGCGTCTCGCCTTCGCCGACCGTAACCGCTACGTCGCCGATACCGACTTCGTGCCGGCGCCGGTGCGCGGGCTCATCGATCCGGCTTATCTTGGCGAGCGCGCCGGCCTGATTTCGCTTGACCGGTCGGTGGGCCGCGCCGCGCCCGGACGGCCATCGGACCGGCGCGGCGAGATGGTGCCGAGGGGAACCGGCGTCGATTTCACGCGCGAGATTCCGGCGACCAGCCACGTCAGCGTGGTCGACGCCGCGGGCAACGCGGTCGCAATGACGACCAGCATCGAGAATACGTTCGGCTCGCGCATCATGGTGCGCGGCTTCCTGCTCAACAACCAGATGACCGACTTCGCATTTCGACCGAAGGACGGCGAAACGCCGGTCGCCAATCGCGTCCAGCGTGGCAAGCGCCCGCGCAGTTCGATGTCGCCCACCATCGTCACCGACCGCGCCGGACGCCTCGTGCTCGTGCTCGGTTCGTCCGGAGCCTCGCGGATCATCCCCTACGTCGTGCAAACGCTGGTCGGCGTCATCGACTGGCGGCTCGACATCCAGCGGGCGATCAGCCTACCGCATTTCACGACAAGCGGCGGATCGCTCTCCCTCGAGCGGGGCACGAGCATTGTCGCGCTGCAGCCGGCGCTCGAGTCGCGCGGCCACACCGTCGAAGTCATGCATTTGACAAGCGGATCGCAAGGAATCGCCGTGCAACGGCGCAAGACCGGGGTACGCTATATCGGCGGCGTCGATCCACGCCGCGAAGGCCGCGCGATCGGCGACTGAGCGCACGTCCGTATGGGATCATTTGCATGAGCGAGGACTATCCCGTCGTCCAGTGCCTGGCCGGACGGCACAAGCGTGCGCGTACGGGGCACCCTTGGGTCTACTCGAACGAGATCCGGATGGACGCGGCCGCCAAATCATTGCCGGCGGGCGGTCTCGTCCGGCTGGCCACGGCGGGCGGCGAAGCGCTCGGAATGGCGATGTTCAATCCGCATACGCTGATCGCCGCACGTTTCCTTGTCCGCGATCCTGCGGCCCGCATCGACATCGATTTTTTCACCGCTCGCCTTGCCGCGGCGCTGGCGCTCCGGGAATTTCTCTATCCGGGCGGCTATTACCGTCTGGTGCACGCGGAAGCCGACGGTCTGCCGGGCCTGGTGGTCGATCGCTTCGGCGACACGCTTGCCGTTCAGGCGAATACCGCGGGAATGGATCGCCTTTGGCCCGAGATCGCGGCGGCCCTCGAATCCGTCCTCCAGCCTCGGGTGATCGTGCGTCGTGACGACTCACCCGCGCGCGCGCTCGAGGGCCTTGCGACCCAAGTCGTGGTCGCGAAAGGCGCGCTCGCCGGGCCGATCGAACTTGTCGAAAACCGGGCGCGGTATCTCGCCGATGTTCAATCCGGGCAAAAGACGGGCTGGTTTTACGACCAGCGCGAGAATCGCGCCGCCGTCGCCCATCTTGCGGCCAATGCCCGAGTGCTCGACGTCTACGCCTATGGCGGCGGCTTCGCGCTCGCCGCGGCGCTGGCAGGCGCCGAATCGGTGATCGCGGTCGATCGCTCGAGCCCGGCGCTGGCATTGGCCGAACGATCGGCCGGTCTCAACGGCGTGGCCGAGCGCTGCCAATTCGTCCGCGCCGAGGCATTCGAGGAGATGGCGCGTCGCGCCGCCGCGGGCGAGCGGTTCGGCATCGTCATCGCCGACCCGCCGGCGTTCGTCAAATCGAAGAAGGATCTGGGCGCGGGCTTGCGCGGCTATCGCAAGATGACGCGGCTCGCTGCAACGCTGGTGGCGCCCGGCGGATTCCTTTTCGTCGCCTCGTGCTCGCATAATGTCGAGCCGCCGATATTTGCCGAGGAGGTCCGGCGCGGCTTGGCCGACGCCGAGCGCGGCGGTCGTATCTTGCGCGCAAGCGGTGCGGCGCCCGACCATCCCGTGCACCCGGCGCTCCCTGAGTCGGCCTATCTCAAGGCGCAACTGCTGCAACTCGATTGAGCCGCCGGCGCCGGCTCACCGGGCGGCGTCGTTGAGCGCCCAGTCGTAATCGTGCCCATCGATGCGGGCCGCATCGCCAAGCGCCGCCGCCAGCGCCGGCGCGGCGTAGCGGCGCAAATGGGCGATCACTCCGCTCTCGCTGTCGCTGAAATCTTGCCCGAACCAAACATAGATGCTGGATACGCGAAGCCGGCCGCTTTCGACCCGCACGCCGCGCGAATGGTTGACGTAGGCCCGCGCGCCCGCCTCGAGCAGCCGCTCGATGTTGTCGGCCCGGTAGGCTTCTTGCGCCAGATCGGGGCAGCCGAGCGCGGCGCAATTCACCCCATAGTGGATGCGCGGATCGCGCCAGATCGGCCGCAGGATGCGGTGCTCGATATCGTCCAGCGACAGACCCTCGCCCTCGACGGCAACCAGCTTGCTGCCCCACGGTCCGAGCGCAAACAAGCCGGGAGAAATCCGGATGTCGCGAATGCTTTGCACCGGATAATGCTCGAGCACGGTCCTGATCGTGAGCGCGTTATAGAGATTGATCCAGTAGGCAAGTTGCTCGTCGCGCGCGAACCGGCTTATCGCGATGTCGGCAAGGCGGTCGATGTAGGCGGCGAGCGCCGCGCGATGCGCCGGCGTCACCTCGCCGTAAGCGAGCCGCGCGATTCCGTCCTTACCCTGACGGACATAGGTCTTGAGAAACCGGTCCCATTCGCCATGATCGATCAAGGCGGTCGCGGCCGGATCGTATGTCAGCCACCGCGCCCACGGCTCGGACGAGGGCGCCGCCGCAAGGGGGCGCATGGCGGCGGTCAGCGCAATGAAGCCAACCGCCACGGGCAATAGCCCTCTACACACGAAATTCCGGCGCCGCATCGATGTATCGCTCCGTTGACCTCCCGATATACGCCGGTCGGTCGGCAACGAAGCTTCACGAGACGGTTAGTCACCAAATTTTGATCGCTGGCGGTCTGCCGATTGAAATGACAAATGTTTTCGCAACAGCTTGGCGATCAGCGTAGCGCGACGATGAATAGACGCCGGAAGGGGAACAGGGTCCGTCCATCGGGTTCGGGCGGATAGGCTCTGGCGATAAGCCGACTGTAGGCGGCGAGAAATTTGCTCCGGTCGGCGGGGTCGAGCGCATCGAGGAAGGGTTTTGCCGTCGTTCCCTTGGTCCACTCCACCACGGCGTCGTCGCCGGAGAGCGCGTGCAGGTACTCCGTTTCCCAGACATCGAGCGAGGCCGCGAGCGGACGGAGCCACCGCCAATAATCGGCCGGCGCGCCGACCGCGGCGGATCCAAGCAGCGGCCGCAATCGCGCCGCCCATGGCCCATTGGCGACCGTCTCGTAGAGCAGCGTATGCGAGGGAGCGCCGAACTGGCGCGGCATCTGCACGCCAAGCGCGCCGCCCTTGCGCAACTGGTCCAAGAGCCGGGGCAGCAGATTCGCGTGATCGGGAACCCAGTGAAGAACCGCGTTGGTGAAGACGAGATCGACCGGCGAGGGCGCCGTCCACGTCGTTACATCGCCTTCGACCCAGGCGATCGCGGGATTCGCCCGGGCCTTGGCCAGCATTTCGGGCGAGGAGTCGAGCCCGGTCACGCGTGCATCCGGCCATTTTTCGGCCAACAACGCGGTGACGTTGCCCGTGCCGCAGCCGAGATCCCAGATTTGGCGCGCCTCGACGATCGGGATACGCGCCAGCAGGTCGAGAGCTGGCCGCAGCCGATGATCGTCGAATTTGAGATATTGTGCCGGGTCCCAGATCGCCATTGTTCCTCCCCTGGCGTCGACGCCACGGTTTCGTTTAGCGCGGGCTTCGGCTTTAATCACGCGCCAATTCGGAGAAATGCCATGAGTGCACCTCGTTCCACCGGCGCCGGGCCGGAACACCGCAGCCGAGCCTGGCGCGACGTCCTTGCGAGCGAGCGTCCGCTATTGCTGCCGTGCGCGCACGACGCGCTCTCGGCGCGGCTGATCGAGCGCGCCGGATTCAAGGCGTATTCGATCGGCGGCTTTCCGCTGGTGGGCGCCCGCCATGCGCTGCCCGACGTCGGCTTGGTCGGGCTCGCCGAGATGAGCGCCGGCATGCGCGACATCATGGCCGCGACCAGTCTTCCCGTCCTGGTCGACGCCGATGACGGGTATGGCGACGTCAAGAACGTGACGCGCACCATCGAGACCTACGAGGACATGGGCG
>CAZLYV010000107.1:0-8758 GCA_964563665.1 uncultured Acetobacteraceae bacterium
GGGACATACGCCCGCTCGTAATCCTCTCCGGCGAATTGTTTCACGGCCTCCCAGCTGTCGAACCACATGATGGTGATGAATTCGACCTCGTTACCGAGCGGGCGGCGAAACAACTGAATCGCGCGATAGCCGCGCGCGCCTTTCGCGGCGATGCCGGGAAATATCTCGGTCTTCAGCAGAGTCTCGTAAACATCCGCGTTCTCCGGCGTCGTCCAGCCGTGCCATATCCTGCCGATCATCGCCGTCACCCTCGCCTGTGGCCAAGTCGAGCGGGCTTGGGCGCGCATGCTTTCCGCCGAGCCCCAGGGCAATCTTCGTTGCCAGCCGATTATTCGCCTGTTCGCCGTCTTGTACCGGTGTGCCTGGGCGAGGCGCAAGCGCCCGTCTGTGGCCGCGAAATGACCTCTTGTTGCATCGCCCAAAGCGCTATGGTAGCTAACGCCCGTCCTTCCGGACGGGGCTCGGTCCCGGCTCGCGTCGGGCTTTTTTTCGTTCGGAAATTCAGCAACTTATCGCTGATGACCGACCTTCCAGAGGCAGTGATTTAGGGTGACGGCTGAGACTTCTTTTTACGCGGGTCTGGCTGGACGCTACGCGACCGCGCTCTATGAGCTGGCCGAGGAGGCGAAGGCGCTTGACGCCTTGGCCGAGGACTTGGGTCGGCTCAAGGCGATGGTCGGCGAAAACGCGGATTTGAAGCGCCTCATCTCGAGCCCGCTGATCGCACGCACCCAGCAAGCCAAGGCGATGCTGGCGCTGGTCGAGCGGGCGGGGATGCACGACCTCACCCGCCGCTTCATCGGCGCCGTCGCGCGCAATCGGCGGCTGTTCCAGCTTTCGTCGATCATCGATACCTTTTCCGCGATCCTCGCCGAGCGGCGGGGCGAAGTGACGGCCGAAATCGTGGCGGCGAACCCCCTTACTCCTGCCCAGATCGACGCGGTGCGTGCAGCGCTTCGCGGCGCCATGGGCCGCAAGGTCTCGGTGGCTGTCAAGGTGGATCCCAATCTTCTCGGCGGGCTCAAGGTCAAGGTCGGATCGCGTCTCCTCGACGCCTCGCTGGCGGCCAAACTGCAGCGTCTCAAACGCGCCATGAAGGGCCAGGCCGCCTGATCGGCGGGCCACCCATAAAAAAGGTAGGGCTATGGAAATCCGGGCCGCGGAAATCTCCGCAATTCTCAAGGAGCAGATTGCCAAGTTCGACACGGTGGTCGACGTCGCCGAGGTGGGACGGGTCATCTCGGTCGGCGACGGGATCGCGCGTGTCTATGGGCTCGACAAAGTGCAGGCCGGCGAGATGGTCGAGTTTCCCGGCGGCATCAAGGGCATGGCGCTGAATCTCGAGGCCGACAACGTCGGCGTGGTGATCTTTGGCGACGACCGCGACATTAAGGAAGGCGATCTTGTCAAGCGCACCGGCGCCATCGTCGAGGTGCCGATCGGCAAGGAGTTGCTGGGACGGGTGGTCGACGCGCTCGGCAACCCGATCGACGGCAAGGGCCCGATCGTGGGTGCGAAGCACGCCCGCGTCGAAGTGAAGGCGCCCGGCATCATCGTCCGCAAATCGGTTCATGAGCCGATGCAATCCGGCCTAAAGGCGATCGACAGCCTCGTGCCCATCGGCCGCGGCCAGCGCGAGCTCATCATCGGCGACCGCCAGACCGGCAAGACCGCCGTCGTCATCGACACCATCCTCAACCAGAAGATGATCAACCAGTCGGGCGACGAGTCGAAGAAGCTCTACTGCATTTATGTCTGCATCGGGCAGAAGCGCTCGACCGTCGCGCGCATCGTCAAGACGCTCGAGGACTATGGCGCGCTCGAGTATTCGATCATCGTCGCTGCGACCGCGTCCGAGCCCGCGCCCATGCAATTCCTCGCCCCCTATACGGGCTGCACCATGGGCGAGTATTTCCGCGACAATGGAATGCACGCGGTCATCTTCTACGATGATTTGTCGAAGCATGCCGTCGCCTACCGCCAGATGTCGCTGCTGCTGCGCCGTCCACCGGGTCGCGAGGCGTACCCGGGCGACGTGTTCTATCTCCATTCGCGACTCCTTGAGCGCGCGGCGAAGATGTCGGACGCCGCTGGCGCGGGGTCGCTGACGGCGCTTCCGGTGATCGAGACGCAGGCCGGCGACGTCTCGGCCTACATCCCGACCAACGTGATTTCGATCACCGACGGCCAGATCTTCCTCGAGACCGAGCTGTTCTATAAAGGCATCCGACCGGCCATCAACGTCGGATTGTCGGTGAGCCGCGTCGGCTCCGCCGCCCAGATCAAGGCGATGAAGCAGGTGGCCGGCCGAATCAAGCTCGAGCTCGCCCAGTACCGCGAGATGGCGGCCTTCGCCCAGTTCGCCTCCGACCTCGACGCCTCGACGCAGAAGCTGCTCGCCCGCGGCGCGCGGTTGACCGAGCTCCTCAAGCAGTCGCAATACGTGCCGATGCCCATCGAAGAGCAGGTGGTGGCGATCTTCGCCGGCGTGCGCGGCTATCTCGACCGGATCGAGGTGAACCAGATCACCCGCTTCGAGCAAGGGTTGCTGGGCGAGATGCGCGCGAAGCACGGCGACGTTTTGAATACGATCCGCGAACAGCGCGAAATCTCGGCCGTCACCGAGGAGAAGCTCAAGTCGATTCTCGACGCCTACGCGCGGACTTTCGCCTGAGCCGGCGCATCAGCGACGCCACAGTTATAGAGCGCGTGACGCATGCCAAGCCTGAAATCCCTCCGGGTTCGGATCGCCAGCGTCAAATCGACGCAGAAAATCACCTCGGCCATGAAGATGGTGGCGGCGGCGAAGCTGCGCCGCGCCCAGGACAAGGCCGTGGCCTCGCGCCCCTACGCCGAGCGCATGGAGCGGATGCTTGGCTCGGTCGCGGGTTCGCTCGCCGGCGCGGCGGGCGCGCCGGCGCTCATCGCCGGCACCGGCAAGGCGGACACCCATCTGGTCGTTGTTGCGACGTCCGATCGCGGCCTGTGCGGCGGCTTCAATTCCTCGATCGTGCGCGGGGCGAGGGCGGTCACCCGCCAGCTCCAGGGCGAAGGCAAGATCGTCAAGCTCATGTGCGTCGGGCGCAAGGGGCGCGACCAGTTCCGGCGCGATTACGGCAAGCAGATCGTCGAGACGATCGACGAAGTGGGCAAGCGCGGCCTGTCCTACGCCGACGCAGAGCGCATCGCGGGTCGCCTGCTTGCCATGTTCGAGGCCGGCGAGTTCGACGTTTGCACGATCTTCTATAACCGTTTCAAGTCGGCGATGACCCAGATCGTTACGCGTCAACAGCTGATCCCCTTCCCGGTGCCCAAGGCCGCGGCCGAGGATATGGGCAGGGTCGAAGCCGGCGCGATCTACGAGTACGAGCCGGACGAGGAGGACATCCTCGCTGCACTTCTGCCGCGCAATCTCGAGGTGCAGATATACCGCGCGCTCCTCGAAAACGCGGCGAGCGAGCAAGGCGCGCGCATGACCGCGATGGACAGCGCAACGCGCAATGCCGGCGACATGATCAAGAAGCTCACCCTCAACTACAACCGCACGCGCCAGGCTTACATCACCAAGGAGTTGATCGAAATCATCTCCGGGGCCGAGGCGATGTGATCCGAAAGTTTGGCGAGGAGTAGGAAGTCATGGCCAAGAACAACGTCGGTCGCATCACCCAGATCCTGGGCGCGGTCGTCGACGTCCACTTCGAGGGCGAGCTGCCCGCGATTCTGAACGCGCTGCACGCCGAAAATCAGGGCAAGCGCCTGGTGCTTGAGGTGGCGCAGCACTTGGGCGAGCAAACGGTGCGTACGGTCGCCATGGACACGACCGACGGCATGGTACGCGGCCAAGAGGTCGTCGATACCGGCGGGCCCATCATGGTTCCGGTCGGACCCGAGACGCTCGGGCGGATCATCAACGTGGTCGGCGAGCCGGTCGACGAGCGTGGACCGGTGGTGACCAAGCGGACGCTTCCCATCCACCGGCAAGCGCCCGCCTTCGTCGACCAGTCGACCGAGGCCGAAATTCTGGTCACCGGCATCAAGGTCGTCGACCTGCTGGCGCCCTACGCCAAGGGCGGCAAGATCGGCCTTTTCGGCGGCGCGGGCGTGGGCAAGACCGTCATCATCATGGAGCTCATCAACAACATCGCCAAGGCGCACGGCGGCTACTCCGTCTTCGCGGGCGTGGGCGAGCGTACGCGCGAGGGCAACGACCTCTATCGCGAGATGATCGAGTCGGGCGTCATCAAGCTCGACGGCCCCGGCTCTAAGTGCGCCCTCATCTATGGCCAGATGAACGAGCCGCCGGGTGCGCGCGCCCGCGTCGGCCTCACCGGCCTCACGGTCGCCGAGTACTTCCGCGACGAGGAAGGCCAGGACGTGCTGTTCTTCGTCGACAATATCTTCCGTTTCACGCAAGCCGGATCCGAGGTGTCGGCGCTTCTCGGCCGCATGCCCTCCGCGGTGGGCTACCAGCCGACGCTCGCCACCGACATGGGCACCCTTCAGGAGCGCATCACGACCACGAAGAAAGGCTCGATCACCTCGGTGCAAGCGATCTACGTGCCGGCCGACGACCTGACCGACCCCGCCCCTGCCACATCGTTCGCGCACCTCGATGCGACGACGGTGCTTTCGCGCCAGATCGCCGAGCTCGGCATCTATCCGGCGGTCGATCCGCTCGACTCGACGAGCCGGATGCTCGATCCCCGCGTCGTCGGCGAGGAGCATTACGGTGTCGCGCGCGATGTGCAGCGCGTGTTGCAGACCTACAAGTCGCTGCAGGACATCATCGCCATTCTCGGCATGGACGAGCTCTCCGAGGAGGATAAATTGGTGGTCGCGCGTGCGCGCAAGATCCAGCGGTTCCTCTCGCAGCCCTTCCATGTCGCCGAGGTGTTCACCGGCACGCCCGGCGTCTTCGTCAAGCTCGAGGACACCATCCGCGGCTTCAAGCGCATCGTCGAGGGTGATTGCGACGACATGCCCGAGTCGGCGTTCTACATGGTCGGCACCATCGACGAGGCGATCGAGAAGGCCCGCAAGATGGCCGCCGAGGCGGCTTGAGTCGCGAACCGAGGCCGGAGCGAGCGTCGCGCGCATGAGCGAAAAGGTGCAGTTCGAGTTGGTGTCGCCTGACCGGCTCCTGGTTTCGGAAGCCGTCGACATGGTCGTCGTTCCCGGTTCGGAAGGGGACTTCGGCGTGCTCAAGGACCACGCGCCGTTCATCTCCGCGGTGCGGCCGGGGGTCATCGACGTGCACGACCAAGGGCAGGTGAAGAGCCGCATTTTCGTCGCCGGCGGCTTCGCCGAGGTGAACGGGGAGCGCTGCACGGTCTTGGCTCAAGAGGCGCTGCTGCTCGCCGAGATCGATCGCGGGGCGGTCGAGGCGGCGCTCGCCGAGCTTCGTTCCAACCTTGCCGCGGCCGACAACGAGGCCGCCCGCGAGACGATCGCCGGCCGCATCGCGGTAGCCGAGGCGAAACTCGCTCTGACCGTTTAATACTTTTTATTTTTAATAACTTATGTATGGTTTGACGGCCGGTAGCGTGGCCCGCCGGCAGCGGCAGCGCCGGTGTTTCGGACTTGCAACGCGCTTGCGCCGCGTCAATATTTTGCAGCGCGCGAACGGGGTCGCCGACGAACATCAAGGTCGACAATGAAGCACTGGACTCTCGACGATATCTCCTGGGAATCGTTCGACCCCGCCAAGGTCGACCGCGAAATCGTCCGCATCGTCAAGGCGGCGAGCCTTGTCGAGCACAACGGCGGCGACTACGCGAGGTATCTCTGCAACGTCTTCCATGACGATCCGGATTTCCAGACCGTGGCCCGCGCGTGGGCCGGGGAAGAGGTCCAGCACGGCCGGGCGCTGGCAAGGTGGGCGGCGCTTGCCGACCCCGGATGGGATTTCCAGGCGGCGTTCGAGACGTTCACCGATGGTTTCCGCCTGCCGCTCGAGGCGAGTCGGTCGGTGCGCGGTACGCGCACCGGCGAGCTCATCGCGCGATGCATCGTCGAGACAGGCACGAGCTCCTACTACACGGCGCTTGCCGATGCGGTCGAGGAACCGGTGCTGCGCCAGATCTGCCGCAAGATCGCCGCCGACGAGCATCGTCACTACAAGCTCTTTTTCAGCCACATGCAGCGCTGCCAGTCCACCGAGCGGCTCGGAATCTGGGGCCGGCTCAAGACCGGGCTTGGGCGGATCGTCGAATCCAAGGACGACGAGCTGGCCTACGCCTATTACGCCGCCAACGGCGCGCAAGGACGATACGACCGCCGCGCCAATTCGCGCGCCTATGCCCGGCGCGCGTATGCCGTCTATCGCCCACGGCACATCGAGCGCGGCGTGGCGATGGCCTTGAGGGCGATCGGTCTCACGCCCAATGGTCGGCTGCACGTCTGGCTGTCGCGCTTTGCCGCCTGGCTCGTGCGCACGCGGGTGAACGCGCTTGCCCGCGCCGGTGCGTAAGTTCGCCCGCGCTGCCGATCCTTCGACTGGACGTCATGGTTCGGTCGTGGCGATATGCGATACGCCGCGGCACAACCTGCTTTCGAAGAAGGGACCGCGCACGATCCCGACAAGACCTACTTCGCGACCAAACTGATCACGACCGGGATCGTCTACAATCGTGCGGCGCCGATGAAGCCCGAGCGGTGGGCCGATCTCGTCAAGCCGGAGGCGAAAGGCCAGGTGATCATGCCAAGCCCGCTTTATTCGGGCGCGGCGGCGATCCACCTCGGCGTGCTCACCCGCACGCCCTCGCTTGGCTGGCCATATTACGAGGCGCTGGCGAAAAGCGGCGCGCAATCGGCGCGCGGCAACGGCGGCGTGTTCGACGCCGTCGAGCGCGCGCGTCGCGCCAAACCGCTTGTTTACATTCTCGAGAACGAGCCGCGCCACGCCTGGAACCTCAACGCCGCACGGCAAGGTGAGCGAACTCGGCCACAAGCGCCACATAGAGGTTGCGCTTGAACGGCACGATCAGCTCGGGGAGCGTTGAAACCGGCGTCCATTTCCAGGCCAGAAACTCGCGGTGTTCGGTTGCGATATTGATCTCACCGTCCTCGCCCGCAAAGCGCAACGCGAACCATTTCTGCCGCTGTCCCCGGTATCGGCCGCCCCACAGCCAACCCTGAAGATCAGGCGGCAGATCGTAGGCGTACCAGTCGCGGCTCTCGGCGATGATCTCGGCCTTGTCGGTGCCGACTTCCTCCTTGAGCTCGCGCATGGCGGCGTGACGGGGCGCTTCACCGGGATCGATGCCGCCTTGCGGCATTTGCCACGCCTCGCTCGGCATGTCGATGCGTCGCGCCACGAATACCAGCCCATCGCGGTTGAACATCATCAAACCAACGCCTTGCCGGTACGGCAGGCGTTCGATTTCATCGGCGGACGAGGGAAACGCGGGCACGGTCATCTTGCGCTCTCGGGTTGCATCGCCGGCTGGCCCGGCGGCGTGCGCGGGCGCGCCGCCGAAACCGGCGCCAACGCGAAACCCTTGCGGGCAAGCGTCGGCAGCCAGGCCGACAGGCGCTCGAAGGTTACAGGATAAGGGCGGACGACGGCCACCGCGAGGCCCGCGTCGCGCGCGATCGCCTCGATCTCGCCGAGCCGGGCATCGATTGCGCTGCGCGTCGGCTCGGCATCGATGGTTCGATCGGCGATCGCGCGCGGCAGGCCGATCTCGCGCGCAAGCTCATGGGCGATGCTGCGCGGGTTCGCGCGGCTCTCGAAGAAAAGAAGGCTGCGGTCGCGAAGCGCGCTCAACACCGGCTGCAATGCCTCGCGATCCGCGGTGAAGCGGCCACCCATGACATAGGTGACCCCGACGTACCCCGCGCTGCGGTCAAGCGCCGCCGCCAATCGCTTGAGGTTTTCCTGCGGCGAAACGGCGACGCGCAATGTCTCGGGGCCCGGCTCGGGCGTTGGAAAACTTTCCGGCTCCATCGCCACGCTCAGCAGCACCTCGTGGCCGGCTTCACGCGCCTCGCGTACAAAGCGTGGCCCGTCGTCGGCATAGGCGCTGATCGCCAGCGTCACTTCGCCCGGCAAACGACGAATCGCCGCCTCGCTCGCCGCCGGCTTTACGCCAAGGTCGACCATCACGACCGCGATCCGCGGGCGGCGCTCTTTGGCGTCGAAGGGCCGGAAATTCTGCAGCCGCGGCGGCGAAGAAGGCGCGGCGGTGGGTAACATCTGCGGCGGCGTGCGATCGGCGGCGATCGGAGGTTCGGACGCGGCGACCGCATCGGCCGGAAATTGGGGCGCCTGTCCGTTCGCTTCCAATGCGGCCGACGGGATCGCGCTATCGGATGTCTCGCTCGGCCGTATTGCAGCATCGATGTACGTCGTGGATTGCGCCGGCATTTGCAGCGCGGACGCCGCCGGATCGGCTGTCGGTTCGTCAAGCGAAGCGGGGGGTGAAGACGGGCGCGGGGGCGTCCAGTCGAGCCGAAAGGTAAAGATTGCCGCTGGCGTCGGCGACGGCGGGTGCAGCCGGCCCAGCACCAGCGCTCCACCGACGATCGAGATCAGCGCGATCCACGCCAGCGCAAGCGCCGCCGCGCCGCCGCGGCGACGACTGACCGGAGAGCGATCGGATGAGTCCGCATGCGGTCGCAACGGCGCTCCATCGCGTCAGGCGCGGCGTAAATTCGGCGCCCCCGCGAACCCGCGGGTAAGCGTACGCTCAGTTGGTCGCAGCTTTCTGATTATAGAGCGCGATTCCGCGCAGCAGGTCGAGCGCGCGGGCGAGCT
>CAZLYV010000108.1:0-8713 GCA_964563665.1 uncultured Acetobacteraceae bacterium
ACTCGATCACCGTCACGGGGGCGTTGGCGAGCCCCATGACCATGTCACCGCCTTCCAGCCGCGGGGCGAGCGTTTCGGGCGCGGGCGCTTGGGCGAGCGCGCTGTTGGCCACCGCAGGCCCCCAACCAAGCGCCATCGCCACGACGACGACGGCAGCGAATTTGAGCAAGATGTTACGGGTCATGGACTGTTTACCCACAAGATATTGTGCATCCTAACGATTCGCTGCCCGACTCCACAAGGCGAATCCATAACCCGATCAATGCGGACGCCGCCCGATACCGCAACCCGTTCGCGCGACGGCAAATTTTCTATTGCGTCGAGGTCGGGTCCTCGGATTGAGCGAGGGCGATGGCCAGGCGCTCCAGCGCCGTGCGCAGCTCGGGCTCGGCGATATCTTGGATCGCCGCGGCCATGATCTCGAGTTTCCGCGAGTCGACCCTCAGGCGCTGGGACCTGCGCGCCCCTCTTGCCTCAGAGCCAGGCAGCGGCGCTTGCACCAGGCGCAGACGGGCGACGGCGCGATAGCCGAGAAATCCATTAATCCGCTCGACCGTCTGCAATGCTGCGTGTTGAAGCTCGACCGCCGCCGCGCCAGCGATGCGGACGGTGAGCACGCCGCCCTCGCCGGGCGGCCCGCCGGAAAGCTTTTCCGGCAGCGTCAGGTGCGCAAATTGCGGACCGACCGCGGCTGCCCAATCGGCGACCAAGGCGGAAAACGCCGTGCCGCGCCGCGCCAACACCGGTCGGATGATTTTCGGCAGCCGTTGGGCGATCGCGCGAAGCGCCATGGCGATAGGGGAAACTTCCTTGGTCGGGTCTGGCTATGCGTCGCCCACGCGACGGCTCTCATATGGTAAGTTTGCCCGGCGCCGGATACAACGGCCCGGCACGTAGATTTCTTCTCCCCGCGTTCAGGCGGCCGCTGGCGCTGACATGGCCGATCCAAGCGATCTCACCCAACGTTTGCTCGTCTGGTATGACCGGCATGCCCGGTCGCTTCCATGGCGCGCGCGCCGTGGCGAGCGGTTCGATCCGTATAGCGTCTGGCTCGCCGAGATCATGCTGCAGCAGACCACCGTGGCGGCGGTCGGCCCCTATTTCCGCAGATTCATCACCCGCTGGCCGACGGTTCAAGATCTTGCCGCGGCGCCGATTGAACAGGTCCGGCACGCCTGGTCCGGCCTCGGCTATTACGCGCGGGCGCGAAATCTGCATCGTTGCGCGCGCGTGGTGGTCGAGGAGCACGATGGCCGATTTCCCGATACGGAGGCGGCCTTGCAAGCACTTCCCGGCGTCGGCCCGTATACCGCGGCAGCCGTCGCGGCGATCGCCTTTGGCCGGCCGGCGGTGGTCATCGACGGCAACGTCGAGCGTGTGATCGCGCGCATGTACGCGATCGACGCGCCCCCGCCCATGGCAAAGCGCACGATCGAAGCAGCCGCCAAGTCGCTGACGCCCGAGCTTCGCGCCGGAGATTACGCGCAAGCCGTGATGGATCTCGGCGCCACCATTTGCACCGTCCGTCGGCCGAAATGCATGCTGTGCCCGTGGGCGGACGCATGCACTGCGCGCGCCGCAGGCGACCCCGAACGCTATCCCCGTCGCGCGCCGAAATCGGCAAAACCGGTCCGGCGCGGGGTCGCGTTCTTTCTTACGCGCAACGATGGAGCGATCTGGCTCCGCCGCCGGCCGGATCGCGGACTTCTCGGCGGCATGATGGAGGTGCCCTCGACGCCGTGGCGCGAGCGCGCATGGACCGATGCGGCCGCGCGCCACGCGGCGCCGCTGGCGCTCGCCTGGCACGAGCTTCCGGGACAGGTGCGGCACGGCTTCACCCATTTTCATCTCGAACTCAAGGTGTGGATCGCCCGGGTCGGTCGGGCCGCGCTCAAGGATCAGCAACTCTCCTTCAACGACGGCGAATGGGCGCTGCCCGATCGTCTGGGCGATCTGCCGCTCCCGACGCTGATGAAAAAAATCATCGCCCACGCCCGCAAGGCGGACGCCGACTGAAAAGGTCCCGCGCGCCCCGCGCAAAGCTCTTCGTCGCGAAGCACTCCGAAGACGACCGTCGCCTCGGACCGCCGGCGGCCAGACGGACAAAGCACCAGATATTGCGAGTTGTGGGCCCGGCGGCGCTATACCTTGGGCTATACCGCAGTATTCTTAATTAATATCCTTAAGTAGCAACATTAACGCGATGATATTGCGAAAAACTTGATGTGTTTTCCACAGATCTGGTTAATAATATTTTAATCGGATTGATTGTGGGGGGCCGAATCATGGCACTCAACGACGCAGAGTTCGCTTTGTTGCAAACACGCATCGACGAACTGATGGAGCGCATGGCGGCGCTTCGGCTGTCGCTGATCGTCGAAACCGATTTCGCGAAGCTGGTTGATTTCCTGCACGCTATTCGCGCGCCTTGGATCAACCCGACATTCGACCCGGCGTGCAGCGATCTCGGTCGCGATGCATTCTGGATTCGGATCGTCGACGAGAAGGGCAATACGATCGGCAGCCACGCGCAAAAAGTGTTCGTCGCCGCCGACTTTTGCGCGCTGATCGACTCCGGAATCCTGTGGTATCCCGGTAAGGTCGAGCTCAAGCCCGGGCAACTTCCATGGCGCCTGCGCCAGATCTCGACCCATATCGCGGGGAACATCGCATACGCAGGGAGTCTTTGGATCGACCCCCGTTACCGCAAGCGCGGGCTGTCGCTGTTTGTGCCGTTCCTGAGCCGCGCGCTCTGTTTTCGCAATTACGACATCGACTTTTACACCTGCCTGGTGCTGCGTGCGATGGCGGAGAGCGCGATTCCGAAGAATGCTTACGGCTATCTGCACGTCGAGCCGGTTTTCGACGGCTGGTTCCCGCCGGCGCGCAGCAATGAGCAGGAAGTTCACATCTGCTACCTGTCGCAGCGCGAAACGATCGAGCAATTTCGCCGCCTTCCGGCGCATTCGATGTTCGCTACACCAGGGGCCGAGCCGGATCTGCAGCGGCTTACAGCGTGAGGTCGCTGAAATTCCGCGCGTTGATGCAGACCATCAGCAAATTGACCCGTCGACCGTCCTCGGCCAATGGCAGGATCAACCGACTATAGCTGTAGCTGACGTAATCGATCAGCGCGACGAGCTGGTGATAAGCGGGCGTACCTGAGAATACGACCGCCGTGTAATCCTCGATCGCCGCATCGCGCAATACCTTGGACGGACACGCACCGAGAAGAATTTCGGCCGCATCCTGCTGCACGACCTGGCGAACCGCGGTTCCATAGACGCGGAACTTGTAGCGCAACGGATCTTCGCTGGTGACGTCGACCATATGCGTGGTGCCGATGACCGGCCGCAGCTCGACGATGTCGATATCGCGTCGGGTGGGGAGTAGCCCGTCCTTGCGTTTCGATTGCCAATACTCGAGCGCACGGCGCAGCTTTTCGTCTTCCGCCGCGATCTCGTCGAGGGCCAAGCGCCGCCGCTTGACGACGTCCGGAGACTCAAGATAGTCGGGCAACGCGGTCATCCGATGTTCGACCTTTCCGTCCGCTTCTGGTAACCCGACCGTTTCCACAACAAGTTCCTCATATAACGTCTGAAACGGTCGATGCCCGAAGCGCCGAGACGGCCGAAACTTAGCAGAAAATTGGTGTATGAATTCTTAATCGCGCGAAATCGTTCTGAAATCTCGTCGATTTACGCCTATCGCGAAAGCCTTGATCCGTGGTCGGACCATCACCGCCCGCAATATCTCGAAAATTTTAGGAAAGTTCGGCGCGCAGTTTCTGGCGAAGCACGTCGATCGGGACCATCCGTCCATCGAGGTTGACGCACCAGAAGGTCCAACCATTGCAGGCGGGCGCACCCTGAACCGCCGCGCCGACCTGATGGATCGAGCCGCGGTGATCGGAGGAGATCACGCTTCCGTCGGCCCGCACGCGCGCGCTCCAGCGGCCCGATGGATCGGTCAGCACTTCGCCTGGCTGCAGGAGCCCACGCTCGACCAGCCAGCCAAAGGGAATGCGCGGTTCGTCACGGGGCGAGGGCGTTGTAACCAACTCCTCGTTCGCCGGCGGCCGCACGGTCGCGATACGTTCGGCGGCGATCGCGGCGTAACCGGCATCGCGTTCGATGCCGATGAACTGGCGGCCGAGCTGCTTGGCGACGGCGCCGGTCGTGCCGCTGCCGAAGAAGGGATCGAGCACGATCTCGCCCGGCCGCGTGGCGGCGAGAATCGCGCGATAGAGCAGCGCCGCGGGCTTTTGCGTCGGATGGGCCTTCTTGCCGTCCCGCTTCAAACGCTCCGGGCCGCCGCAAATCGGGATGAGCCAGTCGCTCCGCATCTGCAGATCTTCATTGAGCGCCTTCATCGCCGTGTAATTGAAGGTATAACGGCTGTCGACTCCGCGCGCCGCCCAGATCAGCGTTTCGTGCGCGTTGGTAAATCGGCGCCCGCGAAAATTCGGCATCGGATTGGTCTTGCGCCAGATGACGTCGTTCAAGACCCAGAATCCGAGATCCTGCAGCACCGCGCCCACGCGAAAGATATTGTGGTAAGTGCCGATAACCCAAATCGTGCCGTCGCGCTTCAGCGAGCGGCGCGCGGCGTCGAGCCAGGCGCGCGTGAAGCGATCGTAGTCGGCGAAGTCGCCGACCCGGTCCCAGTCCTCGGCGACGCCATCGACCCGGCTGTTGTTGGGCCGGTGGAGCTCGCCGCGGAGCTGCAGGTTGTAGGGCGGATCGGCGAACACCATGTCGACGCTGCCCGGCGTCAGGCGCGCCATCTCTTCGATGCAATCGCCGATGACTATTCGCTCGGCCGCCATTCCCAAACTCCCCCCAAGATTTCGCTCGCCTTCGTACCGACGCCGATCCTGAGTCAGGCCCCTAGTCGGCGTCAATATCTTTGTCGAGTCAAAGCCTTATGGGGAGTCGCTCAGACCGCCAACCGGCTCTGGCGCAACGGTCCAAAACTCAACCGGTGGTGCCTCGTTGGGCCCAAACGCGCTAGAGCTTCGAGATGCGCCGGCGTGCCGTACCCGACATTGGTGAACCAGCCGAAGCCGGCGTAACGCGCGCCGAGCCGGACCATGGCGCGGTCGCGAATGACCTTGGCGACGATCGAGGCAGCAGCGATCGAATAGGAGAGGGCGTCGCCGCCGATCAGCGTCTCGGCCTGGCAGGCAAGCGCAGCGGGCGCCCGGTTGCCGTCGATCAGTGCCACGTCGGGCAGAAGCGGCAGGCGGGCGAGCGCGCGGCGCATGGCGAGGAACGTCGCTGCAAGAATGTTGAGCCGGTCGATCTCGGCCACGCTCGCCGCCGCCACGCCATAGGTCAGCACACCGGCGCGCGCCGCCTCGACCAGGGCGGCAAAAGCCAGCTCGCGCTGCCGCTGAGAAAGTTGCTTTGAATCGTCGATCAGCCGCAGCAATTCGGTGGACGCGCGGCGACGATCGAACACCACCGCCGCGGCGACCACCGGCCCGGCCAGTGGCCCGCGACCGGCCTCATCGACTCCGGCGACCGTTCCTCGATGATGCTTTTCCGGCGCGAAGCTCGGCACGGGTCGCTCGCTGGTTCCGAGTCGCAAGTATACCTCAGGGTGCCGCGATGACTCCCGGCTTGTTCGCGCTTATGTCGTGGGCTAAGCATCGGCCAAGCAATCGAACAAGCTTGTACCCGAACTTTATTGCGCCAGCATCGACCAGAGCCTGCGGTTCTATACCGAGGGCCTAGGCTTCGCGGTCCGTCCCGTTGCGCCACCGAGCCTCATGGGCTCAAATGATGAACGGACTCCAGATCAGATCGGGTGACAAACGGGTAGCACGTCAGTCACGTCAACGACGGGGAGTTACAAGAGCCGGAGCTGGTCGCCGTCCTTGGGCGGCGGGCAAAACTGAGCGACGTCGAGCCGCCAGTCGTTCTTGTTGAGGCCGAGGCGCTTGCAGGCGAGACGGAAGCGGGCGGCGATCAGCTCGGCGTACCGTCCTGTCCCGCGCATCCGGCTGCCGAACTCGGGGTCGTTGAGCCGGCCGCCGTGGGTCTCGCGAATGAGCGAGAGCACGTGATTTACTTTCAGCGGCGCATGCGTCTGCAGCCACTCGGTGAAAAGATCTTTTATTTCGTGGGGCAGGCGCAGAACGGTGTAGCCCGCCGATCGCGCGCCGGCATCGGCGGCGGCGGCAAGAATCGCCTCGAGCTCGCTATCGTTGAGCGCTGGAATCATCGGCGCCGCCATGACGCCGGTCGGCACGCCAGCCGCGGCGAGCGCGCGGATCGCGCCAAGACGGCGCGCCGGCGTCGCCGCGCGCGGCTCGAGCGTGCGGGCGAGCTCGCGATCGAGCGTCGTCACCGAGACGAACACCTGGCAAAGATTGCGTGCCGCCATCGGGGCGAGGAGATCGAGATCGCGCGTGACCAGCGCCGATTTGGTGACGATGGTGAAGGGATGGCCGAAACGCTGGAACGTCTCCAGGATCTGGCGCGTGATCTTGAGCTCGCGCTCGATCGGCTGATAGGGATCGGTGTTGGTGCCAAGCGCGATCGGCGAGACGCGATAACCGGGCCGCCCAAGCTCGGCCGCGAGCAGGCGGGCGGCGTCGGGCTTGGCGAATAGCTTCGTCTCGAAATCGAGCCCCGAGGAAAGACCGAGATAGGCGTGGCTAGGCCGTGCGTAACAATAGACGCAGCCGTGCTCGCAGCCGCGATACGGATTGATCGATTGCTCGAACGGGATGTCGGGCGAATCGTTCCGGGCGATGATCGTGCGCGTCGCATCGATGCTCACCGTCGTGGCCAGCGGTGGCAGCGCCTCATCGTTGTCGCCGCTCGTCGGGTCATTGTCGGGACCCGTCGGGGCGCCGGCCGCTTGCGACCCGCTCCATCCGTCATCGATGGCGAAACGGGTCGCATGCTCGAAACGCCCGGCCGGATTGCTGATCGCCCCGCGGCCCTTGCGGGCGATCGCCGGTACACGCCATTCGTCCAGCGGATCGCTCATCGGCGAATTATACCGGCCAATAGGAACAAATCAAGAACAATGAGCCGCCCGGCTGGATCAATCCTGGAAATGGCGCCAGATGCGGTCCATGCCGGCATGGTGCCGGCTGAAGACTTCGATCAGCCGGGGATCGAAATGTGCCCGTGGATCGATCCGCTGGTCGCCTTCGCGAATAATCTTGAACGCTTCCTTGTGGCTGAAGCCGGACTTGTAGGGCCGCTCCGCGCGAAGCGCGTCATAGACGTCGGCGAGCTGGACGATACGCGCCGAAATCGGGATCGCCTCGCCCTTGAGCCCACGTGGATAACCCGAGCCGTCCCATTTTTCGTGATGGCACCAGGCGATCTCGGCCGCCATTTCAAGGCGCGAAGAATGGGCAAGGATGCGGTAGCCGTACTCGGGATGAAGATTCATCTCGCGCCGATCCTCGGGCGTAAGCGGACCCTTCTTCTTGAGGACGGCGGAATCGACGCTCATCTTGCCGACGTCGTGGAGCTGGGCGGCGTAACGGATCTCGTCGCAAAACGCTTTCGGCATGCCGAGTTTGCCGGCGACGAAGTAGCTGTATTCGTTCACCCGAACGATATGATTGCCGGTGTCTTCGTCGTGCAACTCGGCGGCGCGGGCGAGCAGTCGGATCGAGAGCTGGAACGCATCCTCGGTCTGGTCCTTGAGCGCCGCGATGTCGCGGCGCTGGCGGGCGAGCAGCCGGCTGCGTTCGGCGAGCCGCCGGTTCTTCTCGGCGATCTGCTCGAGCATGTCGGTGCGCTCGATCGCCGCGCCGACGATGTGGTTGATCGGCCGGAACAGACCGGCATGGGCGTGGGTGAAGGGGAGCGGGCCGCGACCCGCACGGTCGCGCCGGTTGATCAGCTGCACCACGCCGATCACCTCGCGCGCATGATTGGTCAGCGGAAAACACAGCACGGATTTCGAGTAGAACCCGCTCGCATGGTCGCTTGCCGGATTGAAGCGGTATCGGCGGCCTGCGGGAATGCGGTGTGCATTTGGAATCAGCAGCGTCTTTCCCGTGCGCGCGACGTAGCCGGCGATCGAACCGGCGTCCACCTTCACGGCAAGCGCGCCGGGCGCCACGGCGACGACGACGTTTTGGAAGCTTGCCGGCTCGAGGATCCTGCGCCGACCCTCGCGCCGCACGATATAAATCGATCCCGCCTCGGCGCCGGTGAGGTTGCGGCTGCGCAGGAGCACGCGATTCATCAAATCGCGCAAGTCGGGCCGCGGCGTCGCCTCGATGAATTCGAGAAACTCGAGAAGAATATCCATCGAATGGATCCTTGCCGACATCATGGGACGCCGCCGGAGGCGAGGCAAGCCGGCGATAGGGACGATATCGGCTGGCCGGCTCAGCCAAGATCGAGCGGGTTCGGCCCCAGCCATTCCCGGCGCGTCTCTGCGATCTCATCGGGGTCGAAAGCGGCCACGATCGCGCGATCGGCGCGCGCCGCCGCCCCCGGTTCGAGTGCGGCCGTGGCGGCGGTCGCCCCGAATCTGGCGAAGGCCATCGTCGTGCGCAGCCAGGTAAGACGCCGGAAGGATATGAAGAACGGCCGTAGCGCCGCAGCGAGCGGCGAGGGGACCGCGGCGGCCCAGCTACGGTAGAACCCGGCCACGTCGTCGGGCGCCAGACGAGCCTCGCCGGCATCGCCCCAGCGCAGCGCCGGTTTGAGCGTGGCGTGGGCGAGATCGA
>CAZLYV010000109.1:0-8709 GCA_964563665.1 uncultured Acetobacteraceae bacterium
ACCCCACTCCCTATGATCCGCCTGCCATGTCAACGCGGCTCTTTTCGCTGGCGCTTACGGCGCGAATTACGACCCCGGTCCTGATCAAGGACCGGGACGTCGTCGTTCGCGTCCACGCCAGCGTTGAGGAGTCCGCGTTCCATGTCACCTGCTGATCATCGATCCCGCCCGACATTTTGTTTCTCGGTCTTCGCCGCCGCCGAGGCGTCCGTGATGCCCCGCGTCCTTGAACTATTCGCCAAACGCGGCCTCGCGCCGAAGCGCTTCGAGGCGGCCATTGCCGGCCCCGACGCCGACGAGCTCACCATCGACGTGCAAGTCGATGGGCTCGAGGCGCACACCGCCGAGCACATCGCGCAATCGTTGCGGCAAATCGTCCATGTCGATCGCGTGCTGACCGCGATCAAGGCGCGCGCATTCGAGCCTGCCACGGCGCGGGACGGCGGGCGATGAGCGTCGACTACAAATCGACCGTCTTCCTGCCGTCGACGTCGTTTGCCATGCGGGGCGACTTGCCCAAGCGCGAACCCGACATCCTCAAGCGCTGGGCGCGGATCGATCTCTACCGCCAGCAGCGCGCGGCGGCGCGCGGCAAAGAGCAATTCGTGCTCCACGATGGGCCGCCCTACGCCAACGGCCATCTTCACATCGGCACCGCGCTCAACAAGATCCTCAAGGACGTCGTCAACCGCTCGCAGCAGATGCTGGGCAAGGACGCCGATTACGTACCCGGTTGGGACTGCCACGGCCTGCCGATCGAATGGAAGATCGAGGAGGATTACCGCGCCAAGGGCAAGGACAAGGACACCGTGCCGATCGTCGAGTTCCGGCGCGAGTGCCGCGAATTCGCCGAGCACTGGATCGGCATCCAGCGCGAGGAGTTCAAACGCCTCGGCGTGATCGGCGACTGGGACAATCCGTACTCGACCATGTCCTACGCCGCCGAGGCGCAGATCGTGCGCGAGCTCGGACGGTTCGCGATGAACGGCAGCCTGTTTCGGGGATCGAAGCCGGTCATGTGGTCGGTCGTCGAGAAGACCGCGCTCGCCGAAGCCGAGATCGAGTACTACGACCACAAATCGACGACGCTCTACGCGCGATTCCCGATCATTAAGCCAAGCCGTTCCGAGCTTGCCGGGGCTTCCATCGTCATCTGGACGACGACGCCGTGGACGCTGCCCGGCAACCGGGCGATCGCCTATGGCGAGAAAATCCCCTATATCCTTTTCGAGGTTGGCGAGGTTGGCGAAGGGGCGTCGGCCAAATCGGGCGACCGGCTGGTCGTGGCCGCAAACCTGCTCGCCGATTTCTGTGGGGCGGCAAGAATCGTCCCCTCGAGCCCGCTTTTGCAGTTTACCGGCCGCGAACTTGCCGGAACGGTGTGCGCGCATCCTTTGCGTGGGCGAGGATACGACTTCGACGTGCCGCTTTTCGCCGGTGATTTCGTCACCACCGAGGCCGGCACCGGCTTCGTTCATATCGCGCCGGGACACGGGGTCGACGACTACGAGCTCGCCGCCAGGCACGGCATCGAGGTGCCGCAGACGGTGGACGGCGAGGGAAGCTATTTTCCGCATGTGCCGTTGTTCGCGGGGAAGCTCGTCTACACCGCCGACGGCAAGCCGGGCGATGCCAACGGCGCGGTGATCGGTGCGCTCAAGGAATCGGGCGGGCTGTTGGGCAGGGGCAGCCTCGTCCACAGCTACCCCCATTCCTGGCGCTCGAAGGCGCCGCTCATTTTCCGCAACACGCCCCAGTGGTTCATCTCGATGTCGCGCAACGATCTGCGCGGCAAGGCGCTGGCCGCGATCGACGCCACGCAGTGGATCCCGGCGTCGAGCCGCAACCGCATCCGCGCCATGATCGAGACGCGACCCGACTGGTGTATTTCACGCCAGCGCACGTGGGGCGTGCCGATCGCGATCTTCGTCGACAAGAAAACCGACGAACCGCTGCGCGACCCCGAAATCATGGAGCGAATTGCGCGCGTCTTCGAGGCCGAGGGCGCCGATGCCTGGTTCGCCGGCGATGCCCGGCGTTTCCTCGGGCCCAACTACGACCCCGCCGGGTTCGAACAGGTGCGCGACATCGCCGACGTCTGGTTCGATTCCGGCGCCACGCATAGCTACGTGCTCGAGGCGAAGAATATCGGCGGCTGGACGCTGAAATGGCCCGCCTCGCTCTATCTTGAAGGCACCGACCAGCATCGCGGCTGGTTCCATTCCTCGCTGCTCGAGGCCTGCGGTACGCGGGGTCGCGCCCCTTACGAGGCGGTGCTGACCCACGGCTTCGTGCTCGACGAGCAGGGCCGCAAAATGTCGAAGTCGTTCGGCAACGTCACCTCGCCGGTGGACGTCGTCGGCAAGCTCGGCGCCGACATTCTGCGCCTGTGGGTGGTGAGCTCCGACTATTCCGAGGATTTGCGCATCGGGCCGGAAATTCTCAAGCACCAGGCCGAACTCTATCGCCGTCTGCGCAACACGCTGCGCTACGTGCTCGGCAATCTCGACGGCTTCAACGAGGCCGAGCGGGTGCAGCGACACGAGATGCCGGAGCTCGAGCGCTGGGTATTGCATCGCCTGTGGGAGCTCGACCGGTTGCTGCGGCGCACCGTGGCGCAAAAGGACGCATCCGAGTATTTCCGCTTCAATGTTTTCTATGCGGCGCTGCATAATTTCTGCGCCGTCGATCTGTCGGCCTTTTATTTCGACATCCGGAAGGATGCGCTCTACTGCGACCGGCCGGACTCGAGCCGTCGCCGGGCCGCGCGGACCGTGCTCGATCACCTGTTTTCCTGCCTCGCGGCCTGGCTCGCGCCGGTACTCTCGTTCACCGCCGAGGAAGCGTGGCAAACCCGATTCCCAAGCGAGGACGGGAGCGTGCATCTGCGGCTTTTCCCCGACATTCCCGCGGCGTGGCGCGACGAGCCGCTTGCCGGCAAATGGGAGAAGATTCGCGACCTTCGCCGGGTCGTCACCGGAGCGATCGAGATTGCGCGGGCGGAGCGCGGTGTCGGTGCGTCCTTGCAGGCAGCGCCCGAGGTCTACGCCGCGCCCGATTTTATTGCCGCGCTCGGCGGGCTCGACCTCGCCGAGATTGCGATCACGTCGGGCGTGACGCTGCACAATAGCGCCGCCGCCCCCGACCGCGCCTTTACCTTGCCCGAGGTGGCCGGGGTCGGCGTCGTGGTCCAACTTGCAAGCGGCGACAAGTGCGAGCGCTGCTGGCGGGTCCTGCCCGAGGTCGGCGAGCAGACCGCCCACCCGACGCTCTGCGGCCGCTGCGCCGATGCCGTCGAGCACCGGCGGGCCGCGGCCGAGTAGCGCGGCGGCGGCGCGGCCATGCTGCGGCTCGGGCTGATCGTCGCGCTCACGGTCACGATTTCGGACCAGGCGAGCAAGCTCTATTTCTATCGTTATCTCGTCGAGGACGGACGGCGCGCGGTCGAGGTCCTGCCGTTTTTCAATCTGGTCACGGTGTGGAACTACGGGATCAGTTTCGGCCTGTTCAATTCGGATTCGGGCTTCGGCGGCGTCATCTTCATCGTCCTCGCGCTCGCCATCGTCGTTGGCCTGCTCATCTGGCTGCGGCGCGTCGCCTCGGCGCAGACAGGATTGGCGCTTGGTTTGGTCATCGGCGGTGCAGTCGGCAACATCATCGATCGGATCCACTTTGGCGCGGTGTTCGACTTTGTCGATTTTCACGCCTTCGGCTGGCATTGGCCGGCGTTCAATCTCGCCGATTCGGCGATCACCGTCGGGGTCGCGGCGCTGTTGATAGAGACCTTGTTCGGCGGCAGCCGGTCGATTAAATAGGGGGCCATGCGTCCACTCCCTGCCGGCTCCAGCTACCGGATTCGCCGGACATTCCGCGCCGCCGCGGCCTTGGTCGCGTTGGGCGCGCTCGTCTCGGCCTGCAGCGACGCCCGCAAGGCGATCGGCATCGATAAATCCACCCCCGACGAGTTCAAGGTGGTGAGCCGCGCGCCGCTGTCGCTGCCGCCCGATTATTCGTTGCGTCCACCCCAGCCGGGCGCGCCCCGGCCGCAGGAGGGCACGATCCCGGAACAGGCCCGTCAGGTGGTGATCGGCGCCCCGGCACGACGCACCGTGACCTCGGCGCCGCTTCCCGAGACCAGCGGCGGCGAGTCGGCGCTGCTCACCCAGGCCGGCGCGGCACGGGTCCAGCCGGGCATCCGCGATATCGTCAACCAGGAAGCCTCGGTGCTCGCCGACGCCGACCGCACGTTCGTCGACCGCCTGATCTTCTGGCGCAAACCCGAGGAACCGGGCGTCGTCATCGATCCGCAACGCGAGGCGCAGCGCCTGCGCGAGAACCAGGCGCTCGGGCGCCCGGTGAACGAGGGCGATACGCCGATCATCCGGCGACGCCAGAAGGGTGCGCTCGAAGGGATATTCTAGCCAGGCAACGGAACACGGCGCCGGTTCATCCCGCCGGCCCGCTCGAACAGCATGCCCGCCCGAACAGCATGCCCGCTCGAATAGCATGATGGAGTGGCGATGACACAACGTCGCGGATCCTGGAAGGTTGGGGCCGCAGCGGCGGTCGTGGCGCTCGGCTTGGCGGTTGATCCGGCGCCGGTCGCGGCCGAGGTCTTCAACCCGGAAACCTTCACGCTGGCGAACGGCATGGAGGTGGTCGTGGTGCCGAACCGCCGTTCACCGATCGTCTCCCACATGGTGTGGTACAAGATCGGCGCGGCGGACGAGGTGGCGGGCAAGTCTGGCATTGCCCATTTCCTCGAGCATCTGATGTTCAAGGGCACCAAGACCGTACCGCCGGGCGAATTTTCCAAGACCGTCGGGCGCGAAGGCGGCCGCGACAATGCGTTCACCAGCCACGACTACACGGGCTATTTCCAGAACGTCGCCAGCGATCGGCTCGAGATCGTCATGCGCCTGGAGGCCGACCGGATGCAGAACCTCGTGCTTACCGATGCCGAAGTAAACCCAGAGCGCGAGGTCATCCTCGAGGAGCGCCGCTCGCGGGTCGATAACCAGCCGGGCGCGCGCCTCGGCGAGCAATTGAACGCGGCGCTCTATCTCAACCACCCCTATGGGCGTCCGGTCATCGGCTGGGAACACGAAATACGCGGGCTCACCACCGCCGACGCTCTCGACTGGTATCGGAAATATTATGCGCCCAACAACGCGATCCTGGTCGTCGCCGGCGACATCACGGCGGCCGAGCTGAAGCCGCTCGCCGAAAAATATTACGGCGTGATCGCGGCGCGGCCGGTGCCGGCGCGAATCCGCCCGCAGGAGCCGCCGCCCGATGCGGTCCGGCGCGTGCGGCTCGAGGATCCGCAGGTGAGCCGGCCGTCGTGGAGCCGCAGCTATCTGGCGCCGAGCTACAAAAGCGGCGAGACCAGGCACGCCTACGCGCTGCAGGTGCTGGCCGAGATTGTCGGCGGGGGCGCCACCAGCCGCCTCAACCGCGCGATCGTCGTCGAGAAGGAGCTCGCGACATCCGCCGGCGCCGGCTATAGCGGCAATTCGCTCGATCAAACGACCTTCGACATCTACGCCACGCCGCGCGAGGGCGTGGAGATGGCCGCGCTCGAGCGGTCGATCGAGGAAGAGATCGCGCGCGTCGTCGTCGGCGGCGTCACCGCCGACGAGGTTGACCGGGCGAAGACGCGCATGCAGGCCTCGGCCGTCTACGCTCGCGACAGCCTGCAGGGCGGGGCGCGCACGCTGGGAAGCGCGCTGTCGACCGGCCAGAGCGTCGCCGACGTCGAGGCGTGGCCGAACCGGATCGCCATGGTGAGCGTCGAGCAGGTGGTCGAGGCGGCGCGCGCGGTGTTGCGGCTCGAGCGCTCGGTGACCGGCGAACTTCTGCCCAAGCCGCGCAGCTGAAGGAGCCGATGCGATGACGAAACCCTTGCGCCTCGTGCTGGTCGTCCTTGGGGCGATCTTCGCGTTCGATTCGGCGGCGTTCGCGGCCAAGAACGTGGAGCGCGTGGTCAGCCCCGGCGGCATCGAGGCCTGGCTGGTGCGCGACACAAGCGTTCCGTTGCTGTCGCTCGAGTTCTCCTTCCGCGGCGGCGCGGCGCTCGATCCAGCCGGCAAGGAAGGGCGCGCCGACTTCACGGCCGATCTGATGACCGAGGGCGCCGGCGATCTCGATTCACAAGCATTCCAGAAGGTGCTCGAGGATCGCTCGATTCGCCTCGGCTTCGACGCCGGTCTCGACACCGTACAGGGCAGTCTGAGGACGCTCGCGGTCAATCGCGATACGGCGGTGGACCTGCTTCGCTTGGCCTTGACCCGGCCGCGCTTCGATGCGGCCGACGTCGAGCGCGTGCGAGCCCAGAAACTCGCCGATCTTGCGCGCGCTTCGACCAACCCGAATTCGATCGCGCGCCGCGCTTGGGCGGCGGCGGCCTATCCCGAACATCCCTATGGTCGCGATCCTCGCGGCACGCCCGGGACGGTGAAGTCGCTTGGCCCCGACGATTTCCGGACCTTCGTCGCCGAGCGACTGGCGCGCGACAATCTGGTGATCGGCGCCGTCGGCGACATCACGGCCGCCGAGCTCGGCCCGCTGATCGATCGCGCGTTTGGCGGGTTGCCGGCGCGCTCCCTGCCGGCCAACGTGCCCGCGACGTCGCCGCAAGGGGAAGGCCGAACGATCCTGGTCAGGATGTCGGTGCCGCAGAGCGTGGTCGTCTTTGGCGCAGCCAGCGTCAAGCGGGACGATCCCGATTATTACGTCGCGCTGGTCGCCAACTACATTCTCGGCGGCGGCGGGTTCAACTCGCGGCTAACCAATGAGGTGCGCGAGAAGCGCGGCCTGGCGTATTCGATGTTCACCGGCCTGTCGCCGCTCGACCACGCCGGCCAGTTCACCGGCGGGACGGGGACGCAGAACGCGCGGCTCGCCGAAACGTTGCAGGTGACGCGCGAGGTATTGCAGCGGATGCGCGATGCGGGACCTACGGCGGAAGAACTCGCCGATGCCAAGCGGAACCTCACCGGTTCGTTCGCGCTCGGGCTCGATTCGACCGGGCGAATCGCCCGCACCCTCGTCGGCATGCAGTACGAGAAGCTCGGCATCGATTATCTCGACAAGCGCAATGGCTATATCGAGGCCGTGACGCTCGAGCAGGCGAGGACGATCGCGCGCCGCCTGTTCGACGACCGCCGGCTCCTCGTCGTCGTCGTCGGCAATCCGAGCGGCTTCGTCGCCAGCGAGGAACGCGCAGGTCCAGCGGCTGGCCGCGGCGGATGACGGCGGGCGCTCCGCCGATGGACGCCGCCGCGCCGCAGCTGCCTTATTCTTGCGATCTCAAATCATGCTTTGCCGACGCAATTGGCCCGCGTGGGCTCGAGCGCGGCGAGTTCGCGCATACGCTGGCGCTGACGCGCGATGCGTTGGGCGCGCTCGCTTTGCGGCGCCGCGAAGGCAGCCTTGCGTTCCTCCGGTTCGCTGAACGAAACGACGATCTGCCGGCCATCGCCGCGGCGGCCGAGCGCATGCGCGGGCTCGATCATGTCGTTTTTGTCGGCACTGGCGGATCGAGCCTTGGCGGTCGCACGCTGGCAGCGCTCGCCGACGGCGGGCTCGGGCCGGCGGCTAATCCGCGCGGCCGGCCGAGGCTGTGGTTCGTCGAGAATATCGACCCCGATGGCCTGTCGCGCCTGCTCGAGGGAATCGATCTTGCGCGAAGCGGGATCGCCATCGTCTCGAAATCCGGCGGGACGGCGGAAACGCTTGCCGTCGCGCACGTCTTGCTGCCCCTGTTCCTCGATCGTGTCGGCGGCCGGCGGCTGGCCGAGCGCGCGGTCGTCATCACCGAGCCGACCGACAACCCCTTGCGGCGGCTCGCCAACCGTCTCGGCCTGCCGATTCTCGATCACGATCCCAACCTCGGTGGGCGGTTTTCGGTTCTTTCGGTGACCGGGATTTTGCCGGCGATGATCGCCGGGGTCGACGCGACCGCCGTGCGCGAGGGCGCGCGGGCGGCGCTCGACACGGCACTCGCGGGCGGCGAGCCGGACTCCTCGCCGCCGGCGATGGGGGCGGCGCTCAACGTCGCGCTTGCCCGCACGCGCGGCATCGATCAGACGGTGATGATGCCCTACCTCGATCGGCTGGCGCCGTTTGCCGGGTGGTTTTGCCAGCTTTGGGCGGAGAGCCTCGGCAAGCAGGGCAAGGGCACGACGCCGATTCGCGCGCAGGGCACGCTCGATCAGCACAGTCAGCTCCAGCTCTATCTTGACGGCCCGGCGGACAAACTCGTCAACATCGTCATTGGCGACGTGGCGGCGCGTGGGACCCGCTTTACGGCCGAGCAGCTCGCCGATCCGGGGCTCGATTGGCTTGCCGGCCGCACGCTCGGCGATCTGCTCGAGGCTTGCGGGCGCGCCACCGCCGAGACGCTTGCCCGCCGGGGCCGTCCGGTGCGGATCGTGCGCGTGGGCGCCTGCGATGCCCGCACGCTCGGCGCGCTTCTCATGCACTTCATGCTCGAAACCATCATCGCCGCGCATCTCTGGGGGGTCGACCCGTTCGACCAGCCGGCAGTCGAGCAGGGAAAGCTGCTGACCCGGCAGTACCTCGGCGAGATGCCATGACCATCCGACGGTTGCCCGAAATCGTGGTCAATCGCATCGCCGCCGGCGAAGTGGTCGAGCGGCCGGCGGCGGCGGTCAAGGAGCTGGTCGAGAACGCGATCGACGCCGG
>CAZLYV010000110.1:0-8631 GCA_964563665.1 uncultured Acetobacteraceae bacterium
CCTAGTTCACGCTCACCGGTTCGAGATCGTTCTGGCGAATGGTCGCGAAAGCGAGTTCGCGCGTCTCGGCGACCGCGGCAAGCTTGCCGTCAGCGGTGTGGATCGCATACGCGGCGCGCCCGCGCTCGACGATCGGCTCCGCGAGATCGGCGTTCGCCGGGCATGGCATCACGGCAAGGGCGCGCGGCGGTGCGGCCGGCGCGTCGATCACGCAAAGTCGCAGATGCGTCCCGCCGATATCGGCCACCAGCCACGGCAGATCGTCGCCGCTCACGCGGCACCTGGCCGTTGCGTGCCAGACGCGACCGCGCAACGACATGACGGCGGGGCGGCCGGCCGCGTATGCGCCAGGCACGCTCACAGCGTCTGCGTGATCTTGACGAGGTTGGTTGGGCGGTCGGGATCGTGGCCCCGCGCGGCGGCGAGGTGGGCCAGCATCGGATAGAACGCCTGCGCCGCGACGATCGGCGCCAGCGCCGAGTGCGGCGCCGGCGGCAGGGGCAATGACACTGCGCCCTGCGCCAGCGCCGCCGGGTCCGATGACGCGACGATGATCCGGGCGCCGTGCGCGGCGAGGCGGTCGGCGACCTCGAGCACCGAGGCCAGGGTTTCGTCCGCGAGTGCCAGCAGCAGCACCGGAAAGTCGCGCTCGATCATCGCCACTGGGCCGTGGAGAAGCTCGGCGGCGCTCACCGCCTCAGCGAACAGCCCGGCGGTCTCCTTGCATTTGAGGGCCCATTCTCCGGCGACGCCCAGCCCCGCGCCGCGGGCGACAACGTAGAGGTGGCGAGCTTTAACCAGTGGATCGATGGCCGCCGCCCAGTCGCTTGCCGCTGCGGCCGCGAGCGCTGCCGGCAGCGCCCGACAAGCCGCTGCAAGCGCCCTATCGCCCGACAGTCGCGCCGCGAGGAGCGCCAGCGCCGCGAGCTGAGCGATGCAGCTCTTGGTCGCAGCGACGCCGGCTTCCGTGCCGACGGCGAGCGGAATAACGAGCTCGGCGGCGCGCGCCAGCGGCGAAGCGGTCTCGTTGACAATGGCGATGGTGTGGGCGCCGGCGGCCCGTGCCCAGGCCAGCACCGCCGTCAAATCGGGACTGGCCCCCGACTGCGATACGCCGATCGCCAGCGCCTCGGCGAGCCGCAGGCGGGCGCCATAGAGGGTGATCACCGATGGCATCGCCGCGGTGGAGGGCAATCCAACCCGGGATTCGATCAGGTAGCGACCGTAGGTGGCGGCATGATTCGAGCTACCCCGCGCCACGGTCATGGCAAGTCTCGGCGGGCGCGCCTGGCAACGGCGGACGATCTCGTCGATCACCGGCGATCCGCTGTCGATGAGGCGGGCGACGCAGGCCGGCGCCTCGCGCGCCTCGCGCTCGAGCAACGTGGGTTGGGTCATGTCGCCCGGCCGCCGGCCGCCAAACCGCCGCTAGATGGCCGGTTGAGCATCACCGCCAATCGTGGACTCATCGCCGCGAAGATCGGTAACGCCGCCGCACCAAGTGCCGCGCTGTTTTTTCCGGCGGTGGCCAGCACGACACGCGGCCGCTTGCGATCACGGCGAGCACTCACCGATCCCGGTAGGGGTTCGAGCAGTCCAACCAGCCGCTCGACCATGACGCCCGGAAGCTGTCCGCCGATGACGATCGCCTCGGGGTCGAGCAGGTTCTCGATCGTGTTGAGCGCCCAGCGCAGGTGCTGCGCCGCACCCTCGAGCCAGCGGCGCGGCGCCAGCGCCTGTGCACGATATGCCGCCTCGAGGCCGGCCGGGGTGTCGACGACCAGCCCCGCCGCGCGGCACGCTTCATAGGCGGCGTCGAGCGAAAGATAGCGCTCGAGGCAGCCGCGATTGCCGCAATGGCACGGCTGGCCTTGTCGCTCGACGACGATGTGGCCGAACTCGCCGGCGTTGGCCCACGCCCCCTTGTAGGGCTGGCCGTCGAGAAACAAGCCACCGCCGAGCCCGGTGCCGATGTAGACGTAGAAAAAGTGGCGCAGCTCGCGCGCCACGCCGTAAAGCCGCTCGCCCACTGCCGCCGCCGTTGCATCGTTTTCGATCAGCACCGGCAGCCGCAGCCGCTTGGCAAGCTGGAGCGGCGCCGGAAAATCGGCCCAGCCCGGGAGAACCGTGGGGCTGCGCGCCGCCGGCCAGTCGACGTCGAACGGTCCCGGCATGGCGACGCCGATCCCCCACACGCGCCGGCGCGGAATGCCGCTCGCCACCAGCAATTCGGCGACCAGTGCCGCCATCGCCGGCAGCGCCTGGCCGGACCCGGCCGATGCGAGCGGCCGCTCGGCGGCGGCTGCCGGCACGCCGGCGAGATCGACGACAATTCCGGCAACTCGGCGATGATCGAGGTGTAGCCCGACCGCATAAGCGCCGGCCGGCGCGATCGCCAGATCGACCGGCGGCTGGCCGAGGCCCGAACGCCGCCGTCCCGCCTCGCGCAACAAGCCAAGTCCGATCAAATCTTGGGCGATGTTCGACACCGCCTGGGGCGTGAGCGTCGTGGCGCGGGCGATTTCGGCCCGGCTCAACGGGCCGAGCTGGCGCACCACGTCGAGCACGACGCGGCGATTGTGGGCGCGCGCGTGCGACGGGTTGGCGCCAGGCAAGGGGTGCAGCGTCGAGCTCGCCATCGTCGTTCAGCCTGCCCGGCCGAAACGATTAAATCAAGCACGTTGACTTAATGGTTGACCGGCCTTCGGCGCTTTGGGAACATGGCCAAGCCAAGCAATCAGAACCGCTGCGGCGCCGCTGCAGGCGCGCCGGCCTAAGGGAGGCATCGATGGTCAAGAACAAGCTACTGGCAGCCGTATTCGCCTTGGTACTGGCGTTCGCCGGCACGGCGCGCGGACAAACGGTCGAGATCGAGTACTGGCAATACACCTTCGCCCAGCGCGTGCAGGCGATCGACGAGCTGATCAAGCGTTTCGAGACGGCCAACCCGGGAATCAAGGTCAAGCACACGCACGTTCCCTACGATGATTTCCGCCTCAAGATCGCCGCCGCCATCCCGGCCGGCCAGGGCCCCGACGTGGTGCAGCTGTTTTACGGCTGGCTGCACGATTATCTGAAAGCCAAGCTGCTGCAGCCGCTGCCGAGCGACCTGTTCAATGCCGCCGAAATCGAGCGCGATTTCTTTCCCCTGGTCAAGCAGATGAAGGTCGACGGCCAGTATTATGCGGTGCCGACCGCTGTGCGTTCGCTGGCTTTGTTCTGGAACAAGAAGCTGGCGGCGGAGGCCGGCCTCGATGCGAACAAGCCGCCCCAGACGCTGGACGAACTGGTCGAGGCAGCGAAGAAGATGACCAAGCGCGACGCCGCCGGCAACCTGGTGCAGGCGGGGATCGCGCTTGATATGGGCGGGCAGGATCACCACTGGCTGCGCGAAGTGTTGATCCGTCAGATGGGCGGCCAGCCCTATTCGGCCGACGGCAAGAAGGTCGCCTATGACGGGCCGGCCGGCGCCAAGGCACTCACCTTGTATACCGATCTCGTCGCCAAAGAGAGGGTCGGCCAGTTCGGCTTCTTGACCGACGGGGTCACCGCCTTCCGCTCGGGCAAGGCCGGGTTCACCATCGACGGATCGTTCCGCCTTGCCGCCTTCGATGGCCAGAGCGGGCTCGATTACGCGGTGGGCGAGCTTCCGGCGCAGAACGGCAAGCGATTCAATTTCGCCTCATACTGGGTCAATGGCATCACGCCCAAGGCGACCGGCGCCAAGAAGGAAGCAGCGGCCAAGTTTCTCAAGTTCATCACCACGCCCGAAGCGATGGAACTGTGGCTCGACAAGGTCGGCGAGCTGCCAGCGCGCCAGGCGGTGACAGAGAAGGACGCCATCCGCAACCACCCGAAATACGGCGCCTTCGTCCGCGGCCTCGCCTACGCCGAAGCGACGGTCTTCGTCAACGAAACCGCCCAGCGCAAACTGTTCATCGACATGGTCGACCGCGTCGCGCTCAAGAACCAGCCGGCCACCGCCTCGGTCGCCGAAGCCGCGGCCGAGGAGCAGAAATTGCTCGACGCTTTCTACGGCAAGTGATCCATCACGGCGGGGGCGTCGGCCGGCCGGCGGCCCCGTCCGTGGCGACCTGACGCCATGCTCGAGCGGTTTTCGATCGGCCACAAGCGCGCAATGTGGGCGTGGGCTTTCCTCGCCTTGCCGATCGTCTTCTACGCCGGCATCCGCTTCTACCCGACGCTCGACGCTTTTTTCATGTCGCTCACCGACTGGAACATCGTCGGCGAGCGGCGCTTCATCGGGCTCGACAATTACCGGCGGATGGCCGCCGATCGGCAATTCTGGACGGTGATCGCCAACACCTTCCAGTATCTTGCCGCCGGGGTCGGCATCAGCATCGTCGTGTCGTTCGTGGTTGCCTATTTTCTCGACCGGATCCGTTTCGGCCACGCGCTGCTGCGTGCGCTTTATTTCCTGCCGCACATCACCACCGCCGTCGCCATGGCGTGGGTGTGGCGCTGGTTCTATCAGCCGGTGCCGGTCGGCCTGTTCAACGACATCCTGGTGACTCTCGGCTTTGCCCAACAGCCCTTCCTGCGTTCGACCGAGCAGGCGCTCTATGCCGTACTGGCGCCCGCCATCTGGGCCGGGCTTGGCTTCCAGGTGGTGATCTTTCTTGCCGGCCTCAAGGCGATTCCGCCGAGCTACTACGAGGCGGCGGAGATCGACGGTGCCGGGCCGTGGCGCATTCTCTTCGAGGTGACGCTGCCGCTGCTGCGACCGACCATCGTCTTCCTCGTCGTCGTCAGCTCGATCGCTTACCTGCGCATCTTCGACTACGTCTACGGCATGACCAACGGCCAGGGCGGGCCGCTCGATTCGACCAAGCCGCTGGTGCTCAAGATCTACGAAACCGCCTTCGGCCACTTCGAGATGGGCTACGCGGCGGCGCAGACGGTCGTATTATTCGCCATCCTGCTGGCGATCTCGCTGCTGCAGATGCGCGTCTTGAAGTCACGATGAGCGCCCACGCCGCGTCGCCCGACCGGCTCGCCCGCGGCCCGTCGGCACGCCCGCAATCGCCGGCCCGATCGATCGCGCCGGCACGCATCGCCGTGTGGACCCTTTTGTTCCTCGGCGGCGTACTGATGATGATGCCGTTCGTCTACATGGTGGCGACCTCGCTCAAGCACAACGTCGAAGTCTACGAGCTGTCGCTGCTGCCGCGCGCCCCGACACTCGACAATTACCGGCGGCTGCTCGGCGCCTCGGGCTTTCCGCGCTGGTTCCTCAATTCCTCGGTCATCGCCCTGCTGACCACGCTCTCGGTGTTGTTCTTCGACAGCCTGGTCGGCTACACGCTCGCCAAATTCCGCTTCCGCGGCCGCATGGTGGTTTTCCTTGCCGTGCTGTCGACGCTGATGATCCCGACCGAGATGCTGGTGCTGCCGTGGTACGTGATCAGCGCGACCATGGGTTGGCTCGACACCTATTGGGGGATCATGTTTCCGGGCTTGATGACCGGCTTCGGCGCTTTCCTGATGAAGCAATTCTTCGAGAGCGTGCCCGACGAACTGATCGACGCCGGCAGGGTCGACGGCCTCAACGAGTTCCAGATCTGGTGGCAGATCGCCATGCCGCTGGTCATGCCGGCGCTTTCGGCGCTGGCCATCTTCACCTTTCTCGGCAACTGGACCGCCTTCTTGTGGCCGCTCATCGTCACCACCGACCGCGCCCTCTATACGCTGCCGGTCGGGCTCGCCTCGTTCGCCGGCGAGTTCCAGACCGAGTGGGAGATGGTGATGACCGGCGCCAGCGTTGCCACCTTGCCGACATTGCTGGTTTTCGTCGTACTCCAGCGCTACATCATCCGCGGCATCATGCTGGCCGGCCTCAAGGGATAGGCACGCACATGGGCGATCGCAGCGGAGATTCGATCTTTCCGGCGCCGGTCTATAAGGACACGGTTCTGGCGCCGCTGTTCGAAGGGGTCAAGCGCCATCACTGGCGCGATCAGATGCGGGTCCATCGCGCCAGCGCGATCATGTTGGCGGCACAGGGACTACTGAACCGCGCCGAAGCGCGGACGATCCTCGCCGCGCTCGCCGATATCGCGGCCACGCTCGACGTCAGCCGGTTAAGCTATACCGGCGAGCATGAGGATTTTTTCTTCCTGGTCGAGGCCGAGCTCATACGGCGGCTCGGAGTCGAGGTGGCCGGCAAGCTGCACACCGGCCGCAGCCGCAACGACATCGACCACACGGTGTTCAAGATGGCGCTCAAGGAGCATCTGGCGAGGTTGATCGCCGATCTGCTCGCGGCAATCGGCGCCCTCCTCGACGTGGCGCAAGCCAACCGCGCCACCCTGGTCGTCGCCTACACCCACGGCCAGCCGGCCCAGCCGACGACCTACGGGCATTATCTGGGCGCGCTCATCGAGCTTCTGTTGCGCGATGTCGAGCGGCTGCGCCACGCCAGCCGTTATCCCGACATGTGCAGCATGGGTGCGGCCGCCATCACCACCTCGGGTTTCCCGCTCGACCGCACCATGATGGCCGAGCTGCTCGGCTTCGCCGAGGTGCAAGAGAACGCTTACGGCTGCATCGCCGCCAACGATTACGTCACCAGCGTCTACGGCGCGCTCAAGCTGCTGTTCATCCATCTCGGCCGCTTCGCCCAGGATCTTGGCGCGTGGACCGCTTTCGAGACCGGACACCTCCATGTCCCCGACGCCTTCGTCCAGGTAAGTTCGATCATGCCGCAAAAGCGCAATCCGGTGGCGGTCGAGCACCTGCGGCTGCTGTGCTCGCTCGCCGCCGGACGCGCCGACACGGTGATCGACGCGCTCCACAACACGCCGTTCACCGACATCAACGACGCCGAGGGCGAGGTGCAGGTCGCCGGCTACGGCGCCTTCGAGGTCGGCGGACGCGCACTCAAACTGCTTGCCGGATTCATCGCCGCCGCGCGGATCGACGAAAAGCGCGTGCGTCGCCACATCGACGATAGCTGCATTACCGGGACCGAGCTTGCCGACTCGCTGGTGCGAAGCGAGAACATCTCGTTCCGCCAGGCGCACGAAATCGTCGCCCGGCTGGTACGCGCCATGTTGGCGCAAGGGCAGCGTTTCACCGACGTTCCCCTCGCCGCATTCGCCGAGGCGTTCGCGGCGGTCGTCGGCCGTCCACCGCGGATCGGCGACGACGAGCTTCGCCGCTTCACTACGCCCGAGCATTTCATCGCCGTGCGCGGACTTCCCGGCGGCCCGGCTCCGGCGGCGCTGGCGCGCAGCCTTGGCCGATACCGCTCGGCGCTCGACGAGGCGCAAGCGTGGCTCGACGCCTATCGCGCCCGCATCGCCGGAATCGACGCGGCACTCGCCCTGCGTGCGCGCGCCGTGCTCGAGGATTGAGACGACGCCTTGGCCACCCTGTCGCTCAGCGGCGTCGCCAAGCGTTTCGGTTCCGTCGTCGCCGTTCATCCAATCGAGCTCGACATCGCCCATGGTGAGTTCGTGGTGCTGGTCGGCCCGTCCGGCTGCGGCAAATCGACCATCCTGCGCATGATCGCCGGGCTCGAAGACCCGAGCGAAGGCGAGATCCGCATCGGCGAGCGGAGGGTGAACAACGCGCCGCCCAAGGATCGCGACATCGCCATGGTGTTCCAGAACTACGCGCTCTACCCGCACATGAGCGTGTACCGCAACATCGCCTTTGCGCTGCGCGCCAAACGGCTGCCCAAGCTCGAAATCGACGCCCGCGTGCGCGAGGCGGCGGCGATCCTCGAACTCGACGATCTGCTCAAACGCAAACCGGGCGAGCTGTCGGGCGGCCAGCGGCAACGCGTCGCCATGGGCCGTGCCATGGTTCGCCAGCCGCAGGTTTTCCTGTTCGACGAACCGCTGTCCAATCTCGACGCCAAGCTGCGCCACCAGATGCGCGTCGAGATCAAGAAGCTGCACCAGAAGGTCGCCACCACCGTGGTCTACGTCACCCACGACCAGATCGAAGCGATGACGCTCGCCGACCGCATCGTCATCCTGCGCGGCGGACGGGTCGAGCAGATCGGCGCGCCGATCGAAGTCTATCGGCGGCCAGCCAACCTGTTCGTCGCCGGTTTTATCGGTTCGCCGGCCATGAACGTCCTGCCGGGACGCATCGAGGGGGCGAGTACGACGCCGACGGTCGTACTCGCCGACGGTACGCGCTGGCCGCTCAACGCACCGCCGGCGCGGCGACAGTATGTCGAAGGGCCGGTGACGGTCGGCCTGCGGCCGGACGATTTGCGCCTGGTTGGCGAGGATGCGGTGGGCGCGCGATCCGCGGCAGTTGGCGTCGCCACCGGCGTCGTCAGCCTGGTCGAGCCGCTCGGCAGCGAAACGCTGCTCACCGTCACGGTGGCCGGCCAAGAGCTGACGGTGAAGGCGGACGGCCTCGTCGAAGCGGCGATCGGCGATCGGGTTCGGCTCGCGCCGCGGCTGGAAAATCTCCATCTGTTCGATCCGCTGACTGGGCTTGCGCTGTTTTAAGCCGTCCCCGGCGCATGCCGCGCGGCCTGAGGCGGCGGCAGGTCATTCCGATCCAAGGGCAATCATCTGGCGCGCCGGCGCCTTGCTTGCCGGTCAACGGCCCTCAACGCCGCGAGCCAAGCGCTGTTATTTTAGAGCG
>CAZLYV010000111.1:0-1751 GCA_964563665.1 uncultured Acetobacteraceae bacterium
GCACGGCCTCAGTTCTTCGCCATGTCCTTGTAGTAATTGTTGTCGAAGCTCGGGCCAATGACGAAACCGTCGACGTTGGTGCGGTGCGTCCAAACCTCGATCTCCTGGAACAGGATCACGAACGGCGACGTCTTCTGGTGTTCGCGCTGAAGCTGCTGGTATGTCGCCTCGCGCTTCTTGGCGTCGCGTTCGACCACGGCCGCCGCCGTCTGCTTGGTCATCTCCGGAATGTCCCAGGAATTCCGCCAGGCCAGCGTCTTCGATTTCGCGTTGTCCGAGTTGTCCTCGTTCATCGCGAAGGTCTCGGCGTTGGTGTGCGGGTCCTGGTAGTCGGGGCCCCACTGGCCGATATAGATGTCGTGGTTGCGCGCCCGGTACTTGGTGAGCGTCTGCTTGCCGTCGCCCGGGATGATCTCCAGCTTGACCCCGGCCTGGGCGAAACTTGCCTGGACCGCCTGCGCGATGTCGGTGATGGGCGAGGTGCTGCGGGTGTCCATCGTCAGCGTGAACCCGTTGCCAAGCCCGGCTTTCGCCAGCAGCGTTTTCGCCTTGGCGAGGTCGAATTTGTACGGCCGATCCTCGATCGCGCCGAGGAAGCCGATCGGCAGGAACGATTCGTGCACCTGGTGCGTCGCCGAGAGGATATTTTTCTGGATCGAATCATAGTCGACCAGGTACTTGAGCGCCTCGCGCACCTCGGGGATCTTCAAATACTGGTTCTTCTGGTTGAGCCCGAGATACATAATCGCGCCCTTCAGGCCCTTGTCGCTCTTGATGTTCGAATTGCCGACGAGACCGTCGAGCTGATCCTTGGTCAAGTTGCGCGCGATATCGATGTCGCCTTTTTCCAGCAGCAGGCGTTGCGTCGCCGCCTCCTTGACGTGACGCACGACGACACGCTTGATCTTCGGCGTCCCGCCCCAGTATTGCTCGTTCGCCTCGAGCGTGTAGTTCTCGTTCGCCCGCCAGACGCGAAGCTTGAACGGGCCCGAACCCGCCGAGTTCGTCTTCATCCATTCGTTTCCAAGATCGCCGTTCTTGTCGTTCGGCATCACGGTCTTCATGTCGACGACCGAGCCCACGGTGGCGGTAAGGCAATAGTAAAAGAAGGTCGGCGCAACCGCCTTATCGGTCTTGATCACCAACGTCGCGCTATCCGTCGCGCGGACGCGCTCCTTGACGTTGTCCTTGCTGAACCCGAACTGGGTCAGGATGAAGCCGGGCGACTTGTTAAGTACGACGGCGCGCTGCAGCGACCAGGCGGCGTCTTCCGCGGTCACCGGATTGCCGGAATGGAACTTGATCCCCGGACGCATCTTGAAGGTGTAGGTCACCCCGTCGTCGGCGACGCTCCAGCTTTGGGCGAGGTCGCCGCGAATTTCCGACACGTTCTTGACGTTGAACGTGAGCAGCTTGTCGTAGACGTTGCCCAGCACTTCGCTGCCCGAAAACTCGAAGGATTCCGCGGGATCCATCGAAATGATGTCGTCGATCGCTTTTGCCATGACGACCGTGTCTTTGGGCGTCTGCGCGACCGCTCCGCCGGAAAGCGTAACCGCGACCGCCGCCAGGCCAGCGGCCAGCATTCTCCACATTTTCATGATCCTTACTCCCCGCTCATCAGGTCATTGTCGAGCGCGTATCCGATGCACGGACACGTTTATCTATAATACGACAAATAATTATCTTATAGACATTTAACCGCCAGCAAGACGAATTTGGCGGCGGAGTCCGCGGGGACCGTCCGCGGG
>CAZLYV010000111.1:1851-6735 GCA_964563665.1 uncultured Acetobacteraceae bacterium
GTCCGCGGGGACCGTCCGCGGGCGGCGGGCGTTGGATATCTAACGGCGGGCCGATAAGTCGTCGTTGTCGTCGCTGAATAGTCGCTGGTAGAGCTTTCGGATGGGTCCGACCGGTTGATCTCCCGGCGCGGTGGACCCGCGCACCGGATTAGGCGCGCTACTGCTCATCGCCGAGGCGACGATCACCATGACCCGAACCAGCAGGGCCCACCATATCAAGGAAATGACCACCACCAGCCACACCTGATAGGATTCATAAAGCCGGACCACGAAGGTTCTGAGGCCGGGGAGATCGAACAGCGAAGCCACCGTCAAGAGGCCCCAGATCGTCAGATCGCCCGCAAACAGCAAGACGGTCTCGAAAAATCCATCCCGCTTCGGCCGGTAGACGACCATCGGGTCGGTCTTCCTGGTCGCCATCGCGCCAGCCCCGGCGCCACATTCGGCCTGGGCCAGCGCGCTTGCGCGACGAATGTCATCGGGGCCGAGCGCAGCCGCCACCCGCTCGCGCGCGGAACGCGCCGGAATCTCAGGGCTCGACACTCCGGTCGCGACGGCGCATGTGAACCACTTGTAGGCTTGAACCCGATCGGCCGGCGTTCCCCGACCTTCGGCGAAGATGCGCCCAACATAATATCCCGCGGCTCCGTTGCCGGCTCGCGCCAACGGCTCGAGATCGCCAAGCGCCGTCCGGTAGTCGCCACGTTCAAACGCCGCGATGCCGCTATCGAAATCGGCATTGGCGGCGCCCGCAGCCAGGCAAACCGACATGCCGAGAAAGACGGCAATTTCGGCAAATTTTCCGCGCCGCACGGGCTTCTTCGCCAAGGGGATCATCGGCGCCACCTTGTTGGCTAGCCCGAGATCCGCGCCCTGGCGCGGCGGCGGTGAGCAGGATGAATAATCGAGCGCGTAATCATCGGTCGATTACCTCGTACCGAAGACGACGGCGAGCGCCCCAACAATCGCAAGCAGACTGAGGATTACGAACATCCCAAGGACAATGATATTCGACCACGTCCACAGCGGTTTTCGCTTGCGCTCGGTCTCGACGCGCTCCGGTCCTCGCCTTTCGGTCCCGAAGAGCAGGACGAAGAAATACTGGCCGCGCGTGAACGGCACGGTGCGGCGGATATTCACCACATGCCGCGATGGCCCGAATGCATGCTTGATCGCCGAAAGCTGTTCTCCGGTGAACGTCGCCGCAAGCGCCGGGGCGATGCGTTGGAAGAAGTTGGCGATGAATTCGTCCTTTGAATCGACGGCCGCCATCATTGTTCTCCTGGCCAACGCAACAAAGCCCGTCCGGTTACCGTTGTCATAGGATAGCACGGGTCAGCTTCGCCTTCGTTGTGGCCGCGTGGGGCGCGACCTTTTATCACTCCAATCGTCGTCATTTGGCTCGGCGAGTCTCTTTCGCGCCATCACGCATTTTGACGGCGGGCGTGGGGAGCGCGCCGAGCGAAGCAATAGCGGCATTCCTGCCGGTTGCGCCCGATGTGCGTGGCGCACCGCCGTTGATTGCAGGATTCGCCGCGCTCATCGGCGGAGAAGCCAAAAGTTCTGGTATCTCGGTGGGCCGCGAGCGCGTCCGTTCGGCCGGGAAGCGGCAGGTAACCGTGGTGCCGACGCCAATGCTGCTGTTGAGCGTCAGCGTACCGTTATGCGCTTGCATCAGCGATTTGGACAACGGCAAACCAAGTCCGGTCCCCTCGAATTTCCGATTGAGACCGCTGTCGACCTGGCCAAACGATGCCAGCGCGGTCGCCACGTCTTTGGGCGCGATGCCGACCCCTGAATCGACGACCGAAATTGCCACGCTGCCGTCTGGATCGAGCTCGGTTACGACCTCGACCTGTCCGCCCGAGGGGGTAAATTTGACCGCGTTCGAGAGCAGGTTCAGAAGAACCTGCTTCAAGCGCCGCTCATCGCAATAAAGATGTTGCTTCCTGCTGAGCAACGATGTCCGCAGTACGATCTTGGACTCCGCCGCGCGATGTTTTACCAGAGCGAGACAAGCATTGATCACCTCGACGACGTCGACGACCCCCTCCTGAAGATCGGCGTGGCCGGCTTCGATCTTCGAGATATCGAGAATGTCGTTGATCAGCTTCAGCAGGTGCGACGCCGACGAATGGATGAACTCGACATAGCCCGACTGTTTTTCGGTGAGATCGCCGAAATAGCGGCCAGCCAACATCTCGGAAAACCCGATCACTGCGTTGAGCGGGGTTCGCAGCTCGTGGCTCATATTGGCGAGAAACTCGCTCTTGGCGCGGTTTGCGATGACCTGATGTTCGAGCGCCCTCTGCTGCGCCTCGATCATCTGGCGTCGCGCACTGATATCGCTGATGTTGCAGATGTAGAGGAAACGATCCCCTTTGCGCCGCTCGTATTCGTGGTTCGAGCTGACAAAGCGGGCGACGCCGACCACGAGATGGATCGAGAAGACCGAGCCATCCTTGCGCAAGCCGGAGGTTTCAATCGGATCGATCTGCTTCTGCTCACCGCGCGCGACGTCAAGATAGTATGAGATCTCGCGTCCGATCCGGCCCTGGGCCATGGTCGGGCTGAGAATGTCGACCGATGCGCCGATGACATCCTTCTCCTCGAGCCCGAATAGTTCGAGCCCGGTCCGATTGACGTAAATGATGCGCCCCTTATAGTCCGCGACGAACGCGCCTTCGTGCGTGTTCTCGATCACGCTCTGGATCAGAGCATTTTTGTGCGTGATCGCCATGTCCTTGACGAACGTCGCCCGACCGTGAGTCTGAATCTGGCGGATCAACCCGGTGATGAAAACCACGCCGGGAATCAGCAGCGCGATCGCGTAGTCGATCGACACGACCCCGTGACGATCGAGGACGACGGTCCACACCATGACCACTGCGCTCCACGCAGCAAATATCACCAAGCTGCGCTGCCATGACCATTTCTCGATCATCGGCCCCAACATCACCGCCCCGAAGCAGAGAAAAACGATGACGAGTATCTGCCATGGCACTGGAGCAGCGTTCCAGCGGCCACGCGCCGCGCTGATTGTCCCGGAAAATATCAGGTCAAATTCGATGACGAGGTAGACGAGCGCGGCCGCAACAGCGACCAGGGCATACGGCGTGTACTGCGCCAGTTCCCTTCGAGATGCCGCGCCGTCGACCGATGTCAGCATGTCCTGGCTTCCGCCCCGTCGCCCAAAAAGGATCGACCGCCGGCGTCTGGTGTTGCCGCCAACCGTCGGGCGGAAGTCTAGCGATTGACCGCTGAATAAGTCCTTAACGTGTTTTCTAATGCCTTGATTTGGCTATCAAATTTCAATTGAAGTATTGGTCTTAAGATAATTCTTTACTATTTTCGAGAACTTCGACCTACCTGGTCCCGGCCCGGCTAATCGACATTCACCTCGCGTTGCGCCATGCTCGTTGTTGCGCGACCGCAAATCCCCGTGGCAACGCCGTCTTGATGGTTTTCCGCCTGGGAGGACAACTCGCCATGGATGTCGAAGCCATCCTTCGCAGCAAAGGCCGCGACGTAGCCACGCTGCCGCCGGAAAAGACGTTACGCGACCTCGTCGAACAACTTGCCGAACGCCGCCTCGGCGCGATGGTGGTCACCGATCCGGGCGCCGACGTAATTCGTGGCATCATCTCCGAACGCGACGTCGTTCGCGCGTTCGCGCGCCACGGTTCCGACGCGCTTAATCTGAAAGTTGGCGACGTCATGACGGTCGACGTGATTACCTGTCGGCCGGCCGACCCGATCACCGATCTGATGGGCATGATGACCCAGCGCCACATCCGTCACATGCCGGTCGTGGTCGACGGCCGTCTTGTCGGTATCGTATCCATTGGCGACGTGGTGAAGTTCCGTCTGGGCGAGCTCGACCAGGAAGTCGGCATGTGGCGCGAGCTGTTCCAGCCGCGCTGATCGAGGCCCTTATCCCATCGAATCTTCTTGACGCTCGGGCGGCTTCCAGCCAGCACTTGAGGCGACGCGCCGCCATTATGGCGCGAATTGATGCGCCATGGATCTCACGCTGCTCGGCACCGGCTGCCCTCAGGTCGACACCAGCCGCTTCGGTCCGGCCAATCTGATCCGGCACGCCGGCCGCGATTTTCTCGTCGATTGCGGGTCGGGCGTGACCCAACGCCTGATCGCCGCCGGCAGCAGGGGAGCGGCGCTCGATGCGATCTTTCTTACCCATCTTCATTCCGATCATCTGGTCGATCTGTTCCAGCTGGTGATTTCAAGCTGGCATCAGGGACGCTCCCGTCCGCAACGCCTCTTCGGCCCGGCCGGGACGAGGCGCCATGTCGACGGACTCATGGCGCTCTGGCGTCTCGAGCTGGAGCAGCGCATCGCGCACGAGCGCCGGCCCTCGACCGCTGCGCTCGAGATCGAGGTGACGGAATTCGCCGAGGGAGAAGTGCTCGACGAGCGCGAAATCGTCGTGCGCGCGGTCGCCGTGCGGCACCAGCCGGTCAAGTTCGCCTACGGCTTCGTCTTTGAAGCCGACGGCCGCAAGCTGGTCTTCAGCGGCGACACGGCGTACAGCCCCGAGCTGATCCGCGCCGCGCGCGGCGCCGACGTACTGGTGCACGAGTGTTTCATCCATCGCGAAATGCCAGTCATTCCCGGCGTACGCACGGCCGAGGGCCTGGCGGCCGTCGCCGGCTATCACACGCTATCGCACGAGGTCGGTAAAGTTGCGGCGGAAGCGGACGTGCGCTGCCTGGTGCTCAACCATTTCGTGCCGGTGAATTTCGACCGCGAGGCGCTGCTCGCCGAAGTGCGCCGTGACTACAACGGCCCGATCGTCATCGGCGAGGATCTCATGCACCTCGATCTCGCAACCGGCCTGCTGCGCCATGCCGACGGCGTGATCGG
>CAZLYV010000111.1:6835-8630 GCA_964563665.1 uncultured Acetobacteraceae bacterium
CTGATCGCCTTCGCGCTGATCGCCGGTGGTGCTTCGGCTGCCTTGGCGCAGGAGCGCCTGCCGATCTACGACACTCACTTGCACTACAGTCGCGACGCGTGGTCGGCTTTTCCGCCCACGCGGGTCATCGCCTTGCTAGATAGCGCGGGCGTGACGCGTGCGCTCGTCTCGAGCACGCCGGACGACGGTTCCCTCGCACTCGTGCGAGCGGCGCCGGACCGCTTCGTGCCGATCCTGCGCCCGTATCGCGACGGGGCAGGCCCATCCAACTGGTTCGACGACCCTGGAATGGTCGCCTATCTCGAAGCCCGGCTCGCTGAGCGCGCCTATCGCGGCATTGGCGAGTTCCATCTCTACGACGCGCGCGCGCTCGATACGCCGACGGTCCGCCGCGTCGTGGCGCTGGCGATCGAGCGCGACATCGTGGTTCACGTCCATTCGGGCGCCGAGCCGGTAAAAGCGCTGTTCGCGCTTGCGCCAAAGCTCAAGGTGCTGTGGGCGCACGCCGGAATGAGCGAACCGCCCGAAATCGTCGGCCCAATGCTCGATCGCTACATGTCGCTGTGGACCGAGGTCAGTTTTCGCGCCGGTGACATCGCACCGGGCGGCAAGCTTGCGCCCGCGTGGCGTGACCTCTTCCTGCGCCATTCCGATCGGATAATGGTTGGCACCGACACTTATGTGACCGCGCGCTGGCATGATTACGCAAATCTGATCGAGCAGCACCGGGCCTGGCTCGGGCAGCTTCCGCGCGAACCGGCGGAGGCGATTGCCTGGCGCAACGCAACCCGGATGTTCAGCCATCGGTGAGCCGCAGGCCAATCACCTGCGGCGAGGATCAATCGCCGGAATACGACGATGACGCGTGGACGAGGTTATGCGTTCGCCCCGAAGCGCACGCCGTGCGCGGCCATGGCGCGTTCGACCTCGGACAACCCCTTCCTGCCCAGCCGGTGAACCAGGTGGAGTTGCTCCTTGGGCCAAGCACTCAAGTCTCGCAGGTCGGCGAGCCCCGCCTTGCGCAGCGCCCACCCCGCATAACTCGACAGCTCGCCCGATCGCATGAGGTAATCGATACGGGTCGAGCGCAACGGCATGTTCCGCGCTCCACCGGCCCTCGCGTCCGACCGCCCGACGAGATCGCGAATCCGATCCGGGGCGATATTAAATTCGCTGGCGATTTTTGCAGCGGTCATTTCACGCCGGTAAACTTCCGGCGTTGGCAAGTCTCCGCCGCTCGCGCGCCGCATGATTCAGCCATGCCTCGATTTGGAAGTGCGGTGCGGATCGTCTTAAACAAGGCCGCGAACGAGGCCGAGAATTCCGGTTCCCGTCACCGAAAGCACAAGAAGCGGCAGGTCGATCGGCGCCGGTAACATGAACACATGCCGCGGCGACAGCAGGACGCTCGCCGCAATCAGCGCAACGCCAACAGTCGTCAGCGGCGTGACGAAGAACGCGAAGCCCGCGGTCGCGCATGCCGTCCCGATGCTGCGCGAGAGCACCGCCCCATCCGCCTTCGTCATCGACAGCGCATAGCGCGCCTCGGCGGCCATCAAGCCGATTTGGCCCGTCGCCACGCAAAGATGAAGGCCGATGCTCAATGTGATGATTATGCCCAGGAGATAATACGTTGTATCCACGTTGCCCTCTTACTCTCGATATCGGGCCAATGTCTTATTGATCCTGACCGTATTTGTTAACCATATCTATTAACCATCATTGCCTCCCCCTTTTTATTAACATTTTATTTATCTTATTCACATTACACGCCGACTGCAACCCGGTCGGGGCG
>CAZLYV010000112.1:0-6240 GCA_964563665.1 uncultured Acetobacteraceae bacterium
CAAGCCCGCCCCAGCCGCCACGACCACGACCAGCGCACAAAGGCCCACCTTCCAATGGGACGACCCGCTGCTGCTCGACGATCAGTTGAGCGAGGACGAGCGGATGGTGCGCGATTCCGCCCGGGCGTACGCAAAGGACAAGCTGATGCCGCGAGTCCTCGAGGCGTTCCGTCACGAGAAGTTCGACCGCGAGATCATGACCGAGATGGGTGAACTCGGCTTCCTCGGCGCGACGATCGAGGGCTACGGCTGCGCCGGGGTGAGTTACGTCTGCTACGGATTAATCGCGCGCGAGATCGAACGGATCGATTCGGGCTATCGCTCGGCGATGAGCGTGCAGTCATCGCTGGTCATGCATCCGATCCACGCCTACGGCAGCGAAGCGCAACGACAGAAATATCTGCCGCGGCTCGCCACCGGCGAATGGATCGGCTGCTTCGGCCTGACCGAGCCCGACCACGGCTCCGATCCTGCGGGCATGAAGACACGCGCAAAGAAGGTCCCCGGCGGTTACGCGCTCTCCGGCGCCAAGATGTGGATCACCAATTCCCCCATCGCCGACGTCTTCCTCGTCTGGGCGAAGGACGATTCGGGAGAAATCCGCGGCTTCATCCTCGAAAAAGGCATGCAGGGCCTGAGCGCACCGAAGATCGAGGGTAAGTTCTCGCTGCGCGCTTCGCTCACCGGTGAAATCGTCATGGACGACGTCGTCATCCCCGAGGAGAACCTGCTGCCCGGCGTCTCCGGCCTCAAGGGACCGTTCGGCTGCCTCACTCGCGCGCGGTTCGGCATCGCCTGGGGCGCTCTGGGCGCGGCCGAATTTTGCTGGCATCAGGCCCGCACATACACGCTCGATCGCAAACAGTTCGGCCGGCCGTTGGCGGCAAATCAGCTCATCCAGAAGAAGCTCGCCGACATGCAGACCGAGATCACGATCGGGCTCGGCGCCTGCTTGCGCGTCGGCCGTTTGATGGATCAAGGCCGCGCAACGCCCGAGATGATTTCGCTGATCAAGCGCAATTCATGCGGCAAGGCGCTCGACATCGCGCGCGCATCGCGCGACATGCATGGCGGCAACGGCGTCTCCGACGAATTCCACGTCATTCGTCACCTGCTGAACCTCGAGGCGGTCAATACCTACGAGGGCACGCACGACATCCACGCCCTCATCCTCGGACGGGCGCAGACCGGCATCCAGGCATTCACCGGGTAGAAAAGTTTTAGCCGCCGCCCCTCAAGGCCGCGGCGGCGGCGTGGTATTAGGCCGCCGTGCTGATCGGCTGGGTGTTCTTGGCGAGCGTGCCGTTCCAGAAGCGCTCGAGCGCGCGCAGCGCGTCACCGGCCACCTCGAGGCGGTCGGAGGGCATTAGGCCACGCTCCAGCTCGCCCGCTTGCCGCTGGAAGACCGCATCCAGGCGCCGATGGAGTTCGAGGCCCCGTGGCGTCAGACGTACGCGAACCGATCGCCGGTCGTGCGGCGAGCGCGCCTGGGTCACGTATTCGTACTCGATCAGCTTCTTGAGGTTGTAGGAGACGTTCGAGCCGAGGTAGTAGCCGCGCAGCGTGAGCTCGCCCACGGTCACCTCCTCAGAGCCGACGTTGTACAGGATCAGCGCCTGGACGTTATTGAGATCGCGCACGCCCATACGGTCGAGCTCGCTCTTGACCACGTCGAGAAAATGTCGATGCAGCCGCTCAATCAGGCTGACGGCATCGAGATAGGCGCGCTTCATGCCGATTCCCTTCCCGCTAATCGTTGGGAAGAAGAATGCGCGCTAACGGTTAACGTTCGGTTACTTTCCGCGTAGAAGCTTGATCACGCCCGAAAAGTCGGTGCCACCGTTGCCGCCGGCGACGAACAGAGCGTAGATCGCCTGGGCCGCCGCGCCGAGCGGGGTCGCCGTACTCGTGGCGCCCGCCGCCTGCTGGGCGAGCCGCATATCCTTGAGCATCATCGCGGCGGTGAAGCCCGGCTTGTAATCGCGATTGGCCGGCGAGGTCGGCACCGGCCCCGGGACCGGGCAATACGCGGTCATCGACCAGCACTGCCCCGACGATTTCGACGCGATGTCGAACAGCTTCTGCGCGTCGAGCCCCAGTTTCTCGGCGAGCAGGAAACCCTCGCTGACCGCGATCATCGAGATGCCGAGAATCATGTTGTTGCAGATCTTCGCCGCCTGGCCATTTCCGGCGGCGCCGGCATGGAGAATGTTTTTCCCCATCGCCTGAAGCAGCGGTTGGGCGCGCGCGAACGCCTTGTCGCCGCCGCCGACCATGAAGGTGAGCGTCGCCGCCTCGGCGCCGGCGACGCCGCCCGAGACCGGCGCATCGACCATGTCATGACCGGCCTTGGCTGCGGCAGCGTTCACCGAGCGCGCCGTCTCGACGTCGATCGTCGAGCAATCGGCGAACAGCGTTCCCGCCGGGGCAGCCTGGATGATCCCGCCCGCGCCGAGATAGACGTCGCGCACATGCTCGCCTGCCGGCAGCATCGTGATGACCGCCTCGACGCCTTTCGCTGCGTCCGCCGGACTCGTTGCCGGCGACGCTCCGGCGGCGATCACGGCATCGAGCGCGGCTTTTCCCACGTCGAAGGCCTTCACCTTGTGGCCGGCTTTGAGCAGGTTGCGCGCCATTGGCCCGCCCATGTTGCCGACGCCGATAAACCCGATGGTCGCCATGCCCGTTCCTCCCGAAATTGAGGTCAGTCGTCGAATTGAAGTTCGCCCGCGCCCAGCGAGGCGAAATATGCCTCGAGCGTGGCTTGAGCGATCTCGTCAAGGCGCGCCGGTTCCCAGCCCGGCCGATTGTCCTTGTCGATCACCACGGCGCGCACGCCTTCGAAGAAATCATGCGCGGACATGAAGCGCTGCACCAGTCGGAACTCGAGCCGCATGCACTCCTCGAAGTCGAGGGTTCGGCCCAGCCGGAGTTGGCGCAGCGTCACGCGCAGGCTGGTCGGCGATTTTTGCAGCAGTGTCGCGCGCGTGGCATCTGCCCATTCGCCGCCCTCGCGCGCGAGCGCATCGATGATGTCCTCGACCCGATCGCCGGCGAAACAGCGATCGATCACCTCGCGGTGCGTGGCGAGCGGCGCCCGCCCGGCGTTCTCCCGGAAGCGGTCCAGCGTCGCTTCCATCGACTCGCCCTCGAGCGCCGCGATGAGCTCGGGCAGCCGCTCGGATGCCACGTGGTGCGTCGCGAGCGCCGCATACATGAGATCCGCCGACTTGAGCCGGGCCCCCGTGAGGCCAAGATATAGTCCGATCTGTCCCGGGCAGCGCGCCAGGAAGTACGTGCCGCCAACGTCGGGAAACAGGCCGATGCCCGTTTCCGGCATGGCGAATAGCGCCTTCTCGGTCACGACGCGGAACCGTCCGGGGACCGAAACGCCGACCCCGCCCCCCATCGCGATGCCGTCGATCAACGCGACGTAAGGCTTGGGAAAGCGATGAATGCGGCGATTGAGCCGGTATTCGTCCCAGTAGAAGTCGCGCGTAAGCTTGCCGCCCGGACCTGATTCGTAGAGTGCACGCACATCGCCGCCGGCGCAAAACGCGCGATCGCCCGCGCCGGTGATGCACACGCAGGCGATGTTCCGATCGGCCGCCCAGGCGCGGAGCTGCGCATCGAGTTTCAACGACATGTCATGCGTCAGCGCGTTGAGCGCCCGCGGCCGGTTCAAGGTGACGTGACCCATCTGGCCGCGACGCTCGAACAGAACGTCGTCGCCGGCGCTCGCCGTTGCTTCGTTCATCGCCCTCACAGCCCGAGCAGCCGGCGGGCGATGATCACCCGCATGATCTCGTTGGTGCCTTCGAGAATCTGGTGCACGCGCGCATCGCGCATGTGGCGTTCGATCGGATAGTCCTTGAGGTAGCCGTAACCGCCGAAAATCTGCAGCGCGTCGTTGCAGATTTCGAAGCCGACATCCGTCGCCAGCCGTTTGGCCATCGCGCAATAAAGCGTCGCCTCGGGATCCTCGGCGTCGAGCCGGTTGGCCGCGCGCAAGATCATCAGCCGCGCCGCCTCGAGCGCGGTCGCCATATCGGCGAGCTTGAACTGGAGCGCCTGGAACTCGGCGAGCTTGCGGCCGAACTGGCTGCGCACGCCCATGTGCGCGCGCGCCGCCTCGAAGCATGCGCGCGCGGCGCCGATCGAGCAGGCGCCGATATTGATCCGCCCGCCATCGAGCCCTTTCATGGCGATCTTGAAGCCGTCGCCCTCGGCGCCGATGCGGTTTCCCATCGGCACCCGGGCATCCTCGAAGATGACCATCGCGGTCGGCTGGCTATTCCAACCGAGCTTCTTTTCCTTTTTTCCGAAGGACAGCCCGGGCGTGCCCTTTTCCACGACGATGGTCGAGATTCCCTTCGGCCCCTCGCCGCCCGTGCGAACCATGCAGACATAAACGTCGCTGGCGCCGGCGCCCGAGATGAACGCCTTGGTTCCGTTGAGGATGTAATGATCGCCATCGCGAACCGCCCTGGTCTTGAGCGCCGCGGCATCCGATCCCGACCCGGGCTCGGTCAGACAGTAGCTGGCGAACTTGCGCATCGAGGTAAGGTCGGGGAGCCAGCTTCGGCGCTGCGCATCGTTGCCGAAGCGGTCGATCATCCACGACGCCATGTTGTGGATCGAGATGTAGGCGGCGGTCGAGGTACAGCCGGCGGAGAGCTCCTCGAAAATCACCGCGGCGTCGCTGCGGCTGAGGTTTGCGCCCCCCACATCGTCGCGGACATAGATGCTGGCGAAGCCGAGCGCCGCGGCCGCGCGCAGCGCGTCGATCGGAAAGATGCAATTCTCATCCCATTTGGCGGCAAACGGCGCCATTTGCTCGGCGGCAAAATTGCGCGCCAACTCCTGAAACGCGCGCTGCTCCTCGGAAAGTTGGAAATCCATCGAATTTCGCCACCTGGTCGATTGGGCTCGGGTGATGTAAAGCGGCCTTCCGCCGCTGTCAACGCAAGGCGGGGCGGACTGACGGGGTTGGGCCGTCCGCGCGCGCCTCCCTCGTGACATCGCGGGCAAGCGCGGCTAAAACTTGCCCCAGCCCGCCCGATGCGGCACCCAGGCAGGTGAACCATGCAGCACTTCGGCCGTTACCCCCAAACGCGCCTCAGACGCAATCGGCGCGATGCTTGGTCGCGCGCACTGGTGGCGGAAAACCGCCTCGCTCCGTCCGACCTCATCTGGCCGGTCTTCATCCGCGAGGGCAAAGGCAAACGGGAGGCCATCGCGTCGATGCCGGGCGTGGCCCGGCTGTCGATCGACGAGCTGGTCAAGGATGCCCGGCACGCGGCCACGCTCGGCATCCCGGCGATCGCGCTCTTCCCCAATGTCCCGGCGAACCGAAAGACCGATGAGGCGGAGGAATCGTACAATCCCGATAATCTGGTTTGCCGCGCGGTCCGCGCGCTCAAGAAGTCGGCTCCCGAAATTGGCGTGATGTGCGATGTCGCGCTCGATCCCTACACCAGCCACGGGCAGGACGGCCTGGTGCGTGATGGTTATGTGGTGAACGACGAGACCATCGGCGTAATCGTCAGGCAGGCGTTGGTGCAGGCCCGGGCGGGATGCGATGTAATCGCGCCATCCGAGATGATGGATGGTCGCGTCGGCGCGATCCGCGCGGCGCTCGACAAAGCGGGCTTCGATCACGTGCGGATCATGTCTTATGCGGCGAAGTATGCGTCGGGTTTCTATGGCCCGTTTCGCGACGCCGTCGGCTCGGCCACGAGCCTCGGCAAGGGCGACAAGCGGACCTACCAGATGGATCCGGCCAATGGCGACGAAGCATTGCGCGAGGTCGCACTCGATCTCGACGAGGGCGCCGACATGGTGATGGTCAAGCCGGGCCTGCCCTATCTCGATATCGTGCGGCGGGTGAAAGATGCGTTCGGCGTGCCGACCTTCGTCTACCAGGTCTCCGGCGAATACGCGATGATCATGGGCGCTATCGAGCGCGGCTGGCTCGATCGCCGCGTCATCGTCGAGAGCCTGATGTCGTGCAAGCGCGCCGGCGCCGACGGCATCCTCACCTACTTCGCGATGGACGTCGCCAAGGAACTCGCCCGATCCTGACGCCTGCCGGTTCAAGCGCCGGCGCATACCCGATCGAAGAACCGGGCAATACAGAGGTTGTGCCAAGCGACCTTCGTACCGGCGGAATGAAAGCCGACATGCCCGCCGCTTGACGACAGCAACGGCGTCAGGTTCGGGTTCGTCCGCCAAGCGAAA
>CAZLYV010000112.1:6340-8596 GCA_964563665.1 uncultured Acetobacteraceae bacterium
TCGGCGCGCATCCGCTGCAAAAGATAATTTTGATACGGTCGGTTGCGGAGCGCCATCAGCTTTACGCTCGCCGCCCGCAGATCGATCGGCGCCGAGACCGCAGCCGCGGCCCTGAGCCCGGCAGCGTCGGCGCTTTCGCCGATGTGCTTGAGAAGCAGATTGCCGCCGAGTGAGAAGCCGACGCCGAGCGCGCCTGCCCTTGTAATAGCTGGGGGCAGCGAGGCGAGCACGTCGCGAAGATCCGCCGTACGCCCGGCATGATAACGCTCGGCGCACCAGGCGCGCGACAAGCCGGCCCCGCGAAGGTTGAGGCGAAGTACCGGATAACCCTGTCCCAGCAGATGTTGTGCTGACGCCAAGATATAGGTGCTGTCGGCGCAACCGGTGAGGCCGTGGATCAGCATGACGAGCGACCGCTTGGTCGCGGCCGCGGGCCGGTGCAGCCAGCCTTCCAGGTAATCGCCGGTTCGATCGCGCGTGGCAATCGTCAGCCGCTCCGCCGGCCACGGCGAAAGATCGATCCGCAGCCGGCGCAGATAATTGCGCAGCGTCTGAAGATCGCCGCCGAGCCAGGGCGTGCGGGGGCGAAATTCGGGAAAGTCGATGTCCACTGCTCGAGCCGTCGCCAATGTCCCTCAACCCCAGGGACCGCCGTAGCGTCGCCTGCCCCACAGCGGAATGTCGGGGTCGCGAAAGACATGTACCAGCGCGAGCCCCGCGGCAAATCCGCCAATATGCGCAAACCACGCGACGCCGGGTTCCCCTGGCTCCGCCATCAGACCGGCGATGACCTGCAGGGCGATCCAAATCCCGAGCAGGATATTGGCCGGAATCTGGAAGGTGCGGAAGTATATACCGAGAAAGAGGAGCGTTTTTATCCGTACCGAGGGATGCAGCACGAAATATGCGCCGAGCACGCCAGAGATCGCGCCGCTCGCGCCGATCATCGGCACGGTCGAGTCCGAATTGACCAGCGCCTGGGTCAGCGCCGCCGCGATTCCGCATGCGAGATAGAAGACGAAAAATCGCGCATGCCCCATCGCGTCCTCGACGTTGTTTCCGAACACCCACAGGTAAAGCATGTTTCCGAGAATGTGCGCGATGCCGCCATGGAGGAACATCGAGGTGACGATCGACACGATCGGATTGGCCGCCTCGACGTAAAACGGCAGCGATGTCTTTCCCAGAAGAACCGCCGGCGTGAGGCCGTAACCCTTGACCAGCAACTCGCCAAGCGGCGGCGGCAAACTGAGCTGGTACAGGAAGACGATCGTGCAAACCACGATCACCGTCACCGTCAGAACCGGTGGCCGCACCGTGGGCAGGTTATCGCTGAGCGGGATAAACATGGATGCCCAAGCCCCATCATTCACGTCGTCGCCAGGAATTCGACAATCCGCGCGATTTGATCGGTGGCCATCAGCGCGGGTGCATGGCCGCAACCCGAAATCTCGACCACCTGCACGAGGCCCTTTGCCGCCGCGGCGCCGCGTTCGGTCATTTCGTCCGCCGTCGTCTTCAGCAAGAGATCGGACTCCGCGCCGCGAATCACCAGCACCGGGCAGGAAACTTTCTCCCATACCGCCCAAAGGTCGATATCGGCGATCGGCTGCGTCTTGAAGGCATCGCCAATCCCTGGATCGTACCGCAGCCGTAGACGACCGTCGGGTGTCGGCGCCGCGCTATGGACGGCAAGGTGGCGCCATTCGGCGTCCGACAGCGGACCGAACGGCGCCGCGACATCACGCAGGTATTTCTCGACGCCCGCGATGTCGTCAAACCTCGGGTCTCCACCCACGTATCCGGCAAGGCGCTCGAGTGCGGCCTTCGGAATGAATGGTCCGATGTCGTTCAGCACCAGACGGCGAACCGGCGTGCCCGACCGCGCCGCAATCATCATGCCGATGATGCCGCCCATCGAGGTCCCGACCCAGTCGACCTCGCGCGCGCCGAGCCGTGCGAGGAGCGCGGCCATCGCGCCGACATAAAACGGATAGGTGTAAAATTCGGGACCGGGCAGCCACTCGCTGGCGCCCCGTCCGGGCATGTCGGGCGCCGCGACCCGGTATCCCTTGGCCGCCAGCGACCGTGCGAGTGTATCGAAATCGCGCCCGTTTCGCGTCAATCCGTGAACGCAGACCACGGTCCGCGCCGCCTCCCGCTCACCCCACTCGGCATACGCCATCGCCGAAAACCCGTGGGCCCCAAGCGCCGCGAAGCTGTCGAAGCGAGGTATCATCGCGCGATGTTCTAGCG
>CAZLYV010000113.1:0-5253 GCA_964563665.1 uncultured Acetobacteraceae bacterium
GCCGCCAGGCAACAAAGCTGTCGCGCTTGCCGAGCCCGGTGCGGACCACGAAGTCGGCGCGCTTGCGCTTTTCGCTATCCGAAATCTGGCGCGTCGATATCTGGCGCATCCGCTCGACCGTCATCCCCGGCCGGCGCAGCACCCGTTGCGCCTGAAGGAACGCCGGCGCCGAGACGACCACGATCGCATCGTAGCGCCGATCCGCCGCGGTTTCGAACAGCAGCGGGACATCGAGCGCCACGACGCGCGCGCGGCGCCGCGCCGCGCGCGCGAGCAATCGATCCGATGACCGACGGACCAGCGGATGAAGGATCGTCTCGAGGCGTTTGAGCGCAGCCGCGTCGCAAAACACGTTGGCGCCCAATTTGCCGCGATCCACCACGCCGTCAACCACCACGCCCGGAAACGCTCGCGCGACCGCGGCGACCGCGGCGCCGTTTTTGCCAAGCAAGCGGTGCACCGCGGCGTCGGCATCATGCACCTGCACCCTCAGCCGGCGCAGCATCCCCGCCGCGGCCGACTTGCCCATCCCGATCGACCCGGTAAGTCCGATGATGACCATCCGGCCGCTCATATGTCGCGCGAATGCCGGACTGGCCAGTTCATGATTCCGGCGACCCGCGGCGTATCGGCAATGGCGAGACTTGCGACCATCGGCCTAGTCTCGCACGACTCCATGCTCGCGCAAGAAGCCTAGCAGCGGCAACAGCGGCAGCCCCAGAACGGTGAAGTAGTCGCCCTCGACGCGCTGGAAAAGTTGCGCGCCCAGGCCTTCGAGCTGGTAAGCGCCGACCGAAGCCAGTGCCCGATCGCCCATCGCGTCGAGATAGGCTTCGATGAACTCGGCCGAGAGCGGGCGCATGGCGAGGTGCGCCACGCCCACCTGTCGCCAGATCGGCGCTCCGTTGCGAACCACGACCGCGGCGCTTATCAGCCGATGCGTCTTGCCCGCGAGCGCCGCAAGGTGCGCAGCGGCGTGCGTCCGGTCGGCCGGCTTTTCGAACCATACCCCGTTGCAATCGAGCATCTGATCGGCGCCGATGACGAGCGCCCCGGGGTGGCGGCCCGCCACCCGTTGCGCCTTGAGCTCGGCCAGCTTTTCCGCCACGGCTTGCGCCGGTGCGCCGGCCGCTTTCATCGCGCGCTTGATCTCTTCCTCGTCAACCTGGCCAGCATCGACGATCACGCTCACGCCGGCATTCTCCAGCATGGTCCGCCGCACGACGCTCGCCGAGGCAAGCACGACCTTGGGCGCATCCGGGGCGGGCGCAATTCGCGGCGGCGGTTCGCGGTCATCGCTCATATCGCCGGTTGTTCCTTACGATCGCTCAGCAACTGCAGCACCGCCGCGGCGGTCTCCTCGATCGAGCGGCGCGAGACGTCGAGCACCGTCCATCCCCGATCGCCGAACAGGCGGCGCGCGGCGGCGACCTCGGACTTGACCGCATCCAGATTGGTGTACTCGGTGTCGCGCGTCTCCTTGAGCATGCGCAGGCGATTGCGGCGCACATGGACGAGCGACGTCGGATCGTTGGTGAGGCCGATGACCAGCGGTCGCGTCAACGCATCGAGCTCCTGGGGGATCGGGCAATTGGGCACCAGCGGCACGTTCGCCGCCTTGACCCCGCGGTTGGCGAGATAGATGCAAGTCGGCGTTTTCGAAGTGCGGGAAACCCCGACCAGAACGACGTCGGCGTCGTTGAGATCGCGGAGCGACTGGCCATCGTCGTGCGCCATGACAAAGTTGATCGCCTCGATGCGGGCAAAATATTCGGCGTCGAGCTCGTGTTGACGGCCGGGCAGATTGCGGGTCCGCGCGTGCAGATATTTCGCCAGCGCCATCATCGCCGGATCGAGAACGGCGATGCATGGGATGCTTGCCTTGCGGCACAAATCCTCGAGCGTGGTACGCAGCTTTTCGTCGACCAGGGTGAAGAGGACGACGCCTGGATTGGCCTTGATGCCAGTCATCACCTTGTCGAGCTGGCGCGGCGATCGGATCATCGACCACACATGCTCGATCGGCTGTACGTCCTCGAACTGCACCAGGCAGGCGCGCGCCACCGAGTGGATCGTCTCGCCAGTCGCATCGGAGATGAGATGGAGATGAAACGATTTCATCCACCCTCCGCCGGGGATCGATTGTGAATCAGCCGCATAAGTCGGGGTTTGTCCACCGCCCGATCGAATCGCTCCCCGCTCCCCATCCTTTCATACCGAAGTTTGGCGCTGGCGTGCCGATTCGGTTCACCCCTTGTGAGAATCGCGCGCAAGGCCCTTGGTCTCGCATTCATCCCGACAATCCACAGTCCCGTTGCCCCGATGATTTACCGCCGGTTCCCGCGCTCTTCGTGCACACTGGCGTCGATCTACCCCCCGATCGCCGACAGCCCACGCGCCGGGTGCGCCGTCCCTGTGCAGACTCGGTGCATAATCACCGACCCCCGGTTCGCACAGGCATCCTCATCAACCACAACCTTACTGAATTATATGAGGAAGGGTAGTATGGGACGACACCGACGCCTGTCCCGACCAGGCCGTCGCCTTATTTTTTCCGGCATGAGGTCCCGCGTTTGTCCCAGCCGAGCGAGCTTGCCCAGGCTAAGTCTCTTATCCGTGCGCTGCGCGGGCAAGCCCATGCCGAGCCGCCATTTTGGTTCATGCGCCAAGCCGGCCGTTATTTGCCGGAATATCGGGCCATTCGTGCCCGGACGCGCGATTTCATCGAGCTATGCCTGACGCCGGAGCTCGCTGCCGAGGTCACCCTCCAACCGGTTCGCCGCTTTGCGATGGATGCCGCGATTTTATTCTCGGATATCCTGATGGTGCCTTATGGACTAGGGCAAAAAGTGGAATTCCACGAAGGTGAGGGGCCGATTCTGGCTCCGGTTCGCGACGCCGCCACAATCGCCCGGCTGGCTGAAGGCCTGGGCGGGTTCGCTGAACGGGTAGCGCCAATCTTCGAGACGGTGCGCCTTGTGGCTAACGCACTGCCGCTCGACACCGCGTTGATCGGATTTGCCGGGGCCCCGTGGACGGTCGCGACGTACATGATCGAGGGCGGCGCGAGCCGCGACTTCGCGCAAGTTCGCCAAATGGCCTACGCGGCCCCCGATCTTTTCCAGCGTCTGATCGATTTGCTGGTCGATGCCACCAGCCTGTACCTGTTGGCGCAACTGGCGGCTGGCGCCGAGGCGCTCCAGCTCTTCGACACCTGGGCAGGCATTCTGCCGGAGAGCGAGTTCCAGCGTTGGTGCGTGATGCCGGTCCGCGAGATCGTCACGCGCGTGCGCGCGCGCTATCCGGCGGCGCCCATCATCGGTTTTCCGAAGGGCGCCGGCGTGCAGTACGAAGGGTTCGCCGATCTCACCGGCGTCGACGCCGTGAGCCTTGATGTCGGCGTGCCGGTCGAGTGGGCGGCGACCAATATTCAGCCGGAAGCCGCGGTTCAGGGAAATCTCGACCCCATGCTGCTGGTCGTCGGCGGGCGGCAAATGGAACTGGCGGCGGCGCGCATTCTTCGGGTGCTCGGCCGCGGGCCCTTCGTGTTCAATCTCGGCCATGGAATCATGCCCACGACGCCGATCGAGCATGTCGCGCATCTGTGCGAGATCATCCACAAGTGGCGAGCCTGACGGCGGCACATGGGCAAGGTCGCGGTCGTCCTGTTCAATCTCGGCGGTCCAGACAACCCGCACGCGGTGCGGCCGTTCCTGTTCAACCTGTTCAACGATCCAGCGATCATCGGTGCGCCGGCGCCGATCCGTTATGGGCTGGCGAAGCTCCTGTCGGCGCGGCGCGCGAAGGTCGCGCGCCAGATCTACGCCCGGCTCGGCGGGGGCTCGCCACTGCTGGCCAACACGCAAGCGCAAGCCGCGGCGCTCGGACACGAGCTTGCCGATCTGGGGGAAGTCCGGGTGTGGCCGGCGATGCGCTATTGGCATCCGATGAGCGAGGCGGTAGCCCAGGAGATTTATCGCTATGGGCCGGACGAGGTCGTTCTGTTGCCGCTCTATCCCCAATTCTCGACCACGACGACGGGATCATCGGCGCGGGCTTGGGCGGATGCGGCGGCCAAGGCAGGCCTCGCGGCTTCGACGCGGCACATCTGCTGCTATCCAAGCGAACCCGGGTTTGTTTACGCGCTTGCCGAACTGATACGCCCGGCGCTTGGCCGTGCGGCCGGGCACGGCCGGCCACGGGTCCTGTTCTCCGCCCATGGGCTGCCAAAGAAGATCGTCGAGCGCGGTGACCCATACCAATGGCAGGTCGATGAAAGCGCCGCGGCGGTCAAGCGGGAACTCGCCATGGCCGATCTGGACGCAACGGTATGCTATCAAAGCCGGGTGGGTCCGCTCGAATGGATCAAGCCCTATACCAAGGCCGAAATCGGCCGCGCCGGCGCCGATCGGGTCCCGCTCGTGGTCGTGCCGATCGCGTTTGTCTCCGAGCATTCGGAGACCTTGGTCGAGCTCGACGTCGAATACCGGCGCCATGCCGAGGAAGCGGGCGTGCCGCACTACGAGCGGGTGTCGACGGTGTCGACCCATCCCGCTTTCATCGCCGGGCTCGCGCGTCTCGTGCGAAACGCGCTGGCGCGACCGGCCGGGACTTGCAGCGCAAGCGGTGGACGGATATGCCCGGCCGCCGCAAGGCGATGCGCGATGGCGCAAAGGGGATAGCGCGAATATGTGGTCGGCATCCACCGCTTTCGTCACCGCCTGGTACCCCTGGATCAAGGCGGTTCATGTGATCGGCGTCATCGCCTGGATGGCGGGGCTGCTGTATTTGCCGCGCCTGTTTGTCTACCACTGCGACGCGACGGCCGGCTCGGCGCAGTCCGAGACCTTCAAGGTGATGGAGCGGCGCCTGCTGCGGGCAATCATGAATCCGGCCATGGTGGTGGTATGGGTGATGGGGCTCCTGATGCTGAGCGTCCAGGACTGGGGGCAGTATTGGCTGCACGCCAAGCTCGTTCTGGTGGCGGCAATGAGCTGGATGCACCACGTATTTGCACGCTGGCACAAGGAGTTCGTCGCCGATCGCAACCGGCGCCCGGCGCGAATCTATCGGCTGGCGAACGAGGTCCCGACGGTGCTGCTGATCGCCATCGTCATTGTTGTCGTTGTGAAGCCGTTCTGAGCAAGAAATTCTTGCCGCGGCTGGACGGGGGAATTGACTTAAGGGCAGCCATTGATTAAGTGATGCCTCGGTGGTCTGTCCAAGGACCGCCGAACGGCCATCCCGTGGGTA
>CAZLYV010000113.1:5353-8555 GCA_964563665.1 uncultured Acetobacteraceae bacterium
GGGGTTGGCGTTCGATAAGCACAAGATCTCGTGCCCGGCCGCAAGGGTGAATACGGCAGGCGCACATTCGCCGCCCCGGCAATTCCAGTCTCGAGCCCGGAGCGGGATTCCTCCCCTGACCAAGCCGTCCGTCGCACCTTTCCCGCAACCACTTCCCACACGACAACCCGCAATGAACCTCCAGGAACTCAAGCACAAAACCCCCAGCGAGCTGCTCACCTTCGCCGAGGAGCTTCAGATCGAGAACGCGTCCGCGCTGCGCAAGCAGGACATGATGTTCGCGATTCTGAAGCGGCTCGCCGACAACGACACGCCGATCTACGGCGACGGCGCGCTCGAGATTTTGCAGGACGGCTTCGGCTTTCTGCGCAGTCCCGAGTCGAACTATCTGCCCGGGCCGGATGACATCTATGTCGGCCCCCAGATCCTGCGCCGCTACGGGCTTCGCACCGGAGACACCGTCGAGGGCCAGATCCGCGGGCCCAAGGACGGCGAACGGTATTTCGCGCTCACCACGGTGAAGACGATCAATTTCGACGAGCCGGAGGTGGCGCGGCACCGCATCAATTTCGATAACCTGACGCCGCTCTATCCTGAAAGCCGCCTCAAGCTCGAGATGACCGACGACGAAAAGCCGGCAAAGAAAGACGGCAAGGACGGCAAGGACGGCAAGGATGGCAAGTCCAACCATCCGGTCAAAAGGGACACCACCTGCCGGATCATCGACCTGATTACGCCGCTCGGGAAAGGCCAGCGCGGACTGATCATCTCGCCGCCGCGCACCGGCAAGACGGTGATGTTGCAGAACATCGCCCACTCGATCGCCCGCAACCACCCCGAGATCTACCTCATCGTGCTGCTGATCGACGAACGGCCGGAGGAGGTGACCGACATGATTCGCTCGGTCAAGGGCGAGGTGATTTCCTCGACGTTCGATGAGCCGGCGAGCCGCCATGTCCAGGTGGCCGAGATGGTGATCGAGAAGGCGAAGCGTCTCGTCGAGCACAAGCGCGACGTGGTGATTCTGCTCGATTCGATCACGCGCCTGGCGCGCGCCTACAACACGGTCGTGCCATCGTCGGGCAAGGTGTTGACCGGCGGCGTCGACGCCAACGCGCTGCAACGGCCAAAACGATTTTTCGGCGCGGCGCGCAACATCGAGGAGGGCGGCAGCCTCACCATCATCGCCACCGGCCTGATCGACACCGGGAGCCGCATGGACGAGGTGATCTTCGAGGAGTTCAAGGGCACCGGTAACTCGGAAATCATTCTCGACCGCAAGCTCTCCGACAAGCGCACGTTCCCCTCGATCGACATCACCAAATCGGGAACGCGCAAGGAAGAGCTGCTGCTCGACAAGAACAACATCGCCAAGCTCTGGGTGCTGCGCCGCATCCTGTTGCCGATGGGCGTGGTCGACGCGATGGAGTTCCTGATCGAGAAGCTCAAGCAGTCGAAGACCAACGCCGAATTCTTCCAGGCGATGAATACCTGAGCAGGTAGCCGCCCGATCCCCTCGCAAAGAGCCGGTCGCTCATTGTCGTGACTGGACGCAATACGCCCGGCCGTGCCAGCCTCCGCGCCTCCAGGCAATGCGAGAGGACACCAGCATGGCAAGCGGAGAAGTAGCGCTCATCGTCGGCGTCGGGCAGGGCCTCAGTGCCGCGCTGGCGAGACTCTTCGCGCGCGAAGGGATGCGCGTGGCGCTCGCCGCGCGCAACGTGGGCAAGCTCGATGCGCTCGCACGCCAGACCGGGGCCAGCGCGTACGCCTGCGATGCAAGCCGCAGCAAGGACGTGGACGCGCTGTTCCAGCGCGTGGCGGCCGAGCTCGGCGTGCCCGAGATCGTGGTCTACAACGCCAGCCGGCGCGCGCGCGGGGCCATCGCCGAGCTCGACCCGGCGGAAGTGGAACAGGCGATCGCCGTCACCTGCTTTGGCGGGTTTCTCGTCGCCCAGGCGGCCGCGAAGCTCATGTTGGGGCGCGGCCACGGGTCGATCCTGCTGACGGGCGCGTCGGCAAGCGTCAAGGGGTATGCCCTGTCGGCGCCGTTTGCGATGGGGAAGTTCGCTCTTCGCGGCCTCGCCCAGAGCATGGCGCGCGAGTTGGCACCCAAAGGAATCCATGTCGCGCATTTCATCATCGACGGCGGCATCCGCCAGCCCGACGACCCGCGGGGCAAAGCGCGCGGGGGACCCGACGGAATGCTGGATCCCGACGCGATCGCGGCAAATTATCTCCACGTCCATCGCCAGCACCGCAGCGCTTGGACCTGGGAGGTCGAGCTTCGACCCTGGGTCGAATCGTTCTGAAATACTCAGACGACGCGAAGCTTCGCTTCGCCGAGGCCGTCGACCACGAAACGCGCGCCGTTGCCGGCATGGAGAAATTTCGTCGCGATGATGCTGCCGGTCATCACGACCATCCCGCGACGGAGGCACTCGCCGCGCCCGGCGAGGTGCTTTGCGAGCCAGACAAGCGCGTTTTGCGGATCGCCCAGCACGTCCGCACCGCGACCCTCGCCGGCGGCGACGCCGTCGATCTCCAGCCGGCCGATGAGCCCGGAAAGCGCTTGCATCGGCAGGCCCCTGTGGAATGGCCCCAGGACGACCCCTGCGTTCCAGCAGTTGTCGGCGATGATGCCGAGCGCATCGAGCCTGGTGTAATCGGCGTTGCGGTCCTCGACCAGCTCGAAGGCCAGTGCCACGCCATCGATCGCCGCCGCGATCGCGTCTTGGGAAAACGGCGCATCGGCGGGTGCGAGATCCCGACCGAGACGTACGGCGAACTCGCACTCGACGCCGAGCCGCACGAAATCGGCCGCACGCAGCGTTGCCGGCGCGCGGCGAATCGTCGCGGCAAACATCGGCCCGGCGAGCGGATGCGGCACGCCGACCAACCGCTGCATGACCTCCGAAGTAAGCGCGATCTTGTAGCCCCCAACCGGTCCGTGCGCGGGCGTCAACAAATCTCGATAAGCGTCCTGCACCGCATAGGCTTCCGCCAAGTTATGCGGCCGAAGCCGTGCCGGGAGCGGGGCGTAGCGCTCGCGCGCATCATGGGCTGCGCAGAGATGACGGGCCGAAAGGACTGGGTCGAACGCGCGGGTCATGGAATGATCGGCGGAGCGAATTCGCAGAAGCGAAGTATACAAGCGGGAGTGGACGATGACGCAAGCGCGGCTGATGGTGATGATCGCCGG
>CAZLYV010000114.1:0-8500 GCA_964563665.1 uncultured Acetobacteraceae bacterium
CTGTCTTGCAACTCGACGCCGTGGCAGATTACGACGACGTTCTTGACCCTCCGGTCAGCTGGCGAGACGCCTTCAACCCGCCCGGCAAGAATACCCGTCGGGAAAGACCATGAAACGATCGCCCAAGGCACGAACAATGACCCGGATCAATGCGCGCGCCAAATCGGCCGCCGCACCGAACAGACGGGCATTGGCGCCCGAGCGCAGCCCTTACGAAAGCGACCTCGACAAGAACGCGGCCAATTTCGTATCCCTCACGCCGCTGTCCTTTCTGCCGCGCGCCGCTTCGGTGTGGCCGCTTCACGCCGCGATCGTTCATGGCAATATTCGCCGCAACTGGGCGCAGACCTACGCCCGCTGCCGGCGGCTCGCCTCGGCGCTAGGCCGGCGCGGTGTGCGGCGCGGCGACACGGTGGCGCTGATGGCGCCCAACACGCCCGAAGCCTACGAGGCGGCATTCGGCGTGCCGATGCAGGGCGCGGTCCTCAATGCGCTCAACGTGCGGCTCGACCCGGCGGCGATCGCTTTCATGCTCGACCACGGGCAAGCCAAGGTGCTGCTGACCGATACCGAATTCGCGCCCGTAATCAAGCAGGCGCTCGCGCTCGTCAAGAAGCGGCCGCTGGTGATCGAGCTCGACGATCCGATGGGGCCCGGCGGCGAGCGGCTGGGCGCGATGGATTACGAGGCGTTCCTGCGCCAGGGCGACCCCGATTACGCCTGGAAGATGCCCGGCGATGAATGGGACGCGATCGCGCTCAACTACACCTCGGGCACCACCGGCGACCCCAAGGGCGTCGTCTACCACCACCGCGGCGCTTATCTGAACGCGATGGGCAACGTCCTCGTCTGGAATCTGCCGAGCCATCCGGTCTATCTCTGGACGCTGCCGATGTTCCATTGCAACGGCTGGTGCTTTCCGTGGACCGTGGCGGCGATGGGAGGAACCAACGTTTGCCTGCGCCGCGTCGAAGCGCCGGCGATTTTCCGGGCGATCGAGCAAGACGGCGTCACGCATTTCTGCGGCGCGCCGATCGTGCTCAATCTGCTGGTGAACGCGCGCGAGGATGAGCGCACGGGTATGGCGCGCAAGGTCGAGGTGATGACTGCCGCCTCGGCGCCGCCGGCGGCGGTCATTGAGAAGATGGAACGCATGGGCTTCCATATCACCCATGTCTACGGCTTGACCGAGGTCTACGGGCCCGCCGTCGTCTGCGCCTGGCACGACGACTGGAACGCGCTGCCGGTCGAAGAGCAGGCGGTGCTCAAGGCCCGGCAGGGGGTGCGATACCAGGTGCTCGAGGGATTGATGGTCGCCGATCCCACGACGCTTCGCCCGACGCCCTCCGACGGCACGACGATCGGCGAGGTCTTCATGCGCGGCAACATCGTCATGAAAGGCTACCTCGAGAATCCCAAGGCGACGCGCAAGGCCTTCAAGGGCGGCTGGTTTCACACCGGCGACCTCGGCGTGATGCATCCAAACGGGTATATCGAGCTCAAGGATCGCTCGAAGGACATCATCATTTCCGGCGGCGAGAACATCTCGACCATCGAGGTCGAGGGCGCGCTCTATCGCCACCCCGCCGTGCTCGAGGCGGCGGTCGTCGCACGCCCGAATCCGAAGTGGGGCGAAAGCGTGTGCGCCTTCGTGACCCTCAAGGACGGGGCCAGCGCCACGGCCGACGAGATCATGGTCTTTTGCCGGGCGCATCTGGCGCACTATAAATGCCCGAAGACCGTGGTCTTCGGCGGGCTGCCCAAGACCTCGACCGGCAAAATCCAGAAATACGTGCTGCGCGAGCGGGCCGCGGCGCTGTAGCTCGCGCGGCCCGGTACGAGGCCATACCGCCACTTTCGCAGGCCGTCGGCGGTTGCTATTATGGATTGTCATTGTTTTTGTAAAGGCAACTTGGCGTTTTCCGATGCGCGAAAAATCGGCGTGGCGAATTCTTGCCTTGACGGCGATGTCGGCCGGGCTGCTTCTGCTGCCGCCTCCGTTGTCGGCCGCGGCGAGCAAGCAGGCCGCCGGATCGCCCGACTTCGAGTCGTCGCTGAGCGATCCGCGACGGCCCGAGATCACGCGGCGCGAGGAATTCGCCAAGGGGCTCGCCCTTTACCGCGACAGCGATTATGCCGGCGCGTTCCGGAGCTGGATGCGCCTGGCCGAAGACGGTCACCACGTGGCGCAGCGCAATATCGATCTGATGTACGAGCTCGGCGTCGGCACCCGCAAGAACAAGTCGAGCGCGCTCAAATGGCGCACGCGTTGGGAGCAGACGAGCGCCGAGATTCGGCTTTCCGCCTGCAAATTCGCCAATGTCGCCAAGTGGCGCGACGAAGAGCGCATGGCCGAGGTCCAACGCTGCAAGGCGGTTGCGGCCAAAGGCGATGTCTTCGCGCCGCACGTCCTCGCCGGGTATTACGCCGATGGGCGAAATTCCGATTTCGACCTCGCCGAGGCGGTCTATTGGTACGGCGCCGCGGCGCGCGCCGGATGGCTCGACGACGCAGTGATCGTGCATGCGGCGCTTGAGGGCAAGAATCTCCGGCTCTTCGAGGGCATGACGCGCGACCAGCTTGCGAGGGCAAAAGCCCGGTTCGTCGTCGCGGAACTGCCGCGCAGCCCTTACCTCGTCATCGGCTCGTCGGTGGGCGCTCCGGCGTCCGGCCGCGCCGGCAAGGCGAACGCGGCGCCGGGCGGTTCGGGGGGATCACCAAATACAGGCGCCACCGCCGAACGGCGCGCCTCGGGCACCGGCATCGTCGTCGCCCAGCCGGCGCGAATCCTCACCAATGCCCACGTGGTCGAGCGTTGCGCGCGGATTTCCGTCATCGCCGAGGGGATCGCCACGCCGGCGCGCGTCGAAGCGGTCGACGCCAAGGTCGACCTTGCCCTCATCTCGGCGGAGAGGCGCTTCGAGCGCCTGGCCTCGCTGCGCTCGCCGGTCAATACGCGCTCCGGCGAGGATATCGTGGTCGTCGGCTTTCCGCTGCAGAGCGTGCTGGCGCACGAGCCGATCGTCACCGCCGGCATCGTCAGCGCGCTTGCCGGCTTCAAGGGCGATCCGACGCAGATCCAGATCAGCGCGCCGGTTCAGCCGGGCAACAGCGGCGGCCCGGTCTACGATCTCAACGGCAACGTGGTCGCCGTGGTCGTCGCGGGCCTGACGACTCTCCGCGGCAAGCGCGGGAGCCAGGCTATCACCCCGCAAAACGTCAATTTCGCGATCAATGTCGCCGAGGCGCAGAAATTTCTCGATCAGCACCGCGTCCAATGGCGCAAACGCGCCTTCGAGAAGGATAAACGTCTTGCCGCCGCCGATATTGCCGAGCAAGCGCGAAAGACCACGGTGTTGATCGAATGCGTGCTTCGTTAGGCGCTTGGCGCCGATTCATGCTCTCGGGCGACGACCGAAGCACGAATTCCTGAAAAACATAAACGCCACCCCCGCGCCCTGGCCGCTAGGCGCTGAAGCGGCGTTTTGATATTGCGGCCCGCTTGGGGCCGGGCTCGAGGTCCGCTCAGGCACTCAGGCGGACGATCTCTTCCTTCACCTTCAGCTTTTCGCGTTTCAGCTCGCTCAGGTGGGCAAAATCCGGAAGCGGTCGATGGGATTCTTCCTCAATTTCTCGTTCAAGACGCGCATGCTTTACCTTGAGAGTGTCGACATGATCTTCCACGGCCATCGTCGAACCTCCTTTGATCAAAATGTCGTTGCTAACATGAAAAGATACGCCTCGCAGGGCCGATTGCCAAGGTCGCCCGTGTCGCGATTCGAGGGTCCAATTGAAGCCTGCCGGGTTCGCGGCGAAGCGTTTGATTCGATGGCGGAAAAACTTTGAGAAGATCGTCCGGGAGGAGATCGCAATCAGGCCTCCCGACGGAGACGCATGGCGCGCCGCCGTGTGGCCCCGCGCCTCGTTGTTTGGCGCGGGCGCCGGGCGGATTTGAGAGCACGCAGCAGGATCGCAAGAGCGCCCTCGTCGGCGCGAGACGCCTTGCGGCGCACGGTGCGGAGGTAAATACCGAAATTCTGGCGGGCGATCGTATGTATTGCGCGCGATTCATGGCCACGGCCCACGCCGGGCTCCGACATCGCCTCCAGCATCACCTGCTGCAAATGCTCGGCCTCGAGCTCGAGACGCTTTACCTGCTCGCGGAAAACGGCGATCGCCGGGGCGAGCGGAAGGGCCGGATCACGCCCAAGCACGGCCTTGAGGCCGCGGCGCAACCGGCGCAAGGGATTGACCACCTCGCTCTGCCACGGATTGACCGCGGCGACGAGCGCGGCCATTTCGCGCGCGCCGATCGGCGCCCGGTCTCGGCTCGCCCGCCACAGGCAATACAGCAGAAGATTGACGTCCAGCCCGAGCCGATCCTGCAGCGCCAGGCACGCCGCCGCCGCCTTCGCTCGGCGGTAAATGTCGAGCGAGAAGCGCCAGAATCTTGATCGGGGAAACGCCGCCATCGAGGCCGATCAATCGCCGAGGCAGATGCCGAGCCCGCGCGCCGTTCTGACCGCCAACCCCGCGGGATCGACGGCCTGCGAGCGCTCGATCGCTTTCGACAGCGGGATATCGATGACGTCCCGGTTCCAGTATGAGACCAGCCGGTCGAATCGTCCGGCGGCGATAAGATCGACGGCATGTACCCCGAACGCCGAGGCGAGCAGGCGATCGCGATAATCGGGCTGTCCGCCGCGCTGGACGTGGCCAAGCACGGTCACCCGCGTCTCGGCGCCCGTCGCTTCGCCGATCCGTGCCCCGAGATAGTGCCCGATCCCGCCGTAGCGCACGTTTCCCGCCGCTCTGCTCGCCGCCGCCGCCGCGCCGGTCTCCGTTTTCACCGCTTCCGCGACGACGACGAGCGCGAAGTTGCGTCCGCGCGCCTTGATCTGCTCGATCTTCTGGGTCACGCGCTCGAGCCGCCAGGGAATTTCGGGAATCAGCACGACGTCCGCGCCGCCGGCGATCCCGGCGGCGATCGCGATGTGACCCGCATCGCGTCCCATCACCTCGAGAATCATCACCCGGCTGTGGCTTGCCGCCGTCGGCTGCAGCCGATCGAGGGCCTCGGTCGCGACGGCGACGGCGGTGGAGTGGCCGATCGAGGCCTCGGTATACCCGAGATCGTTGTCGATCGTTTTCGGAATGCCGACGAGGTTGATACCTCCCTTTTGCGCCAACTGTCGAAGGATGCGAAAGCTGCCGTCGCCGCCGATCCCGATCACGGCATCGAGACGCAAGAGCCGCAAGCCCTCGATCACTTCGTCGGAGCGGTCGACCTCCCGCCCGTCGGGCATCGGGAAGGCGAAGGGATTGCCCCGGTTGGTCGTACCCAGGATCGTCCCGCCTTGCCGCATGATTGTCGTGTCGGTGACCCGCAGATCGAGTTCGACGGCGTCCACCGGGCGGGCAAGCAGCCCCATCGTCCCTTCCCGTATGCCGACCACGCTCCAGCCGTGGGTTTCAATCGCCCGTTCGACCACGGCGCGGATGACCGCATTGAGGCCCGCACAATCCCCGCCGCTGGTCAGAAGACCGATCCGTTTTGTCATGGTGCATCAAATCACTACTTGACGATGGTCGGTTGATCGAGGAACGAGCCGGCGAGTTTGACCGACTAGGCGCGCCTCTGCAACGCGCATGGCGGGCCACGCCGCCGTATCGCCGCGGGAGGTATTTTTGCTATGCTGCGATACCACGCAAGCACCGGCACGAACCCGCAGATTCCGATGGATGATCCTGATCTCGAGGCGATGCGGCGCAAGCTCGCCGAGCTAAAGATGGAGCATCGCGACCTCGACGACGTGATTGCGCGGCTGACCGAAAAGCAACCCTTCGATCTGCTCCAGGTTCAGCGGCTCAAGAAGCGCAAGCTCATGCTCAAGGATCAGATCGCGCGGCTCGAAAGCAATCTGCTACCCGACATCATCGCCTGAAATCCCCGGGTTCCGCGACCCGCTACGCTACCAGCGCTCAGCCGGCGGCGCGTTTCTGGCGATACATCGCCCGGTCGGCGGCGTCGAGGGCGCCGACGGCGTCTTCCCCTTTGCGAAAGCAATGCACGCCGTAGGAGACGGCCATCGCGAAACGGCTGCCGCGAAACTCGACCGGCGTGTCGCGCACCGCTGCCGCCAGCGTCTCGGCCTTGATTTCCGCCTGCTCTTGGTCGGCTTGAACCAGGATGACGCCAAACTCGTCGCCGGCGAGGCGTCCGACGAAGTCCGAGTCGCGGATATTGTCGGCGAGCACGCGGGCGACATGAACCAGCGCCGCATCCCCGGCCATGTGCCCATGCGCATCGTTGATTTTCTTGAGCCCATTCACGTCGAAGAAGATGACGCTCGCCGGCGTCTTGTAGCGCTTGGCGAACGATATCATCCGTGCGAGCTCGCGCACGAACGCCCGGCGGTTTGCGATGGGGGTCAAGGTGTCCTCATCGGCGAGATGCTCGAGGTGGCCGATGCGCGCCCGGGCCCGGCGCAGCTCGTCTCGCAACTGCGCCACTTCCCCCATCAGCCCCGCGATCGCCGCCCGGACCGCCGGCGTCAACTGCGCGCGCGCGAGCACCGCTTCCCAATTAGGCTCGGCGACGGGCGCCTCGGCGCCGCTTTGCGGCGACGCACCGGGCGGCGCAGGGATCGCCGCGCTTCGCTCGTCTGGTGCCGTCTTGCCGCCGCCCATGCCGATTCTCCGATTCGCCGCCCGTCCCCGGGAAACCCGTGTGCGTTCCGTACCAATCCATATAGATATCGTAAAAGACGTTAGTTATTGTATCTATAAGCAATTACGTCTGAAATCATTCTTATTTTTCCGCTTCACGTCCCACCGCAGGCGCGAATTGAAACCCCCGCCGCCGCCCCTATAATCCGGGCCTTTCGCGGGCGGCCGGACCGGGCCGAATCTTCAGGGGATCACATGGCCAAACGCGGGCCCAAAGTCGGGATCATCATGGGCAGCCAGTCGGATTGGGCGACCATGCGACACGCGGCGGAGACGCTGGCGGCGCTCGGCGTACGTTTCGAACGGCGCATCGTTTCAGCGCATCGCACGCCACAGCGCCTCTACCGATACGCAAGCACGGCGCGCCGGCGGGGCTTGCGCGTGATCATCGCCGGCGCAGGTGGCGCGGCGCATCTTCCCGGCATGACCGCGGCGCTGACCGAGTTGCCGGTATTCGGCGTGCCGATCGAAAGCAAGACGCTCAAGGGCCTCGACAGCCTGCTGTCGATCGTCCAGATGCCCGCCGGAATTCCAGTCGGTACGCTTGCAATCGGCAAGGCGGGAGCGATCAACGCCGCGCTGCTTGCCGCCGCGGTGGTGGGGCTCGACGATCCGAAGATCGCCGCGGCGCTTTATCGCTGGCGGACCAGCCAGACCGGCGCCGTCGGGCGCGTCCCCCGGGACGAGGCCGAGGACCGTACCTCTCGCCCGCTTCGGGCCAAACGGGCCAAGCGCCGGTGAAGGTCGTCCCGCCGGGCAGCACGATCGGAATCCTTGGCGGCGGCCAGCTCGGCCGGATGACCGCGCTCGCCGCGGCACGACTTGGCTATCGCTGCCATGTCTTCGATCCCGATCGCAACGCGCCGGCGGCCCAAATCGTCGCGCAGACGACGCATGCCTCGTACACCGATCGCGCGGCGCTCGCGGCGTTCGCGCGCACGGTCGCCGTCGCCACGTACGAATTCGAGAACATTCCCCACGAAGGCGCCGACGCGCTGGCGGAGATCGTCTCGGTGCGGCCGGCGCCCGCCATATTGCGGATCACGCAGGACCGACTCGCCGAAAAGCGTTTTCTCAACTCGGCAAGCGTCGCGACCGTGCCCTATCTCGAAGTCAATGACGCGACCGAGCTCGCGCGCGCGGTCAGCGAGATCGGACGGCCGGCGGTGCTGAAGACCGTGCGATTGGGCTATGACGGCAAGGGGCAGGTGGCGATCCGCGCCGAAAGCGATCTTGCCGACGCATGGATGGCGATGGGCGCGCCCAAGGGCGTACTCGAGGCGTTCGTCGATTTTGCTTGCGAGATATCGGTGATCGTCGCGCGCGGCCTCGACGGCCAGACCGTCGCCTATGTGCCGGTCGAGAATCAGCACAAGCACCACATCCTCGACACGACGATCGCGCCGGCGCGCATCGCGCCCGAAACGGCGATGAAGGCGGAAGCCATCGCCCGCCATGTCGCCGAGAAGCTCGACCTGGTCGGATTGCTCGCGGTCGAAATGTTCGTCGAGCGCGACGGCGCGGTGCTGGTCAACGAGCTCGCGCCGCGACCGCACAATTCCGGTCACTGGACGATCGATGCCTGCGTCACCAGCCAATTCGAGCAGCTCGTGCGCGCAATTTGCGGCCTGCCGCTCGGCAGCCCGGAGCGGCATTCGGACGCGGTGATGAAGAATTTGATCGGCGACGAGGTGAGCGAATGGCCGGATATCCTCAAGGACCCGGCCGCCAAGCTCCATCTCTACGGCAAGGATGAGATTCGTGCCGGCCG
>CAZLYV010000115.1:0-8439 GCA_964563665.1 uncultured Acetobacteraceae bacterium
GAACGGAGGATCCGCCATGACGCCACGCGTTGCCGTCCTTCTTGCCGGACTATCGATTCTCCTCCCGGGTTTCGTCGCGGCGCAGGATTTTCCCGACCGACCGCTTACCATGGTCGTGCCGTTTCCTCCCGGTGGCGTCGCCGATCAGACGGCGCGGCCCACGGCATCCGCCATGGAGAGAATTTTGAAGCAGCCGGTCGTTGTCGCCAACCGGGCAGGTGCCGCGGGTGCCGTCGGTAATTCCACGGTCGCGAATGCTCGGGCCGACGGCTATACGATTCTGATGGCGCTCTCGTCGATATCGGTCATCCCCGAGGCCGACAAGCTTTTCGACCGTCAGCCGGCCTATCGGCTCGACCAGTTATCGCCGCTGGCGCTCATCACCGCCGACCCGACGATCCTTGTCGTGCCTGCCGACAGCCCATGGAAAACACTGGCCGAGTTCGTCGACGACGCCAAAAAGAGACCGGGCGAGATCGCCTATTCGTCCTCTGGCGTCTACGGTACGCTGCACTTGGCGATGGAGATGTTCGCCAGCGCCGCAGGCGTCAAGCTCAAGCATGTGCCTTTCAACGGCGCCGGGCCCGCCGTGACCGCAATTCTGGGTTCGCATGTGCAGGCCCTCGCCTCGGGCCCCGGCGTCGTCATTCCGCAAATCGAGGCGGGAAAACTGCGCGCGCTCGCCAATTGGGGCGCGACCCGCATCGCTTCCATGGCCGACGTTCCGACGTTTCGCGAGCTTGGTTACAAAAACGTCGAATTTTATATCTGGGCCGGCCTGTTCGCGCCGGCAAAGACGCCTCCAGCGGTCATGACGAAGCTTCGCGAGAGCGTGCGCGACGCGGTCAAGGATCCCGAGTTCCTTACTGCGCTCGGTAACCTGAAGACACCGCTCGCCTACAAGGACGCGCCCGAGTTCGAGCGGTTCTTCGCGGACGACGCCAAGCGCCTCGCCGAAGCGGTGAAACGTATCGGCAAGGTCGAGTAGAAAACACCGCAAGCGATGGCGGCATCGAACGTGAGCCATGTCCGAGGCCGGTAACGATCCTCACGAGCGGCCGTCTTACTGGCGAAGCGACCGCGTCTCTGGACTCGCATTGCTCGCTTTCGCACTTGCCGTTGCGTTTGAATCCCGGGTACTGCCCTTAGGGACGCTTGCGCATCCGGGGCCGGGCGCAATGCCGCTCGGGCTTGCACTTTTGCTCGCCGTGCTCTCGGCCCTCGTGGTGATCGGCGGCGGTGAGTCTCAGCCGTTGAAGTCACTTCGCTGGGGCGAAGCCGGGCATGCCCTGGCAATTCTTGCTGCGAGCGGCTTTGCGGCGCTTGCCTTCGAAACGCTGGGCTATCGCCTGACGATTGCCATCCTGCTCGTATGGCTGCTGGGTATCGTCGAGCGCAAACCGCTCATCATGGTCGCCGCGTTCGCGGCCGGTGCGCCGGCGGCGACGTACTTCGTGTTCGCCCGGCTCCTCAGGGTGCCGTTGCCGATCGGCCCGTGGGGCATCTGAATGGTCGAGACCTTTAACAATCTATGGCTTGGCTTTTCGGTCGCCTTGTCACCCACCGTGTTCGTCTATGCGGTGATCGGCTGCGTCATCGGTACGCTCGTCGGCATGATGCCGGGTCTGGGGCCGCTCGCCGGCATCAGTCTGCTGCTTCCCCTCACCTTCGGGCTCAGTCCGACGACGGCGATCGTGCTGCTCGCCGGTATTTACTATGGGGCGATGTATGGTGGCTCGACGACGTCGATCCTTATGCGGCTGCCGGGCGAGGCGGCGTCGGTGATGACCTGTATCGACGGCTACGCCATGACGCTGAAGGGCCGCGCCGGCGGCGCGCTGGCGATCGCGGCGATCGGCTCCTTCGTCGCCGGCACTCTCAGCGTTGTCGCGCTCATGCTGCTCGCCCCGCCGCTCGCCGCGTTTGCGCTAAGATTTGGGCCGCCCGAGTACACCGCCCTCCTCGTTTTGGGGCTGCTCGTGCTTGGCTATATGAGCGGCGGATCGATGGCAAAAACGCTCGCCATGGCGGCGCTTGGCCTCATTCTCGGTACGATCGGCATCGATACGATGTCGGGATTCCTGCGCTTCGAATACGGGATCGTCGATCTTGGCGACGGACTCGGCATCGTGCCGGTGGCGGTCGGTTTGTTCGGCCTTTCCGAGATCATGCTGACGATGAGCGAGGCGGCGCCGAAGATGGTCGCACGCCCGACGCTCGCCGAGATGCTGCCGACCCGCGACGAGTTGCGCGATTCGATTCACCCGATCGGGCGCGGTACCGTTCTCGGGTTCCTCATCGGCATCATGCCCGGGTCGGCGCATATCATTTCCTCATTTGTGTCCTACGCGGTGGAACGACGCCTATCCCGGCATCCCGAGGAGTTCGGTCGTGGCGCCGTGGCCGGTGTCGCCGGCCCGGAATCGGCCAACAATTCGGCGGCGAGCGGCGCTTTCGTGCCGATGCTGGCGTTGGGATTGCCGTCCGGCCCAATTCCAGCGGTGATGCTGGCGGCCCTCATGGTCCACGGCGTGGCGCCGGGGCCGCTGCTCATCGAGCAGCAGCCGGCGCTGTTTTGGGGATTCATCGCCAGCATGTATGTCGGCAACGTCGTGCTGCTGATCTTGAACCTGCCGCTGATCGGTCTGTTTCTTTGGCTGCTCCGGATCCCCTATCCCTATCTCTACCCGCTGATCCTGGTGTTCTCTGTGCTCGGGGTCTACGCGGTAAACAGCAGCGTGGTCGATGTGTGGATCATGGCCGGTTCGGCGGCCGTGGGATTTCTCTTGCGCAAATTCGATTTCGAGGTAGCGCCGATCGCCCTCGGGCTCATTCTGTCGCCGATGGTCGAAATGAGCCTGCGTCAGGCGCTCGCCATGTCTTCGGGGAGCTATACGATTTTTTTCACCCGCCCGCTGGCGCTCACCATGCTCCTGATCGGCGCCACGATCATCGTCGCGAGCCTGGTGCCGCTTGTCTTTCGCCGCTTCGATTGGCGGCGCCGTGTCGGCCTCGCGCAAATTCCGCGGCAGGACGACTAGCCGTCCCATGAGGCACCTTGACCGGGTCATCAACAAATCGCTGCTCGGCGGGCTCCGCCATCGGCGCGCTCAAATCCGATTTGCCGACGAGACAGTCAGCCGGCGTTGCCCGCCAAGAGACTGGACAAAGACCGTCGATTTCATCACCCTAGATTTGATCACAGATTTCTTCACCCACTGGCCGTTCCACGCATCTTGCGCCGCCAGAATCCGAAAAGATCAAGATCGTAGCGAAAGATCGCTATGCGATATCTGCAGGCAAGGAGGAAACCGATGACAGTCTACCAGAAGCTAACCCGCCGCTCGGTTCTGCATGGAGCGGCCGGTACCGCCGCCGTTGGAATCATGGGGTTCCCGGCGATATCCTACGGTCAGGCAGAAACCATCAAAATTGGCCACCTGACGCCGCGCACCGGATTCCTCGGCACGCTCGGCGAGTATGCGGTCATGGCGATCGATTTGGCCGCCGATGAAATCAATGCCGCCGGCGGCATCCTTGGACGCAAGCTCGAGATGATCAAGGAGGACTCGGTCAATCCGCAGACCGCTTCGGTGAAAGCCGAGCGGCTGATCGAGCGCGACAAGGTAACGTGCCTGGTCGGTGAAATCTCTTCGGCCTCGGGCTTGACGATTTCCCAGGTCGCCGATCGAACCAAGACCCTGTTCGTCAATACCGGCTGCAACTCCGACGAGCTGCGCGGCAAGGGTTGCAAGAAGTTCATGTTCCATGTCGAAAGTCAGAATTCGATGTACGTCAAGACGGTCGGCCGTGCGTTGCTGGCGGGCAACATGGTCAAGGGAAAGAAGTGGTACTCGCTGACCGCCGACTACGCCTTCGGCCACGATCTGCTGCGGGTCGCCAAGCGGTTCATGGAAGCAAACGGCGGCCAGTTCGCCGCCGACGAGTTGGTCCCGACTGATTTCTCGGATTTCTCAACAATCCTCACCAAAATCCGCAGCGTCAAACCCGACCTCGTCACTTCCAACCTCGCCGGCATTCAGATCACCAATTTCCTCAAACAGTACTCGGAGTTTGGCCTGACATTTCCAGTCGCCGGCTTCGGCTTCGACACCGCCGTCGCCTGGGGCGCGGGCAAGGGCAACTTTTTCGGCACCTGGCCACTGGTCTGGCATCATCTCATCGACACACCCGGCTCGAAGAAGTTCGTCGCCGATTTCACCAAGCGCTATGGCAAGCCGCCCGAGAACCAGGCGTGGGGCGACTATGTTGCGCTCAAGATCGTCGCCCAGTCGATGAACGAGGTAAAATCGACCGAAGGTGTCGCGCTGGTCGCGCACTGGGACAAGGGCGTAAAATTCGATCTGCTGAAGACTCGTCCGGGCTATTTCCGCGCCTACGACCATCAGCTCATGCATGAGATGTATGCGGTCGAGGCGCTCAAGGCGAACGAGATCAAGAACCAATGGGACATCTACAAGCCCGGCCCGCCGGTGCCCGGTCCCAGCGAGGACCTCGAGGTCATCGCCGCGACGAAAGAGGAAAACGCCTGCACAATGGCGGCGTAGACGGCTTTGGGTTTTGACGGACCGATCCGCGCTTAATAGAAAGGAAGCGCCGAAAGGCGCTTCCTCCGCCCTCGACACGGGCTTCAGCCGGAGCATCATCGCGTGTCCGCAGCCTTGCTCGCACAGCAGGTACTCAATGGTCTGCTGGATGGTGTCTACTATCTGTTGATCGCGCTCGGTCTTTCGTTGATTTTCAGCCTGGGCGGGATCGTCAATCTGGCCCATGGCGGATTCTTCGCGCTGGGGGCGTACCTCACCGTGACGCTGGCGCCGCATGTCGGCTTTGGCGGTTCGCTGGTCGCCTCGCCGGCCGCGGTAGCTGTGCTCGGTATCATCATCGAGCGTTTTCTGTTCCGCCGCTTCTATCGCGCCGACCCCATCTTGTCGCTGCTTCTCACTTTCGGCCTCGCCATGGTGATCGAACAGACTTTGCGCTGGATCTATGGCGCGGCCCCGCTGTCGTTCGCCATTCCGAATGAGCTTCGCGGTCAGGTCTTCCTCGGCGACTTCGTCTATTCCTTCTACCGGACGGTGCTGCTCGGGATCTCGATCGTTTGCGTCGCCGGACTGTGGTTCCTGCTCAACAAGACTTCGTTCGGCCGCGTGGTCAAGGCGGGGGTGCAAAACCCCGACATGGTCGGCGCGCTCGGCATCTCGCTCGAGCCCTACATGGCCGCGGTCGCCGCCCTTGGCATCGGGCTCGCCGGGCTCGCCGGCGTGCTGCTGGCCCCGATCTACGCCGTACATCCGGCGATGGGACAGGAAATCATCACCCCGGCGTTCGTCGTCGTCGTGATCGGCGGCCTGGGGTCGTTCTGGGGCGTGGTCGTCGCCGCGCTCCTCGTCGGCCTGGTCAAGGGCCTGATCGTGGCCATCGGCTACTCCGCCGCCTCGACCGCAGCGATCTACTTTCTCATGCTGCTCGTTCTGCTGTTCCGCCCGCGCGGGCTGCTCGGCGAGCGAATTCAGCGTTTCGAATGACGCCGATGCTGGCCGAGCGCAGCCCGCTCGTCGTGGCAGCGGTGGCGCTGGCGGCGCTGCCGTTCGCCATGCTGGGTATTGGCCTCGGCATCACCTCGGCCACCGAGATCGTCGTCTTCGCCATGGCCTGCATGGCGCTTAACGTTCTGGTCGGCCACACCGGCCTCGTTTCGTTCGGCCACGGCGCGTGGTTTGGTCTGGCGGCCTACCTCGCCGGCCTGGCGCAGCGGCACTTGTTCCCGGGATCGCTGGTCCTGCCGACGCTTGTCGCTCTGGCGGTCACCGCCGTCATCGCCGCCGCCTTTGGCGGGCTGATTTTGCGCCGCCGTGGCGTCTATTTCTCGTTGTTGACGCTGGCCCTGTCGGCCATGCTTTACGTGATCGCCTTCCGCTGGACCGACGTCACCGGGGGCGAAAATGGCCTCGGCGGTATTGTGCGGCCCGAGATGATGGGGCTGCGGTTCGAGGTTAACGCAAATTTCTACGGGCTGGTCGCAGCCCTCGGCTTCGTCGTCGTCTTCGCGCTGTGGCGCTTCCATCGCTCGCCCATCGGCTCGGTGCTGGTCGCCATTCGCGAGAACGAACAGCGAGCCCGCTTTCTCGGTTACCCGACCAATCGTTACAAGCTCATCGCCTTCGTCATTTCGGCGACCGTTACCGGTCTTGCCGGCGTCCTGCTGCTGTTCAACAACCGCATGACGTCGGCCGAACCGATTTCGATCGCCTTTTCGGGCGAGCTCCTCGCCATGGTCGTGATCGGCGGCATGCGCAGCTTTCTCGGCCCGGCGCTGGGTGCTTTGTTCTTTGTCGTGTTTCGCGACTACCTGTCGAGCATCACCGAGAACTGGCTGCTCTATTTCGGTCTGCTGTTCGTCGCCTTCGTCGTCTTCTCGCCGTCCGGCCTCATCGGCGTCGCCGGCCGGCTCGCCGCGCCGTTCAAGAAAAAAGTGGTCGAAGAGGCGGCCATGGCCGGCCGCCAGATCAGCAACGAGGCCCTGCCGGATTTCCTCAAGCCGGCGGCGCACGCCGCTGGGCCGGTGCTCGAGGTGCTTGGCCTGATCAAGCATTTCGGCGGCATTCGCGCGGTCGAAGGAGTCAATTTTACCGTCGCCGATCGCACGCTTCATGCGCTGATCGGCCCAAACGGCGCCGGCAAGACGACCGCCTTCAACCTCGTTTCGGGCATGTTCGCGCCCGACGGCGGCAACGTGAGGATCGCCGGGCGCGACGTTGCCGGCTTTGCCCCGGAACGGATCACCGCCGCCGGCGTCGGCCGTTCGTTCCAGATCACCAATCTTTTTCCGGCGCTTTCGGTCGAGGAAAACCTGCGCCTGGCGGTACAGGCGCGCCACCCGAGTCGGTTCAATGGGTGGTATCCGGCGGCGGCGATCGGCGAGATCAATCAGCAGACGGCGGCGATAATCCGCTACCTCGGGGTGGCCGGGATCGAAAAAGCCGAGGCAGGAGCGCTGTCGTACGGCGGCCAACGCCTGCTCGACATGGGCTTGGCGCTCGCCACTCGGCCGCGCATCCTGCTGCTCGACGAACCGCTGGCCGGGCTGGCCGCCGCCGAGCGCGAGCGCGTCGGCGCGCTGTTCAAGCAGATGTCATCGGATATCCCGGTCCTGCTGGTCGAGCACGACATCGACCGCGTGTTCCAGCTCGCCGACCAGGTTACGGTGATGAATGAAGGCAGCGTCATGATCAGCGGCGGGGTCGAGGAAGCGCGTTCCTCCAAGCGCGTGCAGGAAGTCTATATCGGCTCGGGCACGGCGCACGTTGCGGCACAACCGCGCGAAACCATGGCGAGCAGCACTCGGCTGCTGGAGGTCGACAAGGTCAATACATTTTACGGCAAGAGCCATATCCTCAACGACGTTTCGCTTGCGGTATGCGAGAACGAGATCGTCGCCCTGCTGGGGCGCAATGGCGCCGGCAAATCGACCTTGCTCAAATCCCTGATCGGCATCGCGCCGCCGGCCTCTGGCTCGGTCAAGCTGGCGGGTGCCGAAGTGAAAGGGCTGACCGCGGCCCGCATTGCCCGTCTCGGCATCGGTTACGTGCCCCAGGGCCGTGGCCTGTTCGCCGGCATGAGTGTCGCGCACAATCTCGAGCTCGGGCGCCTCAAGCGACGGAGCGGTTTGGGCGTACGCTGGGAGATCGAGCGTATTCTCGAGTACTTTCCGCGCCTGCACGAACGGCTCGACACCATGGCCGATTACCTCTCCGGCGGCGAACAGCAGATGGTGGCGGTGGCGCGCGCGCTTGCCGGCAACGTGCGCTTACTTCTGCTCGATGAGCCGTTCGAAGGACTGGCGCCGGCGGTGATCGAGCAGCTTTTCGAGAGCTTCGACAAGCTGCGACGCGAGGTGGCGATTGTCATCATCGACCACCATCTCGATCTCGCCTTGGCGCTGTCCGACCGTACGGTCGCATTGGAGCGGGGACGGGTGATTTGGACCGGAGCCTCAAGCGACCTGCGCCAGAACCTCGATCTGCGGCGGCAGGTTCTCTGGCTTTAGAGCCTGTTTCGAAAGTCGCATGCAAGGTCGCGACGCCGGGCCGTCTTGCGACCGCCTCGCCAGGGATGTCGAAGCCATCCTTCGCAGCAAAGGGCGCGATGTAGCGACACTTTCGCCGGAAAAAACCTTGCGCGATCTCGTCGTGCGGCTTGCTGAACTCCGCGTCGGCGCTATGGTCGTCGTAAAACCGGACGCCAGCGCAATTCTCGGCATCATCTCCGAACGCAACGCCGTTCGCGCGCGCCCGCCATGGACCCGACGCCCTCGATATGAAAGTGGGCGACGTCATGACGGTCGAGGTGATCACCTGTCGGCCGAGCGACCCAATCAACGATCTTATGGGCATGATGACCGAGCGCCGCATTCGG
>CAZLYV010000116.1:0-6307 GCA_964563665.1 uncultured Acetobacteraceae bacterium
CGGCTCGCCGTACCCCTCACCCGCGCGCAGACGCGCACCCTCTCCCGGTGGGAGAGGGTTGATTCATCCGATCGCGTCTTGATCCCCCTCTCCCTCGGGGAGAGAGAGGGACCCGCGTAGCGGGAGCGTGAGAGAGTCCGCTTATCGGGCCAAAAACTCGCGCGTGATCGCGACCGCATCCGCCAAGCCGAGGCGCTGGATCGCCACCCCCGGCGGGAACGCAGCTGTAAGGCGCGACGGCAGCCCCGAGTCGAGAAGCACGAAGACGCCGATATCGTCGCCGCGCCGCACCAGCCGCCCGAAGGCCTGCTTGAGACGCAGCCGCGTGATCGCGTCGTCGTAGGCCGCGCCGCCGAACTTCGCTTTGCGCGCCTTGTGGAGAATATCGGGTCGCGGCCACGGTACGCGATCGAAGACGATGAGACGCAAGGAGCGCCCCGGCACGTCGACCCCGTCGCGCACCGCGTCGGTGCCCAGCAGACAGGCGTCTTCCTCGGCACGAAAGATATCGGTGAGCGTGCCGGTGTCGAGGCCATCGACGTGCTGCGCGTAAAGCGGCAGGCCGGCCGCTTCCAGCGCCGGCGCGATCCGCGCATGCACGTTCCTGAGCCGCGCGATCGCGGTGAACAGGCCAAGCGCGCCGCCACCCGCGGCAAGGAACAGTTCGCGATAGGCGGCGGCGGCTTGGCCGATGTCGTCACGCTTCACGTCTCGCACGATGAGGACCCGCGTCTGCTTGGGGTAATCGAAGGGCGAGGGGACGCTGGCGCGGATACGCTCGGGCAAGTGACAGGCGCCGGTCCGCGCCTCGGCGACCTGCCATGTCCGCTCCACATCGCCGTCCTCCGAAAGCCCGTCGGTGAGGGTGGCCGAGGTGATGAGCAGCCCATGCGCCGGCCGTGCGACGACTTGCGAAAACGGGATAGTGGGGTCGATCCAGTGGCGGTGCATCCCGATATCGATGTCGCGGCCATCGAAACGCTCGACCGCGAACCAGTCGACGAACTCCGGCGGTGTCGCGGCGCCAAGCCCCGTAAGCATGGCGCGCCAGCTGGCGAGAACCGATTCGGTGCGGCGGCGAAGTCCGCGCACCACCGCCTCGATTCGTACCCGTGTCGCGGTGTCGAGCTCGCCCGCCTCGCGATCCAGCCGCTCGACGAGCCGCGTGGCGAGCTCGCTGAGCGGCTGGGCCACGCGCCCAAGCGCGCTTTCGAGCCGGGCGGCGGCGGCGGCGAGGCCGTCCACCGGCGGCAATGGCTCGCTTTCGAGCGAATAGCCGTCCTCGGCCCGCTTCGCCCGGGCATAGACCTGCTGGCGCACCAGCGCCAGAAATGTCTCGGTTGGGCCGAGCGGGCTTTCGCCGGCGATCCGCGCCAGCCAGTTATCGCCCGGCAGCGCTCGGGCCGCACGCTCGGCCGCTTCGAGCGCCGTCTCGGCCGGCGCGTTCCCTGCCGCAAGATCGCCGGCGCGCGCGCGAAGACCGCGGGCGCGCGAGCGGCCGCCGCCCTCGGGCCCGACGATCCAACGTCTCAGATCGTGCGTCTCCTGACCCGATAGCGCCGCCGAGAACGCGCCATCGGCGGCGCCGAAGACATGATGGCCCTCGTCGAAGACATAGCGGGTCGGCGTGTAGGCATCGTCGAGCCCGCCAAGCCCGCCATTGGCAAGCGCCGCCTGGGTCATCACCAGCGCGTGGTTGGCGATCACGATCTCGGCCCGGCGCGCGCGTCGCACGCTCTTCTCGATGAAGCACTTGTGGTAATGCGGGCAGGCCGAATAAATGCATTCGCCGCGCCGGTCGGTGAGACCGCGCGTGCGCCCGCGCCCGACGAGATCGGCGAGCCAGGCGGGAAAATCGCCGCCCACCATGTCGCCATCGCGCGTCGCCGTCGCAAAGCGCGCCATCAATCCAAGCGCCACGGCATCCTGCGGCCGGTGCGAAAGGCCGCCCACCGCCTCCTCGTAGTTGAGGAGGCACAGGTAGTTCTCGCGCCCCTTGCGGATAACCACGCGCCGCGCCTTGAGATCAGGATCGGGAAAAAGGCGGTCGAGCTCGCGGTCGATCTGGTGCTGGAGATTGCGGGTGAAGGTCGAAATCCACACCGTCCCCTCGTTCTTCTCCGCCCACAAAGTGGCAGGCGCGAGATAGCCGAGCGTCTTGCCGACGCCCGTCCCGGCCTCGGCCAGCACAAGGCGCGGCGTTTCACGCGTTTCGCGCGGCAGGAATGCCTGACTGACGGCCGAGGCGTAGTCGGCCTGCTGGGGCCGCGCTTCGGCGTCCGCCCCCAGCAGCTTGGCGAGCCGCGCGCGCGCCTCGGCGGGCTCGACCGGCAGGTTGCCGGACGGCGGCTCGGGCGCATGCTCCGACCATTCGTGGAGATCGCGCCAGATTTCGAGCGCCGCGTGGCCCAGCGCCTCTTCGTAAGCCTGCGGCTGATCGCCGAGCGCGGCAAGCGCCGACGCGGCCCAACGCCAGCCGCCGCGCGCCATGACGCGGGTTAGCGCGATAAGTCCAGGCTTCATCGCGTCGTCGGCGTCGGCAAGCTCGGCGAGCAGCAGCTTCGCCGCCGCCCGCAGCGCCTGGGCGTCGTCGGCGAGGTTGTGCGTCGGGGCGAGCCCGAGCGCCGCCGCGACCCCGCGCGGCGTGGGCAGGGTGAATCGCGCCGGTCGCACGAAGGCGAACAGCTCGAGCACGTCGAAGGCGGGGAAACGCTCGAGCCCGAGACGCCGGGCGGTCGCCGGCGCGTGCGCAAGGATGGGCGCCGCGGCGCGCGCGCGCGTTGCTGCCTCGGCGAGCGACAGCTCCTCGACCTCGCCGTGTTGCGTCAGCCACGCCGCATGCGCCACGCCGGCGACCAGGACGGGCGCGTCGGGAAGCGCGATGGCGAGCGAGACGGGCGGTCGATCGGGGCGATTCATGTGCTTGGCTCGACTATACGGCGGGCGCCAACACAGCGCCATTTGGTACGGGCCGTCGCGAACCACTGCTACTCTTATTGACGCCATGCGCCCCGCCTTCTAGCTTGCGGCGCGCGATGGCAAACGAAAAACCCGCGGTCGATCGCGATTTGGCGCTCCACGGGCGCGCCTGGCCGTTCGAGGAGGCGCGCAAGATCTTGGGCCGCCTCGCCGACCGATCGCCCGCCAAGGGCTACGTGTTGTTCGAGACCGGCTACGGGCCCTCGGGGCTGCCGCATATCGGCACCTTCGCCGAGGTCGTGCGCACGAGCATGATCCGTCACGCCTTCCAGGCGATGTCGAACCTGCCGACCCGCCTATTTGCGTTCTCGGACGACATGGACGGGCTGCGGCGCGTTCCCGACAACATCCCGAACCCCGAGCGGATCAGGCCCTATCTTGGAAAGCCGCTCACCGCCATTCCCGACCCATTTGGCACGCACGAGAGCTTTGGTCATCATAACAACGCACGGCTCCGCGCCTTTCTCGACTCCTTCGGCTTCGCCTACGAATTCAAATCGGCGACCGAGTGTTACAGATCGGGGCTGTTCGACGCCACGCTCATCAAGGTGCTGGCGCATTACGAGGCGGTGACGGACATCATTCTGCCCACGCTCGGGCCCGAGCGCCGCGCGACCTACAGCCCGTTTCTGCCGGTCTCGCCCAAATCGGGCCGCGTGCTCCAGGCGCCGGTGGTCAAGAGCGACGCCAAGGCCGGCACCATCGTCTACCGCGACGAGGACGGAACGCTCATCGAGACCCCGGTCACCGGCGGGCGCTGCAAGCTGCAATGGAAGGCCGATTGGGCGATGCGCTGGGTGGCGCTCGACGTCGATTATGAGATGTCGGGCAAGGACCTCATCGATTCGGTTCGCCTGTCGAGCCAGATCGCGCGCATTCTCGGCGCACGACCGCCGGAGGGCTTCACCTACGAACTGTTTCTGGACGAGAAGGGCGAGAAGATCTCGAAGTCGAAGGGCAACGGGCTCACGGTCGATGAATGGCTGCGCTACGCGCCGCCGGAAAGCCTCGCCCACTTCATGTTCGGCTCGCCAAGAAGCGCCAAGCGGCTTCATTTCGACGTCATCCCGCGGCAGGTCGACGATTATCTGACCGCGCTCGATCGCTACTGGAAGCAGACGCCGCGCGAGCAGCTCGACAATCCGGTCTGGCAAATCCACGACGGCGCGCCGCCGCGCGAGGATGGCGGCCTCGGCTTCAACATCCTGCTCAATCTCGTCGGCGTCGCCAACACCGAGGACAAGGCCGTCCTGTGGGGCTTCATCACCGGCTATCGACCGGATGCCTCGCCGGCGACGCATCCGATTCTCGATCGGCTGGTCGGTTACGCGATCAACTACTACCGCGATTTCGTCAAGCCGACGCGAAAGCACCGCGCGCCCACCGAGATGGAGAAAGCGGCGTTCGCCGATTTGCTTGCGGTGCTCGAGAAGCTGCCGGCCGGCGCCGAGGCCGAGGCGATTCAGTACGAGATCTACGAGGTCGGCAAGCGCCACCCCTTCCCCGAGCTCAAGGCGTGGTTCCAGGCGCTCTATGAGGTGTTATTCGGCACCTCGCAGGGGCCGCGCATGGGCTCGTTCATCGCGCTCTACGGATCGAAGGAGACCGCCGCACTTATCCGCCGCGCGCTCGCCGGTGAACTGGTGAAGGGGTGAGGGGAGGCCGGCCCCTAGGCCCGGGTGCAGGACTTAGCGTAATCGAAATAGAGTTGGCGCGCTTTCGCGAAGTATGGCCCCGGCTGGAACGAGCGATCCTCGATCCGGGTCGCCGGCATGACCTTGCCGTAATTGCCGGTCGAGAACACCTCGTCGGCGTCCACAACGTCGCGCGGCAGGATTGTCCGCTCCTCGACCGAGGCGCCGGCGTCGCGCAAGAGCCGGATCACGCGCTGGCGGGTGATGCCGTTCAAAAACGTGCCGTTCGGCACCGGCGTGGCGACGACGCCGTCCTTGGCCAGGAACAGGTTCGAGGACGAGAACTCGGCGACGTTGCCGTTGAGGTCGAGCACGACGGCGATTTCGTAGCCGCGCTTCTTGGCGTCCAAATGCATGCGCGCGACATTGGGATAGAGGCACGACGCCTTGGCGTCGGTCGGCGCGGTTTCGGGCGAGGGCCGGCGATAGGGCGAGATGCAGGCGCTGAAGCCCGTGGGCGGCGGCAGCGGCATATCGAAGAGGGTGAGCGCGAAGCGCGTGCTCGCCGGATCGGGCATCAGGAATCCCTCGGCGGCAAAGAACAGCGGGCGGATATAAAGCTCGGCCGAGGGCGCGAATCGCTCGATACCCTGCCATGCCAGCCGCTCGATTTCGGCGGCGCCGAGCGTGGGCGCGAGACCGAGCGCGCGCGCCGAGGCGACCGCCCGCGCGCAATGCAGATCGAGATCGGGCGCCTGGCGCTGGAAGGCGCGCGCCCCGTCGAAAACGATCGAGGACAGCCATGTCGCGTGATCGAGCGCGCCCATCAGCGGCACGTTGCCCTCGCGCCACGCGCCATCGAAATATGTCAGCGCCGGTGCCATGACGATGCTCCGCTCCGCCGTCGTTGAAATCGCCGCGAGACTAGCCGATGGCTTGGCCGAGCGGCAGCAGCTTATTTTGCGCGAGAGCTATTCCTGGCGCGCGCGGTTACTGGCTTGCCCAGACGATCCGGTGGACGAAGGCGACCTCCTCGTTGGCGGTCGCCGACTCGCCTTGGCCGGGGACGAGACTCGCCACTTCAAGCTTGCGGCCGCCGCGCCGGACAAGCTGACGTATCTGTACCAGGTCGTCCGCCGTCCGCACGACCACGCGGTCACCGCGCCGCAAGCTCGCCTGGGGCGAGACGATGAGCGTATCGCCGTCGCGATAGGCCGGAGCCAGCAAGCCGCCGCCCACCTCGAGAGCGTAGGCATACGGGTCGGCCACGTCGGGGAAGAGAAGCTCATCCCAGCCTTCGCCCGTGGGATGACCGGCGGCATCAAAGCGGCCAGCACTGCTGGCCTCGCCCAGCCGCAACAGCGGCAGACGCCGGTGGCCGGCGCCGCCCGGGGCCGCGGCGCCGATATAGGTCACGAAATCGGCGAGCGAGGCGCTCGTCGCCTCGAGAATTTTCGCGATGCTCTCGGTCGACGGCCAACGCGGACGGCCGTCGGGCGCCACCCGCTTGCTCTTGTTGAACGTGGTCGGATCGAGACCCGCCCGCCGGGCGAGCCCCGAGGGCGAAAATCCGCGTTCCTTGGCGAGCTGGTCGATCGCCCGCCAGATATCCTCATGGCGCAACATGTAAGAAAATTCTCACAAATTCGGGTCCGGATGCGGAAATTTTCCTTGCTTTTGGTATATAGGTGACA
>CAZLYV010000116.1:6407-8426 GCA_964563665.1 uncultured Acetobacteraceae bacterium
CGCCGACGATCCGATCCTCCGGCAGGAGTTGTGGGGCCGGACGTTTTCCAATCCCGTCGGACTCGCCGCCGGCTTCGACAAGAACGCCGACGTGCCCGACGCGATGCTGCGGCTCGGATTTGGCTTCGTCGAGATCGGCAGCGTTACGCCGCGCCCGCAAGCCGGGAATCCCCGGCCGCGCCTGTTCCGCCTGCCCGAGGATGGGGCCGTGATCAACCGGCTCGGTTTCAATAGTGCGGGGCTAACGGCCGTGCGCGTGCGGCTTGCGGCGCGACGGCGCCAAGGGATCGTTGGCGTCAATCTCGGCAAGAACCGCGACAGCGCCGACGCGGCGGCCGATTACGCCGCCGGCGCCGCGGCGCTGGCGCCGCTCGCCGATTATCTGGTCTGCAATGTTTCATCGCCCAACACGCCGGGTCTGCGTGCATTGCAAAGCCGCGACGCGCTCGATGCGCTGGTCGCCACTGTCGAGAAGGCGCTCGCCGCCGCAATGCCAAAGGACGCGCCGCCGCTTCTCCTCAAGATCGCGCCCGATCTCACCCACGAGGATATGCGCGACATCGCCGCGGTCGCGCTCGGCCGCAACGTCGCCGGCCTCATCGTCTCCAACACCACGATCGCGCGGCCGCCGACGCTCAACAGCCGGCACCGTGGCGAAACCGGCGGGCTCTCCGGCAAACCGCTATTCGCGCCATCGACCGACGTGCTGGCGACGATGTACCGCCAGCTGGAGGGCCGGCTGCCGCTCATCGGTGTTGGCGGGATCGCCGCTGGCCACGATGCCTACCTCAAAATCCGGGCTGGAGCGTCGCTGGTCCAGCTCTACACCGCGCTCGTCTTCCAGGGGCCCCGGCTCGTCGCCGATATTCGGCGCGACCTTGCGGCGCGACTTCGCGCCGACGGCTTCGCGCGGGTGCAAGACGCGATCGGCATCGACGCGCGGTGACCCCCGATGAAGATTTGCCGGTCGCCGCCCGAAGACAGCCTTGAATCAAAGGCTGACTAGTCATATAACTAGTCATATAGAGAACGAATAGCGGAGATTCCTCATGCGGACATGGCAGGTTCAAGACGCCAAAGCGCGGTTCAGCGAGTTTCTCGAGGCCAGCCTCACCGAGGGGCCGCAGGTGGTGACGCGGCGAGGCATCGAGGCCGCCATCCTGCTGCCGATTGGCGAATGGCGTCGCTTGCAAGGTGTCGCTCGGCCGCGTCTCAAGCAGCTTCTGTTGAGCGATGAGGCACGAAACGACGCGCTGGTGGCGCGTCGGCGCGTCCGCCGGCGGGCGCCAGTTGGATTTGAGTGAGTCTCCCCTGTATTTGCTCGATACCAACGTCGTATCCGAACTGCGGCGCCGACGTCCGCACGCTGGTCTTGTGCGATGGCTCGAACGCGTTCCGGATGACGCCTTGTTTCTTTCCGTGGTGACACTCGGCGAGTTGCAGGCCGGGGTGGAGATCACGCGCGAACACGATCCCGACAAGGCGCGCGAGATCGAGACGTGGATCGATCAGGTGGCTGGGGCGTACAACGTGCTACCGATGGACGCTCGGACGTTTCGCGTCTGGGGACGATTGCTGCATCGAAAACCGGACGATCTGGTCGAGGATGGGATGATCGCGGCGACGGCGATCGTTTACAATCTCACCGTCGCAACCCGCAATGTCGGCGATTTCCGTCGGCTGGGAGTGACCACGTTCGATCCATTCCGGGGAGAAGCGCATCGCGCGCGATGATGACTCGACACGAGCGCCGTGCCGGAGACGAGGGTCGCCGTTCAAGGCTTTGAGGATCCACGCGCGGTGATGTGTCGCATGCCCGGCGCATCAAGCTATCCTTAACCGTCGGGGAATGGCACCAATCCGGCCCACCTGACCCAAACGCGCGCCCAATGACATCGATCGAGCCGAAGCAAAGCCTTGATCCAGCCGTCATCGACGGTCTTTCCAAGGTGATCGACCGCTATCGTGCGGTGCTGCTCGACCTGTGGGGCTGCATCCACAACGGCGTGCGGCCGTATC
>CAZLYV010000117.1:0-8411 GCA_964563665.1 uncultured Acetobacteraceae bacterium
ACCATCGCGGCACTCCTCTTAGCGCTGATCGCCGTCGCGCATATTTTGCGAATGATCCTCGGCTGGGAAATCACCCTCGATGGAACGATCGTCCCGGCGTGGGTGAGTCTGCCGGGGTTCATAATCGCGGCCCTGCTGTCTGTGATGCTGTGGCGCGAGATGGGCAAGTGATGCAAGGAGGGCGGTTGAAACGCCGGGCCTGCTGAATCCGAAATCACCAGGCTCCTAGGGCCGCCCCAACCGCCAGCGCCGCCGGATGGTTTGTGCCAGGGAGGGAGGGCCAGCTCAGACGGCCGCCTCGCCGATCGCCCCGCCAAGGAAAAGTTGGCCGACCTGCGGGTCAGCGAGCAGCGCCGCGGCGCGGTTCGACATTCGCGTCCGCCCGAGTTCGAGAACGATCCCGTCGTCCGAGATCTGCAGCGCGCTCCTGGCGTTCTGCTCGACCATGAGAATCGACACGCCCTTCGCCCGCAGGCCCTGGAGGATGCCAAAGGCTTCCTGGACCATCGCCGGCGAAAGGCCGAGCGACGGTTCGTCGATCAGCAGCAGCTTGGGATCGAGCAGCAGGCTGCGGGCGATCTCGAGAATCTTCTGCTCGCCGCCGCTGAGCGTCGAGGCCTGACTGTCGGCCCTGAGGCGGAGCATCGGGAAGCGGTCCATCAGCGCCTCGACGCGGCCTTTGACGTCGACCTCGCGTTTCGCGGCGACGGCGCCGAGTTCGATATTGTGACGCACGCTGAGCTCGGGGAAAATATTACGGCCCTGCGGCACGTAGCACATGCCCGCCGCAAGAAGTTGTGCCGGGCCCGCGTTGGTGATGTCCGCGCCGTCAAATCGAATCCGGCCGCTGCGGACCTTGAGGAGCCCGAAAACGGTCTTGAACACGGTCGACTTCCCGGCGCCGTTCGGACCGATGACCGTCGTGATGGCGCCGCGACGCACCCGGAAGGTGGCGCCATTGAGGATCGTCATCTCGCCATAACCGGCGACGACATCGTTGAGCTCAAGAATCGGGATCGGGTCAATGTCCAAGATATGCCTCGATGACCTGTGGCGCCGTCCGGATGTCCGCGGGCCGGCCTTCGGCGATCACTTTGCCTTCGGCGAGCACGATGATGCGCGTACACAGCGACATCACGAATTCCATGTTGTGCTCGATCACCACGAAGGTGGCCTTCTCCTCGGCGTTCATCGCCCTCAGCCGCTCGCGGAGATGGCCGAGCATCGTCAGATTCACGCCGGCCGCCGGTTCATCGAGCAGCACGAGCTGCGGCCCGGACATGAACGCCATGGCGACGTCGAGCAGCTTCTGTTGGCCGTAGCTCAACTTGATCGCCGGTTCAGCGGCGAGATGCTCGAGCCGGAAGAAACGGATCATCCGGTCGGCGGCTTCGCCGAGCCCGGCATCGCGCGGGCCGAAGAGGCGCGTCACCATCGACCCCACGTGCTCCTGGCCTGCGAGAACGAGGTTCTCGCGCACGGACAATTGCGGGAAGACCTGCAAGAGCTGAAAGGTCCGGCTCACGCCGAGGCGATTGAGATCGGATGGACGCATGCCCGTCACCTCACGCCCATCGAACTTCACCTCGCCTGCGCTCGGGCGCAGTTGTCCGAGAATGCAGTTGAAGAGCGTCGTCTTGCCGCAGCCGTTGGGTCCGATGATCCCAAGGATCTCGCGTTCCGTGACATTGAAGGAGACGCCGTCGACGGCGGTGATGCCGCCGAAACGCTTCCTGAGATTGGCGACTTCCAGAAGCGGTCTCACTGTTCGGCGTCCTTGCGCACCGTGTCTGCCCCATCGGCGGAGCGCGCCACGCTTCCTGGCCGCATCAGTCGCTCGATCAATCCGAGCAATCCCGATGGCGCGAAGACCATCAGAACGATCACCATCAAGGCATAGCCGATAAGATAGAAGCCCTCGGTGAAGCGGAGCCATTCGGGAACGAGTACGGCGACGACCGCGCCCAGGAAGGGGCCGAAGAAATAACCCGAGCCGCCGACGACGACCATCAACAATAGCTCGAGCGACAGCAGGAGCGAAAACGAGGTTGGATCGATGAATTGCACCAGCGGCGCGAAGAGCGATCCGGAAATGCCGCCAAGGCCCGCGCCGATCGCGAACGCCATCAGCGTGTAGCGGCGGGTGTCGACGCCGAGCGAGGAGGCGCGCACCGGATTCTCGCGCAAGGCGACGAATGCGCGACCCCAGGGCGAGCGGATCAGCCAAAATGTCGCGAGCGACACGAAGGCAAGATGCGCCAGGCAGAAGAAATAGTAATCGCGGCCGCCATTCGTCGACCAGCCGAACACGTTGGGGCGGGTTATTCCGGCGATACCGGAAACCCCGTTCGTCAACCATACTTCGTTGCGAAAAATGAGGTAGGCCAGCGTGGTGAAGGCGAGCGTGACGAAGGCGAGATAATGATGGCGCACGCGCAAGGCCGGATAGCCGAGCAGCCAGCCGACGGCGAAACAAACGACGGCGGCGATCATATAACTCGACCAGAACGGCCAGCCGTTGGCGGTGAGCAAAGCCGTCGTATAGGCGCCGATGCCGACGAAGGCCGCCTGGGCCAGAGAAATTTGCCCGGCATAGCCGAGCGTCAGATTGAGGCCGATCGCGGCGATGGTCCTCACCGCCCACAGGCTCAGAATATAGATGCCGTAAGGCTTGAGAGCGAAGGGCAGGGCGCCCAAAACCGCCGCGCCGCATACCAGGCCCCCGAGCGGAACCATCAAGCGCAAGGCGGTCATACCGTGCGCTCCTCGGCTCTCCCGAGAAGGCCCTGCGGGCGGAACAGGATGACCAGCATGAGGATCATCAGCGGCACGGCGATCCGATACTGGGCGGAGACATACGCGGCGGAAAGATTGTCGACGATGCCAAGCAGGAGCCCGCCCGCGATCGCGCCGCGCACCTGGTTGAACCCGCCGACGATCGCGGCGATGAAGGCGTAAAGGCCGAGCCATTCGCCATTGGTGAATTTCGCGAGATAGATCGGTGTCACCAGCATCGAGGCGAGCGCCACCAACACGGCGTTGATCAGGAACGTGTAAAGGATCATGCGCTGAACGGGAATGCCGAGAATGCGCGCCAGTTCCGGATTTTGCGCCGTCGCTTGCATGCAACGGCCGGTGCGCGCGAGGTTCAAGAAGAGCTGCAACGCGGTGACGGAGACGACAGCGACGGCGAGCACCACGACGCTTTGAATCGAGACCGTGGCGCCGAAAATCGAGATGTTGTCCGAGGTCACCGCGAAGGGAAACGACTGGGCCTCGGCGCTGTAAAATTCCTTGACGCTTTCCTTGAGCAGCAGACCGAGCGCGATGGTGGCGATGACCAACGGGTGTACGCCGTGGGCGATCATCGGATCGACCACCCATTTCTTGAACAGGATTCCGAGGACGACCAGCGAGACCGCGAAACCGACGAGGACCGCGGCCCACAAGGGCAGGCCGAAGGCCTTGATCGCAACGAGCACGAAGAAGGCCGGGACCATGACGAATTCGCCTTGGGCGAAATTGATCGTCTGCGATGTTTGCCAAAGCAGCGTGAAGCCGACGGCAGCGAGCGCGTAGAGGGCGCCGGTCGTCAGCCCGGAGACGAGCAATTGCGTGAAATCCACCATCGGCTGGCCTCGGAGGGAGTTAACGCCGTCCCTCTCTCCGGATTAAACGGCGTTCATTTTTAATCCACGGGGATCAAACATTCAGGCTGGCCACGATGGCCGCGACCCCGAGGGTCGCGAGCTCTTCATCGATCGCCTCGGGCTGGCCGCTGACGCCGACCGCGCCGACCACTTCGGCGCCGATGACGACCGGCATGCCGCCGGCCCAACCGACGTAGCGGGGGTCGCCGTAATAGGCCGTGTCATAGACGCGTGTCGGATCGCGCAGCGCCTCGCCGACCTCGCGACTTGGCCGCCGCAGCCGCGCCGCGGTGTAGGCCTTGTGGCTCGCCACCTGGACCGAGCTCAAGAGCGATCCGTGAAGACGCAAGAGACCGATCAGCTCGCCATGCGCGTCGACGACCGCGATGACCGCAACCAGATTGCGCCGGGCGAGTTCCTGGCGGATCGCCTCGATGGCGATCAGCGCTGCTTCGTGCCCCAGCGTTGGTTCCGACTTTAACCGGCGCGTCATAACATCGCGCTGCCCATGCCGCCATCGACGACGATCTGTTGCCCGTTCACATAGGACGACGCCTCCGAGGCAAGGAAGATCGCCGCGCCGGCGAGTTCGCGCGGCTGTCCCCAGCGATGGAGGGGGGTGCGGGCGTTGACTTTGTCGACGAAGGCCTTGTCGCGCATCAAGGGTTCGTTCAGGTCGGTCTCGAAATAGCCGGGGCATATGGCGTTGCAGGTGACGCCCTGTTCGCCGAGTTCGACCGCCAGCGAGCGGGTGATACCGGCGAGCGCCGCTTTCGAGGCGACATAAGCATGGATCCCGGGCCGGCCCTGAAGACCGGTCAGTGAGGTAGTGAAGATGATACGCCCATAACGCTGCTTGACCATGTGGGCCGCCGCTCGTTGCGCCAGCATGAAGCAAGCGGTGAGGTTGGTTTGGATCACGCGCGACCATTCCGCGCTCGTCCACTCGCCAAGCGGCATGCGCTTGGCGATCCCGGCATTTCCGATGAAAATATCGAGACGGCCGTGACGCTTGACCGCCGCCTCGAGGCCGGCGACAGCCGCCGTTTCGTCGGCCACATCGAAGAGCTCGGTATCGACGGCGAGACCACGCGCCCGCAGCGCTTGACCTCGCGCCTCCAATGTTTCGCGCGATCGCGCATTGAGCACGACCTGGGCGCCGGCTTCGGCGAGCCCCTCCGCCATCGCGAAGCCCAGCCCACGCGAGGAGCCGGTGATCAACGCGACGCGTCCGGAAAGCGAGAACAAGGGATGCGACACGTTCATACCTTTCTTCGTCGCCCCCGTTTTGGGCGCTCAGATGGTTGCTTCGATTTTGCGGCGCAACTCCGGTGTCACCTCCGGCATCACGCCGAACCAGGCGCGAAAGGCGGGGCGGGCTTGGTGCAACAACATGCCGAGCCCGTTGATCGTGACGTTGCCGCGGGCGCGGGCGGCGGCGAGAAGCGGTGTCTCCAGCGGATTATAGACGATGTCGCAGACCACCGCATCGCGGCGCAGATTATCAAGCGGCAGATCGAGCGGCGGCTGGTTGATCATTCCTTGGGTGGTGGCGTTGACCACGAGCGCCGCATCGCCAAGCGCCGCCGCGCGTTGCTCCCAGACAAGGGCGCGCATCGGCGGACCGAATTCGGCCGCGAGTCCTTGCGCGCGCGCGCGCGTGCGGTTGACGATCCTGATGTCCTTGGCGCCCCTGTCGGCAAGGCTGACAACGACGGCGCGCGCACCGCCGCCGGCGCCCAGAACCATCACCGGTCCGGCATCGGCCCGCCATCCCGGTCGGCCTTCCTTCAAATTCTCGATAAAGCCGAAGGCGTCATTGTTGAAGCCCGAAAGCGATCCGTCTTCGCCGACGACGAGCATGTTTACCGCCCCGATCCGTTTGGCCAACGGATCGACACGATCGATCAGCGCCAGCACCTTCTCCTTGTGCGGAACCGTGACGTTGCAGCCCTTGAATCCGAGTGCAACCAGCCCGGCCAGCGCAGCGGTCAGCCGGTCGGGTGGAACGGCGAGCGGCACGTAGGCTCCGGCGATGCCGTGCTTTTCGAGCCAATAGCCGTGCAGCATCGGCGAGCGGGACTGCGCGACCGGCCAGCCGAGGAGGCCGGCGATGGCGAAAGGCGGTTTCTGGGACATTTCTCTTCGGCGGTGATGATTTCAAAAACCGGCGCGCATGCCCACGTGCCGGGCCGGCGCCTCCAGCCCGGCACGATTGGCGCGCGACTCGCCTATCGCGAGATCTTCGGCAGCGTCGCAACGATCTTTTGCTTGCCGTCGACGATTTCGGCGAGGAAGCTCTCACGATCGATGTCGCCGTTCTTGTCGTAGGTCAGTTCCATCAACACGCCCGGCTCCATTTGCGGCGTAATTGTCATGCCATGGAGCATGACGGCGAAAGCCTTGCGGTCGAACTTGCCGAGCTTTTCGGTCACGTACTTTACGACGTAAAGCCCGGTATAGCCCTTGATGCCGTTGTGGTCGGGCAAATATTTGAAGCGCTTTTCGAACTTGCCCTTGAACTCGGCGACCGCCGGAAGAGGCGCATCGATCGTCAGGCCGACGTGGCCGCGAACCCCATTGGCGGCATCGCCGGCGAGTTCGATCACCTTCTGGCTGAGCAGCGTGGTCTCGCCGATGAGCGGGACATTGACGCCCTGCTTCTTGGCTTCGCGCAGAAAGCGGGCGCTTTCCTCCTCGTTGGTGTAAACGAAGATCGCGTCGGCGTTCGCGCTTTTTGCTTTGACGACGTCGGCGGCGAAATCCACCTGACCGGATTCGGTGGAGATATCGGCGACGATCTTGATGCCGCGCTCGGCCATGGCCGCGACAAAGTTGTCGTGGCCGCCCTTACCGAAGTCATTGTTGACATAGACGATCGCCACCTGCTTCGCCTTGATGCCGTCGCGAATATAGTTGGCGATCTTGGGCATGCTCGCCTGCTGGCCGAACGACGTCCGGAAAAGGTAGGCATTGCCGACCTGCGTCAGTTCCGCCGCCTCTCCGCCGGTGAATTGCGGTACCTCGGCTTGCTGGGCCAGCACCATGCTGACCTTGACCGAGCCGGAGAAGACCGGACCGAAAATCACATAAGGATTGTCATCGAGCACTTTCTGTATTGCGGCGCGGGCGCTTCCCGGGTTGCTCTGGGTATCGATGCTGAACATTTCGATTTTGCGCCCGAGGATGCCGCCCTTGGCGTTGATCTCGTCGGCGGCAAGCAAGGTCCCGTCGCGAAAATTCGTTCCGGACACCGCCCCCGCCCCGGACAATTCGACGACCGCGGGGATCTTCAAAACTTGCTGCGCGTGCGCGCCACCTGAAACACCGACGGCCAAAGTCGCGGCCAGAGCCCAGCCAAATGAACGCATGATTTTCCTCCCCACACCTGTTTTGCAAATTGGATCCGCGGGCGCGCCCCAGGGTCTTGCGCGAACCCGGGTCTGAAGAATTTTCTGGTTTTATGATCCTAGTGGCTTGGCCAGCCGAAGCAAGCCGGCCGTGGTCCGCACTTCCGGCGCCCATCTAACCTCGAACAAAACCCGGCGTTTCGTCGGCGCGGGGTACGGCGGCGGGTAGGCGAGGTAAACGCCAGGAGACGTTCGATACAACAGGCCGGGCGCGCCACTTGCTGGCGCCGATGGTCGCGGCCATGATGCGAGGAACGCGGCCGGCGACCCGGATTCGGGCGGCCGCCGCGACGGCAAGCGCGGACAAATCGGGGGCGCGACCTGGAATCATGCGGATCCTGTTCATCCATCAAAACTGCCCCGGTCAGTACAAGCATCTGGCGCCCCACCTCGCGGCGAAGCCCGGAAACCAGGTCGTCTTCATCACCCAGCCCGACAAGCCGGATATGAAGGGCGTGACGAAATTCGTCTACAAGCCCAAACGCAAACCCTCGCCCGAGACGCACTTCTACCTGACGCCCTTCGAGGACGGCGTGCTCCACGGCCAAGGGGTGGCGCGCGTCGCCAATGAGCTGAAACAGAAGGGCTTCGTCCCCGACATCGTCTGCGCCCATCCCGGATGGGGCGAGGCGCTGTTCATCAAGGATATCTTTCCGACCGCGCCGTTGCTCGCCTATTGCGAGTTTTACTATCGCTCGCACGGCTCCGACGTGGGCTTCGACCCCGCGCGCAAGGTGACGCTCGACGACATCTGCCGCGTGCGGACCAAGAACGCGCTTCAGATCCTGAGCATCGAGGCGAGCGACGCCGGGATAAGCCCGACCGGCTGGCAACGGGCGCAATTCCCCCGGGAATTTCACCACAAGATCGCCGTCGTCCACGACGGGATCGATACCGCCACCGCCGCGCCCAACCCGGCGGCGCGTCTCACCTTGCCGAGCGGCGTCACACTTCGCCACGGCGACGAGGTGGTGACCTATGTCGCGCGCAATCTCGAGCCGTATCGCGGATTTCCCACGCTGATGCGCGGCATCGCCGTGTCCTGCCGCCGCCGGCCGAATTGCCACTACCTGGTGGTGGGCGGCGACGGCGTGAGCTATGGCGCGCGGCTGCCGGAGGGCAAGACCTACCGCGAGGAGATGCTGCAGGAAGTGGCGATCGATCCGGCGCGGGTGCACTTCCTTGGCCGCGTGCCCTACGGCAAATTCTTGCAAATACTCCAAGTCTCCGCCGCCCACGTCTATCTCACCTATCCCTTCGTGCTCTCGTGGTCGATGCTCGAGGCGATGTCGGCCGGCTGCGTCGTCATCGGCTCGAGCACCACGCCGGTAAGGGAGGTGATCAGCGACGG
>CAZLYV010000118.1:0-8351 GCA_964563665.1 uncultured Acetobacteraceae bacterium
CCTGAGCGCCGCCAGCACGAAACGTGGCGCAGTCGGCCACGCTTGCCTATAGTCGCCGGCCAGCCTGCGTGAACCATCATTCCGTTCGAGTGCCCTGCAATGCCGAACCCCGATTCCCGACTCGATTTTCTCAGCGCTCTTGTCCAGCGCGCGAAGCGCGCCGGCGCCGACGCGGCCGATGCGGTGCTGGTCGACAGCGCCGCAGTCAGCCACGCCAGGCGGCTCGGCAAACTCGAGAAGCTGGAGCGGGCCGAGAACCAGGATCTCGGGCTTCGCGTCTTCGTCGCTCGGCGGCAGGCGATCGTGTCGTCGTCCGATCGCGGCGCAAAAGCGATCGGCGAACTTGTCGAGCGCGCCGTCGCCATGGCGCGCGCGGCGCCCGAGGATCCCTATTGCGGCCTCGCCGATCCAGCCGAGATTACGGCATCGGTGCCCGATCTCGATCTCGCCGATCCGCTCGAACCGCCGGTCGAGGTCCTGGTCGAGCGCGCGCGCGCAGCCGAGGACACGGCGCTTGCCGTTCCCGGAATCACCAACTCCGAAGGGGCCGAGGCGAGCTGGAGCCGCGGCAACGTGGCCCTTGCCGCAACCAACGGTCTCGCCGCCGCCTATAGCCGCACCAACCAATCCTTTTCCGTATCGGTCATCGCCGGCACCGGCACGGCGATGGAACGCGATTACGACTTCTCGAGCGCCGTTTACGGCGCCGACCTCAAGACGCCCGACGAGATCGGCCGGCGCGCCGCCGAGGGGGCGCTCAAGCACCTGAATCCGCGCAAGGTCGAGACGCGCAAAGCGCCGGTGGTCTATGACCCGCGGGTCGCCGGCGGTCTGCTGCGGCACCTCGCCGGCGCGATCAACGGCGTGGCGATCGCGCGCGGCACGAGTTTCCTCAAGAAGAAGCTGGGAGAGCGCATCTTTCCCGAGGCGGTGACGATCATCGACGACCCGTTTCGCCGGCGCGGGCTCGCCTCGCGCCCGATCGACGGCGAGGGAATCGCGCCCACGCGGCGCGCCATCGTCGAGCGCGGTGTATTGACGACCTGGCTCCTTGATCTGCGCTCGGCGCGCCAGCTCGGCCTCAAGAGCACCGGACACGCCGCGCGCGGCACCGGCGGCCCACCCGGCCCGAGCGCCAGCAATCTCTATCTCGAACCCGGTGCGCTTTCGCGCGATGCGCTTCTAAAGGGCGTCGATGCGGGGCTCTATGTGACCGAGCTCATCGGCATGGGCGTCAACGGCGTCACCGGCGATTACAGCCGCGGCGCCGCCGGCTTCTGGATCGAGAAGGGCGAGCTTGCCTATCCGGTGAGCGAGATCACGATCGCCGGTAACCTCATCGACATGTTTCAGCACCTCACGGCGGCCGATGATCTCGAATTCCGCTATGGGGTCGACGCCCCCACTTTGCGCATCGACGGCATGACGGTGGCCGGCCGTTGATCAACGCGGCACGACCAGCCGCAACCCGTTCATCTCGATCGTGAACACGGCGGGCAATCGTGCAAGGAGTTCGCCATCGGCCTGCACCGGCTCGCCGGCGGGCGCGGCGATCTCGACCCGCGTCGCCTGAACGATCGTCACGTCGGCGAGCCGCGCCAATCGGCCGAGGGCCAGCGCCGCGACATAACGCACCATGTCGCGCCGGCGATTGCCCTGGAACAAGCAGACATGGAATCGCGGATCGTCGAGCCGCGCGCCTGGCGCCAGCACGAAACGTCCGCCATACAGTCGGCCGCGTGCGACGATCACCGAGGCCGCTCGTTGCGCGTTCCCGTCGACGACGACTTCGTAATTCCGCGGGCGCCGACCAATGATCTCGCGCAAGATTTCGACCATGTAGGCGCCCGCGCCGATCCATCGCTTGAGCCGCGGCGATACTGCTTCGACGACATGGGCATCGAGCCCGACCCCGGCCATGACGATAAACCGCCGGTCGTTCGCGCGACCGAGCGCCACGTTCTGCACCCGGCCCTCGACGATGGTCCGTGCGATCGCTTTGGCCCCAAGTGCCAGCCCGATCTCGCGCGCGAGCACATTCGCCGTGCCGAGCGGAATAAGGGCAAGCGGCAACTCGCGGTCGGCGAGCCCGTTGATCGTCTCGTTGATCGTCCCATCGCCGCCGGCCACAACCAGCCGGTCGCAAACGGTCCGGTTGGCTTCGCCAGCAAACCGCTCGGCGTCTCCACGCTCGGTCGTCGCGTACAGCGTCGTGACGACGCCGCGGCGCTCGAGTTCGGCCAGCACGCGCACGAGCCGGCGGCGCCGGCGACGCCCCGCCGCCGGGTTGAAGATCACCACGACGCGCCGGACGGGCGGCGATGCACGGCTCGGCGGCGGTGTCGTTACTGGCATGGGTGGCGGGCCTTGCCTCGTTGTTTCGTCAATTGGCCGGGGCTGACGCCACCGTTGCCCGAGACCGATTATGGGGTCCCAATATACGTCTCGGCGGGTACCCTGCCCTTCGGCGTCGTGGCCAGCCTTGGGCCGCCCGTGTTATTTTGCCCCACACATCCTCGAGTGAACACGATTTTTTAAGTGAGAACAGGGCCTTGACCAACGATTCCGGTTCTGCCGAGGCGCCAGCGCGCCCGTCGGCCTTCCCCGCGCTCGCCGGCAGTTCCCGGGCGCTCCTGCGTCGCCTGATCGCCAATCACGTCCGGCCATACGCCGGGCGCATCGCCGCGGCCGTCTTTTGCATGGCGTTCGCGGCCGGGGCGACGGCAATCAACGCTTGGCTCATGGAGCCGGTGCTCGACGACGTCTTCGTCCGCCGCGATACGACGATGCTCTATCTCATACCCCTGCTCGTCATTGCCGCAGCACTGATCAAGGGCGGCGGCACATACGGACAAGCGGTGCTGATGAACCAGGTCGGCCAGCGCATCATCGCCAACCTGCAGGTCGCCTTGTTTGCCCATCTGATGCGCGCCGACCTGCAGTTCTTCCACGACAACCCGACCGGCCGCCTCATCTCGCGCTTTACCAACGACGTCAACCTGCTGCGCGGCGCGGTCAGCCAGTCGCTCACCGGGATCGCCAAGGATCTGCTTACGGTCGCCTTCCTGGTCGGGCTCATGTTCTACCAGAACTGGCGGCTGGCGCTGATCGCTTTCGTCGCTTTTCCGCTCGCCGTTTTTCCGATCCTGCGTATCGGCCGGCGGATGCGCAAAGTCTCCGCCAATACCCAGGTCGAAATGGGAAACCTCTCGACGCTGCTCGACGAGACGTTCCAGGGCGCGCGTCACGTCAAGGCCTACGGCATGGAGGACTACGAGACGTCGCGCGCACGAGGGCTGGTCGAGCGGGTGTTTCGCCTGGTGCTCAAGGCGACGCGCACGCGCTCGGCCGTGCACCCGATCATGGAAACGCTTGGCAGCATCGCGGTGGCGTTGGTCATATTTTATGGCGGACACCAGGTGATCTCGGGCACGACGACGCCCGGCACGTTCTTCTCCTTCGTGACGGCGCTTCTCCTTGCCTATCAGCCGGTGAAGGCGCTCGCCGGCCTCAACGCGACGCTCCAGGAAGGCCTGGCGGCCGCCGCGCGCGTTTTTGCGTTGCTCGATCTCGAGCCCCAAATCAAGGACCGGCCGGACGCGCGGCCGCTTCCCGAAGGGCCGGGCGAGATTCGGTTCGAGGATGTCCATTTCGCCTATGTCGAAGGGACGCCGGCGCTTGCCGGCGTCGCGCTGGTGGCGCCGCCCGGTCGAACGGTGGCGCTGGTCGGCCCGTCGGGCGGCGGCAAGTCGACCATTCTCAATCTCATCCCGCGTTTCTACGACGTGAACCGCGGGCGCGTGACGATCGACGGCAACGACGTGCGCGATGTGACGCTCGCCAGCCTGCGGGCGCGCATCGCCATCGTCAGCCAGGAGGTAAGCCTGTTCCACGACACGATCCGCGCCAACATCGCCTATGGCCGGCCGAATGCGACGGAGGCCGAGATCGAGCGCGCGGCCGCGCTTGCCGGCGCCGCCGAATTCATTGCGGGTTTACTCGATGGCTTCGACACCGTCGTCGGCGAGCGCGGCGTCAAGCTTTCGGGCGGGCAGCGCCAGCGCGTCGCGATCGCCCGGGCGCTCATCAAGAACGCGCCGATCCTGCTGCTCGACGAAGCAACCTCGGCGCTCGACAACGAATCCGAACGCCAGGTCCAGGCAGCGCTCGCCACCTTGATGCGCGGACGCACCACGCTCGTCGTGGCGCATCGTCTGTCGACGATCGTCGATGCCGACCTTATCTATGTAATCGAGGGCGGGCGCGTGGTCGAGCAGGGACGCCATGGCGATCTGATCGCGAGCGGCGGCGCCTACGCGCGGCTCCACTTCTTGCAGGCAAGCGAGGAAAGCCGTGCGGCCGCCGTGGCCGGCGGCGAGCGCGCGGGCGGCGAGGCGGCGCGCGCCCGCGCCTGAGGGAGCACGAGGGACCCTTGAAGCGCCTCTTGCGACGGCCAGGCGTGCAACGGGCGATCGCCTGGCTCGCCGCGCAATATATGCGGCTTGCCTACCGTACCTCGCGCTGGCGGGTGATCGGCGGCGAGCGCCCGGAGCTCGTCGGCGGCGCGCCGTTCATTGGCGCCTTCTGGCACGGGCGGATGCTGATGATTCCATTTTTGTGGAACCGCCGCGCGCCCATTCACATTCTTATCTCCGAGCACGCCGACGGACGGTTTATTTCGCGGGTGATCGCCCATTTCGCGGTCGATTTCATCGCCGGCTCGAGCTCGAATGGCGGCGCGGCGGCGCTCCGCCAGATGGCGAGGACATTGAAGGGTGGCGGTTGCGTCGCGGTGACGCCGGACGGGCCCCGCGGCCCCCGGATGCGCGCGGCTGCCGGCATCGTCGTTACCGCCAAGCTTGCCGGCGTGCCGATCATTCCGGCGACGTATTCGACGACGCGCGGGCGCGTGCTCGAGACTTGGGACCGCTTTTTTTTGGCGCTTCCCTTCGGTCGTGGAGTATTCATTATCGGCGATCCGGTGGTCGTGCCGCCGGATGCCGATGCCGCGGCGCTCGAGGCGGCGCGACGGGAACTCGAAGCGCGGCTCAACGCGATTACCGCCGAGGCCGATTTGATGTGCGGACGTGTTCCGGTCGAGCCGATGGCGGAGACGAGCCCGGACCCAAAGGTGACGGCGTCGCTGGGTGAAGCATGAGCCGAGCGATCTACGGCGCATTTGCAACGATTGCCGCGCCGGCGCTTCGCGTCTGGCTCGCTTCCCGCGTCGGCCAGGGAAAGGAAGATCCGGCGCGCATCGGCGAGCGCCGGGGCCGGACGAATCTCGGGCGCCCGCCGGGGCCGCTCGTCTGGGTGCATGCGGCGAGCCTCGGCGAGTCGCGCTCGGTGCTGGCCCTGGTCGAGCGGTTGGTCGCGGCGCGGCGCGATCTCAATGTTCTGTTCACCACCATGACCACGAGCGCGGCCGAATTGATTGCCGAGCAGCCGCCGCCCAACACGATCCACCAATTCGTTCCGCTCGACGTGCCGCGCTGGGTCGAGCGGTTTCTCGACCGCTGGCGTCCCGACGCGGCGATCTGGGTCGAGGGCGAATTATGGCCCAATCTCATCGCCGCGACACGGTCGCGCCAAATCCCGATGGCGCTGATCAATGCACGGCTTTCCGCCCGCTCGTTTGCGCGCTGGCGCCGCGCGCGCGCGATTTTCGCGGCCCCGCTCGATGCCTTCGCGCCTTGCCTCGCGCAGAGCGAAGCGGACGCCGAGCGGCTGCGGCTGCTCGGCGCCACGAACGCGCGCTGCCTCGGCAACCTTAAATTCGATGGCGCTCCGCTGCCGGTCGATGGCGAGGAACTTCGACGGCTGATGCTCCTCGCCGGCGACCGCCCGATGTGGCTCGCCGCCAGCACGCATCCGGGCGAGGAGGAGATCGTCGCCGACACCCATCGGGCGATGATGCCGCGGATTCCCGGTCTCCTCACCATCATCGTCCCGCGCCACGCCAAGCGCGGCGAGGAAATCGCCGCCCTGCTGGCCGGCCGCGGGCTTGGCCTCGCCCAGCGCTCGAAGGGCGGCGATCCCGGCCCCGACGTCGCGGTATATCTCGCCGACACCATGGGGGAGCTTGGACTGTTCTATCGTCTCGCGCGCATCGCCTTCATCGGCGGCTCGCTGGTTCGCCACGGCGGCCAGAATCCGCTCGAGGCGGCGCGGCTCGATTGCGCGCTCGTCTTCGGACCGCATATGTGGAATTTTCGCGATATCGCCGACGCGCTGGTCGCCGCCGGCGGGGCGATCGAGGGTGGCGATAGCGAAACGCTTGCCGCGTTGGTCGGGCGTCTGATGGCCGATTTGAGCGAGCGGGCGCGCCGTGCCGCCGCTGCTGCGGGCATCGCCGCCGAGGGGCGCGGTGCGATCGAGCGCGTATTCGCCGAGCTGGCGCCCCTGCTGTCCGCCTTGCCTCGGCCGGCAAGCGAATCTCAAGCGGTCCATGCGCGCGCCTGATTTTTGGCACCGTCCGGGGAGCACGGCAGCGATGCTGCTCGCGCCCCTCGGCGTGGTCTACACGGCAGCGGCGCGAATTCGCTGGTCAACCCGGACGCCGTGGCGGGCGCCGGTGCCGGTGATCTGCGTCGGCAATCTCGTCACCGGAGGCGCCGGCAAGACGCCAACGGCGATCGCCATCGGGAACCGGATCGCGAGTTGGCGCCTCGACGTGGCGTTTCTCACCCGCGGCTATGGCGGCAGGCTCATGGGTCCGGTGCGCGTCGATCCGGCGCGCGATCGCGCCGAGGACGTTGGCGACGAACCGCTGCTGTTGGCGTCTTGCGCCACCACCTGGCTCGCGCGCGACCGCAAGGCGGGAGCGCAGGCGGCCATCGCCGAGGGGGCCGACGTTATCGTGATGGACGACGGGATGCAGAACCCCTCGTTGGCGAAGGACATCGTGTTCGTCGTGATCGACGGCGGCTACGGCTTTGGCAACGGCCACGTCATGCCGGCGGGCCCGCTGCGCGAACCGATCGCGAGCGGTCTCGCGCGAGCCGCCGCCGTGGTGCTGATCGGCGCCGATGAGTGCGACGTCGAAGCGCGGATCGGCGGTGGGCTGGCGATCCTTCGCGCCCGCCTGATGCCCGACGCGTCGGCGCGCACGCTCAGGGGAAAAAAAGTCTTCGCCTTTGCCGGCATCGGCCGACCGGCCAAATTCTATCGTACGCTCGAATCGCTGGGCGCCACGGTCGTCGCGGCCCGCGACTTTCCCGATCACCATCGCTACAGCGCGGACGAGGCGATGCGCCTCGTCGAAGCGGCGCACGCCGCCGGGGCGGAGCCGGTGACGACAACCAAGGACCACGTGCGACTGCCCGAGGGCGCGCGCACGATGGTGAGGGCGGTGGGTGTCGATCTCGTCTTCGACGAACCCGCTCGGCTTGACGCGCTCATTCGGCCGGCGCTCGAGCGCTGGGCTCAACCGGGACGGCGCGCAGATGGCTGAGCGCACGCAACTCCACCGTTGGGTCACCCGCAAAATCGTCCAGCCGGCCGAGGGCGCGATGGTCTACGCCCTCTTCCATCTGCTGGGCGCGATGTCGGTCGAGCGCGCCTCGGCCATCGGCGGTTGGCTTGCCCGCACCGTGGGCCCGCGGCTCGGCCTCACGCGGCGCGCCCGTCACAACCTGCGCCGCGCATTCCCCGAGAAGTCGCCAGAGGAGATCGAGAAGATCGTCATCGAGATGTGGGACAACCTCGGCCGCGTCGCGGCGGAGCATCCGCATCTCGGACGCCTGAAGGCGTTTACGCCCGATTCGCCGATCGCAGTCGCCGGGATCGAGCACGTCGACGCCGCGCTCAAGCACGGCCGGCCGATTATCTTCTTCACCGCGCACCTCGCCAACTGGGAGGCATCGGGGATCGCGGCGCGCGCGTACGGCGTGCCGCTCAATCTCATCTATCGGCCAGCCAACAACCCGTGGGTCGACCGGCTGTTCCAGGCGGGGCGCGGCGAGTTCGCGCGCGCGCTCATCCCGAAGGGCGCCTACGGCGCGCGACTGGCGATCACCAAGCTGCGCGCAGGCGAGCCGCTCGGCATGCTGATCGACCAGAAGATGAACAACGGCATTGCCGTCCCGTTCTTCGGCCGTGATGCGATGACGGCGCCGGCGCTGGCCGAGCTGGCGCTGCGCTACGACTGCACCGTGCTGCCGGTGCAGGTCGAGCGGCTTGGGGAGGTAAATTTTCGCGTGACCGTGCACCCGCCGCTCGAGCTCGCGCGCTCCGGCGACCGGCACGCCGACGTGCGCGCGATCATGACCCGCGTCAACGCGGCGCTCGAAGGCTGGATCCGCGAACGACCGGGGCAGTGGCTTTGGCTCCACCGCCGCTGGTCGGATTGA
>CAZLYV010000119.1:0-1221 GCA_964563665.1 uncultured Acetobacteraceae bacterium
TCGCGGCGTTTGGCGGCGGCGCAAGACCATGATCATTCCACGAAACCGCCGGGGCTCACAACCGACCGGCACGTCGCATGGGATTACTCGAGAATCCTGGTCAGGCTGTCGATCGGCTCGGCCTTGTCCTGGGCGAGCCGCACGGTCTGGTTCTTGAGCGGCGAGGAATAGGTGAACACCTGGCAGGAGAGGATCATGTCGACCGTCTCGCCGTCGCCCGATAGCGGCAGCATCAGGCGCTCGGTCCACATTTGGACGTCGCGGCGCGAGCCATAGCGCGTCGTCGAGTAAACCGGCCGGCGCATTGTCACGATGTCGCGGTAGAGACCGAGGATGAACTTTCGGTACTTTTCCTCGGACATCACCTCGTCGACGTAGCGCCCGGTGGGATCCATACCGAAGGCCTGCACCATGGCGGTGCCGAACAGCCGGTAGCGAAACCGGCTTCCGCCATCCGTCACATCGGTCAGCACGAGATAGGGCAACACCGCCTTGAGCTCGGCGGGGTCGATGTCGCGGCGCGACGGCATCGGGCGGGCGGCGCGTTTCGCTTGCCAGTAATCATAGACCTGGCGCAACCGCGAATCGCATTGCTCGAATGGCACGGTCTTGGACATCGCCTTCAGGCCCGCTCGTGGCGCGAGAGTTCGTGATCGCGAAATCTACCACGTCGCCTGGCCGCCTCGGCAGCGGCAAACGGCCGACATCGCGCGGACCTGAACGGCGCTCCTGCCCCCTATTTATCAATCCGCGACCCGCGGTCTAAGCGTGTTGTCAAGACATACCGCTCCTTAAGCAGCGTGCGATTTGAGCGGCCGGACCTCGCGATCGAGCCGTGCAGCCGCCGAATCTTCCAGACACTGGAGATCGTAACGCGTCTGGAGCGTCATCCAGTAGTCGGGAGACATGTTAAAGAAGCGCGCCAGGCGCGCCGCCGTATCGGCGGTGATGGCGCGCTTGGCGCGGCAGATTTCGTTGATGCGCCGCGCCGGCACGCCGATGTCGCGAGCAAGTCGCGTCTGACTGATCTCCATCGGCTGCAAAAAGTCGGCGCCGAGTATCTCGCCAGGATGAATCGGCGACAGTTTGCGCATGGTGCCCTCCTCAATGATAGTCGACGATTTCGACGTTGTAAGCGTCGCCCGCCCGCCAAACAAAACACAGCCGCCATTGATCGTTGATGCGAATGCTATGTTGTCCCTTGCGGTCTCCGCTTAAAGC
>CAZLYV010000119.1:1321-6550 GCA_964563665.1 uncultured Acetobacteraceae bacterium
TCGCCGACCTTGGCGCGGACATGGGCGGCATCGACGACGAGCGTCGTCCCGGCCTGGTCGGTGGCCTGGAAGCTGATGTCCTCGAGCAGCCGCTCGAGGATGGTGTGAAGCCGGCGCGCGCCGATATTCTCGAGTCCACGGTTTACGTCGGCGGCGAGATCGGCGATCGCCTCGATCGCGTCCGGCGTGAAATCGAGCGTCACCTCCTCGGTCTTGAGCAGGGCCTTGTACTGCTTGATCAGGCTCGCCTCGGGTTCGGTCAGTATGCGGACGAAATCGTCGCGGTCGAGCGCCTTGAGCTCGACGCGGATCGGCAGCCGGCCTTGCAGCTCGGGCAGCAGGTCGGCGGGCTTGGCAAGATGGAAAGCGCCCGAGGCGATGAACAGGATGTGGTCGGTCTTGACCGCGCCATGCTTGGTCGCGACGCTCGTGCCCTCGATCAGCGGCAGAAGGTCGCGCTGCACGCCCTCGCGGCTCACGTCGGCGCCCATGCGCTCGCCGTGCGCGCAGATCTTGTCGATCTCGTCGAGGAAGACGATGCCGTTCTGCTCGACCGCCTGTTTTGCTTCCACCAGCACCTTGTCCTGGTCGAGCAGCTTGTCGCTCTCCTCGGCCATCAGAACTTCGTAGCTTTCGGTGACGCTCATACGGCGCGGGCGCTGGCGCATGCCGCCGAACGCCTTGCCGAGAATCTCGTTCAAGTTGACCATGCCCATCTGCGCTCCGGGCATTCCCGGAATGTCGATGGTCGGCATGGCGAGCCCGCCGAAATCCTGCACCTGAACCTCGATCTCGCGGGTCGCCAGCTCGCCGTCCCGCAGCATCTTGCGGAACTTGGCGCGCGTGTCGGCCGACGCGTTCGGGCCGACCAGGGCATCCAGCACCCGCTCCTCGGCCGCGAGCTCGGCCTTTGCCGTGACTTCCTTGCGCAACCGCGCGCGCGTCATTGCGATCGCCACCTCGAGCAAGTCGCGCACGATCTGCTCGACATCCCGGCCCACGTAACCGATCTCGGTGAACTTGGTCGCCTCCACCTTGAGAAACGGCGCCTGCGCGAGGCGGGCAAGGCGGCGCGCAATCTCGGTTTTGCCGCAGCCGGTGGGGCCGATCATCAAGATGTTTTTCGGCAGCACCTCCTCGCGGAGGTTTTCCGGGAGTTGCAGGCGCCGCCAGCGATTTCGCAACGCCACGGCGACCGCGCGTTTGGCGGCGGTCTGACCGACGATATAGCGGTCGAGCTCGGAGACGATTTCACGCGGACTGAATGAGGTCATTTATCGGGCTCGTCGTTGAGGACGGTCGAAAGCGAGGCTCACAGGCTTTCGATGACGATCTTGTCGTTGGTGTAGACGCAGATATCGGCGGCGATCTTCATCGCGCGCTCGGCGATCTCGCGCGCATCGAGCCCGTCGACCGCCATGAGCGCGCGCGCCGCGGCAAGCGCAAATGAACCCCCTGAGCCGATGCCGATGAGCCCATCCTCGGGCTCGAGCACGTCGCCGGTTCCGGTCAGCACCAGCGAGACGGTCTTGTCGGCGACCGCCATCATCGCCTCGAGCCGACGCAAGTAGCGGTCTGTGCGCCAGTCCTTGGCCAGTTCGACGCAGGCGCGCGTGAGCTGGCCAGGGTGCTTTTCGAGCTTCGCTTCCAGGCGTTCGAACAAGGTAAAGGCGTCGGCTGTCGCGCCGGCGAAGCCGGCGATGACCTCGCCGCTCACGCTGCCGAGGCGCCGCACCTTCTTGGCGTTCGACTTGATCACCGTCTGGCCGAAGGTGACCTGGCCGTCGCCGGCGATGACGACCTGGCCGTCCTTGCGGACGGACAGGATCGTGGTGCCGTGCCAAAGGGCCGGATCGTGCGGGTCGGGCATGCGGGATCCCGGAAAAGGTGGGTTGCCAGAAGGCTTAGGATGTAGGCCGTCAGGCGCTGGTGATCAAGGCTGGGAACATTGCCCCGGCCGGCGCCCTCAGGCACAATTGCCGCTGGTCGGCGATAACGCCGCGACCCAAGGCGCAAATCAATCGCGCCGGACCATTCGACTGTCGGCCAAATCGGTCACATGGGGAGGGGTTCATGGCTGAAACCAATGCATCGCCACGTCTCTACATTCCGGCGCTCGAGCCGCTTTATGCCCGGTTCTCGCCGTATGCGACATCGCTGATCCGCTTCGTGCTCGGCATCGTCTTCGTGCCGCACGGCTACGACAAGCTGTTTGTCGGCAAGATCGCGACCTACGCCAAGAATTTCGCCAATCTCGGGCTTGAGCCGGCGCTGCCAATCACCTACTTCCTCGGCACACTCGAGTTTTTCGGCGGAATCCTGCTGGCGGTCGGCCTGTTCACCCGCCCGCTCGCCTTCATGTTCTTCATCGAGATGGCGGTCGCGACCTTTCTGGTTCATTGGCCAAATGGCTGGATGGCCACCGCGCGAGGCGTGGAGCTCGTCATATTGTTGAGCCTTACCTCGCTCGCCTTCGCGGCCAAAGGCGGCGGGCGGCTGTCGGTCGATCGCATGATCGGCAAGGAGTTCTAGGCAGGATTTCGGGCCGCGCCGGGCGCCGGCGTTGCGCCTGGCGCCGCTCTGCCTGCGGCATTTCCGGGTGGCATGGCGGCGGGGGGTTTGGTACAACCCGCCTCGCACAGCGCCATGCCTTGATCCAAAGGAGAAACGGCCCGTTTGGGCCGTCGGTCCGCCATGCCGAAAGACGCTAAGCCACGCGCCAAATCCGTCGCCATGCGGGCATCGACCCGTATCGTCGCGGCGCCCTTGCGCCGCGCTTCGGTCGAGCGTCGGACCAAGGAAACGCGCATCAAGGCGAGCATCAATCTCGACGGCACGGGCGTCTATGACGTCAAGACCGGGATCGGGTTCCTCGATCACATGCTGGAGCAGTTGTCGCGCCACAGCCTGATCGATTTGACGCTGCACGCCCAAGGCGACCTGCACATCGACTTCCATCACACGACCGAGGACACCGGACTCGTCATCGGCGAGGCGATCAGCAAAGCGCTGGGGACCCGCGCCGGGATCGCCCGCTACGGCGATGCGCTGATCCCGATGGACGAAACGCTCACCCGCGTGGCGCTCGACGCTTCGAACCGGCCGTATCTGGTGTGGAAGGTCAACTTCACCCGGCCCAAGCTCGGCGAGATGGACACCGAGCTGTTCCAGGAATGGTTCAAGGCCTTTGTGCAGACCGCGGGTCTTACCCTCCACGTCGAGACGGTTTATGGCCAGAACAACCATCACATCATCGAATCGGCGTTCAAGGGACTCGCCCGTGCGCTGCGCCAGGCGGTGAGCTTGGATCCGCGCAAGGCCGACGCCGTTCCCTCGACCAAGGGCGTGCTCGGCGGCACGCTCGAGGCCTGAGCTCTTCCGCGACGACGGACCCGCGCCATGCGCCGCATTCGCATCTATACCGTTCACACCTCGCCCGCGCCCTGGCGGCGGGAAGAAGACGCGGTCTTCATCAAGGACGGATTCTGCTGGCCGGCGTTCGTCTTCTCGCTGCTGTGGGCGCTGTGGCATCGTCTGTGGCTGGGCGGTCTGATCATGTTCGCCGGCGAGCTGGCGATCGATCGGCTCGCCGACTGGACTGCGGTTCATCGCGCGCTCGAGGTCGCGCTTTTGCTCGGCTGGATGCTGCTGATCGGATTCGAGGCCAATGACTGGCGGCGGCGCAAGCTTTCGCGCCAAGGCTATCTCTTCGCCGCCGTCGTCGCCGCGCACAGCCTCGGCGAGGCGGAGCGCCGCTTCTTCGACAAACATCCCGGCCAATCGATCGCCGCGACGGCCTGAATTGCGACATGCGCACGGTGATCGTCGATTACGGATCGGGAAACCTCCGATCGGCCGCCAAGGCGTTCGAGCGCGCCGTCGCCGAAACCGGGCTCCGCGCCGCGATCAACGTCAGCGCCGATCCAAACGAAGTCGCGCGCGCCGATCGCATCGTGTTGCCGGGCGTGGGCGCGTTCGCCGATTGCATGGCGGGGCTGCGCGCGGCCCCCGGCCTCATCGAGGCGCTGTCGCGTGCGGTCAAGCTCGAGGGGCGGCCGTTCCTCGGCATTTGCGTCGGCATGGAGCTGCTGGCCACGACCGGCTTCGAGCACGGGGTTCACCAGGGGCTAGGCTGGATCGCGGGCGAGGTTCGCCGCATCGAACCTGGCGAGCGTGCGCTCAAGGTACCGCACATGGGCTGGAACGATATCTTGCCCGCGCGCGGCGACCATCCGCTACTGGCCGGGATTCCCGCCGGCGCGCAAGCCTATTTCGTGCACAGCTACCATTTCGTGCCGGCCTCGTCCGAGCCGATTCTGGCGACGACCGACTACGGTGGGACGGTGGTGGCGATCGTTGGCCAGGACAACATTGTCGGCACGCAGTTCCACCCCGAGAAGAGCCAGAGCGCGGGCTTGCGGCTTATCGCCAATTTCCTGCGGTGGACGCCGTGATCGAAAAGAGTCGCCTCATGCTGAGCTTGTCGAAGCATGAGGCCCCCATCCTTCGACAAGCTCAGGATGAGGGCCTCTCCTCGTGATTCTCTACCCCGCGATCGACCTCAAGGAGGGCGGCTGCGTGCGCCTGTTACAGGGCGAGATGGACGCCGCGACGCGCTACAACGACGACCCGGCCGACCAGGCGCGGCGCTTTGCCGGGGCAGGCTGCACGTGGCTCCACGTCGTCGACCTCGACGGCGCGATCAAGGGCCGGTCGGTGAACGAGGACGCGGTCAAGGCCATCCTCGGGGCGGCGAAGGTAAGCGTCCAGTTGGGCGGCGGGATCCGCGATCTTGCCGGCGTCGAGCGCTGGCTCGAGGCCGGCGTATCGCGCTGCATTCTTGGCACCGTGGCGCTTGAGCAACCCGATCTGGTGAAGGAGGCGTGCCGGCGTTGGCCCGCCCGCATCGCCGTGGCGATCGATGCGCGCGCCGGCCGTGCCGCGGTCGAGGGTTGGGCCAGGACTTCGAGCGTCAAGGCGCTCGACCTCGCCCTCAGGTTCGAGGACGCCGGCGTGGCGGCGGTCATCTATACCGATATCGCGCGCGACGGTGCGATGACCGGCCCCAACATCGAGGCGACCGTCGATCTTGCCTTTGCGCTGACCACGCCGGTGATCGCCTCGGGCGGCGTGTCGTCGCTCGACGATTTGAAGGCGCTGAAGCACCACGAACAGGCCGGGATTGCCGGCGTCATCTGTGGCCGCGCGCTCTATGACGGCGTGATCGAC
>CAZLYV010000119.1:6650-8311 GCA_964563665.1 uncultured Acetobacteraceae bacterium
GTTCGCATCATCCCGTGTCTCGACGTCAAGGACGGCCGGGTCGTCAAGGGCGTCAATTTCGTCAACCTGGTCGACGCCGGCGATCCGGTCGAGCAGGCGCGAATCTACGACCGCGAGGGGGCCGACGAGCTCTGCTTCCTCGACATCACGGCGAGCGCGGAGAACCGCGACACGCTGTTCGACGTCGTCGGGCGAACCGCCGACCAATGCTTCATGCCGCTCACCGTGGGCGGCGGCGTGCGGCGGATCGACGACATCCGCAAGCTGCTGCTCGCCGGCGCCGACAAGGTGTCGATCAACACCGAGGCGGTGCGGCGGCCCGAATTCGTCCGCGAGGCGGCCGAAAAATTCGGCAGCCAATGCATCACCGTGGCGATCGACGCCAAGCGCACGCCCGCGGGCGCCTTCGAGGTCTTTACCCATGGCGGACGCAACCCGACCGGACTCGAAGCGGTCGCCTGGGCCCGGCGCATGGCCGAATTCGGCTGCGGCGAGATATTGCTCACCTCGATGGACCGCGACGGAACCAGGCTCGGCTTCGACTTGGCCCTCACGCGCGCAATCGCCGATGCCGTCACGGTGCCGGTGATCGCCTCGGGCGGCGTGGGCAAGCTCGATGATTTCGTCGCGGGCGTGCGCGAGGGTCATGCCTCGGCATTGCTCGCCGCCTCGGTTTTTCACTTTGGCCAGCTATCGATCGGCGCGGTGAAGGCGCATCTCGCCTCGGCCGGGGTTCCGGTACGAATCACCCAGGCGGCGTGATCTTGCGTCGGCGCATCGCGTCAAATTTCATTGACGTGCCGACAGGCTTGGTCTGTAACAGAAACCTGCAATTCCATCGCCAGCGCGTCGGGGCACTCGTCCCCGAAGGCTGAGCGCGGGAGGAAACGATGAACGAACCGCCGCCCCTGGACCATGTGCTCGACCGGCTATACGCGGTGATCGAAAGCCGCCGCACCGCCGATCCCAACCTCTCGAACACCGCCAAGCTGTTCCAAAAAGGAACGCGCAAGATCGCCCAGAAGGTCGGCGAGGAGGCGGTCGAGGTGGTGATCGAGGCGGTGCGCAACAAACGCGACCGGCTGATCGCCGAGAGCGCCGATCTCATGTATCACGTGCTGGTGCTGTGGGCCGACCAGCGCATCCACCCCAACGAGGTGTGGGCCGAGTTGGCGCGGCGCGAGGGCGTATCGGGCATCGCCGAGAAGCTCGCCCGCGACGAGTCATGACGCATTCCCCAGGTTCGAGCCCTAATGGATCACGCATGAACTACGACAAGAACAACATCTTCGCCCGCATCCTGCGCGGCGAGATTCCGTGCAACAAGGTTTACGAAGACGACCACGTCCTCGCCTTCAACGACATCCGGCCGCTGGCGCCGGTCCACGTGCTGGTTATACCCAAGGGCGCCTATGTGTCGATGAACGACTTCCACACCCGCGCCTCGGACGCCGAGATCGCCGGGTTGGGCCGCGCCATCGGCAGAATCGCGGCGCAGACGGGCGTCGCCGAAACCGGCTACCGGATCATCGCCAACTGCGGCGCGAACGGGCACCAGGAGGTGCCGCACCTCCATTTCCACGTGCTCGGCGGCCGGCCGATGGGCCGCATGGTGCAACGGCCGGAGTAGAGGCCGCTGGGTCAGGCGATCGTCACGCCGC
>CAZLYV010000120.1:0-2645 GCA_964563665.1 uncultured Acetobacteraceae bacterium
GGCGGCGATCGCCGCCGGCGACAAGGAGTTGGCAAAGGCCGCGCTCAAAGCGGCTCAGCCCGAGATCATGCGCGGGGCCAACCGGGGCGTGCTGCAAAAGAATGCCGCGGGGCGCAAAATTTCGCGCCTCTCGGCGCGCATCAAGGGGCTGTGAAATCGTTTCGCCGCGCCAGCGCGGCAATCCTTTGTTCGTCTTTCGCGCGCGTCTTGATCGAACGGCGCGGGCGACGATTTTTTGTCGCAACGTCGAGTGCGCCGGTCGCGCGACTAATATGCTCGATGAATCCGTGCGGTGCGTTTCGATGATCGACGACTCCGTTAAGTTGATGCAATGTCGAGTCGCTTTTTGGCCACGGCGCTAAAAAATTTTCGTCGTTCGCCATTCGATCATGTTGCGCTCGCGCTAGACGAAGACTAGAGTCTCTCCCTGTTGACCGAGGGGAGACGACACAAAAAAATTTCGGTCGGCAATCCGCAAACCAAGATCGCGTTCGAAGGCGCGCCGTTCCGGTCTCGAAAGAGACCATGGAAATATTCTTTTCGACAAAATCAGGACGAAGCTCGTCGCGTAGCTCGATCAATGGCTGTGGATAAAGAATAGGAACGTAGGTCGCCGGTTTGCGCCGGCGGAGCACGTTGGGAGCAAGGGTGGAGGGAGCTCTGCCGATGTCGCAATCGGAATCCGGGGTGCGTCCGTCATCCGGGGCGGGCTCGTACGCCGGAGATTTGTCGCCCGAGCAGGCTTGGTCGTTGCTGGCATCCGAACCGCGCGCGGTTCTGGTGGATTGTCGCTCGCGGCCCGAGTGGGCATTCGTCGGTCTTCCTGATCTGTCTTCGCTCGGCAAGGCCGTGGCGCGGATTGAGTGGCAGATATGGCCGGGGATGACGCCAAATGCATCGTTTGCGGATGAACTTGGACGGGGCGCGGTCGATCCCGATCAGCCGGTCATTTTTCTCTGCCGCTCGGGCGCTCGGTCGCGCGCGGCGGCCATCACCATGACGGCGCAAGGTTACCGCCGCTGCTTTAACCTCGCCGGCGGGTTCGAAGGGCCGCACGATGCGGCGCGGCATCGCGGAATAATGGCGGGCTGGAAGGCCGCCGGTTTGCCATGGACGCAGGAGTAGCCGTTATGCGTCACGACGGTCGGCCGATCCAACCAGACAACGTGATCGACGCACAATGGGCGCGCGTGCGCGCAAGGCTGCGCGTCGAATTCGGTGAAGCCGCGTTCAAAAGTTGGCTCAAGCCATTGACTTTGCTGTCGGTCGAGGAAGGTGAGGTAAAAATCGCCGTGCCGACGCGCTTCATGCGCGATTGGGTCAGGACCCACTACGCCGATCGCATTCGGGCGTTGTGGCAGGCGGAGAACAAGAGCGTTTTGACGGTCGACGTGGTCGTCCAGACGGCGACTTCCACCATCCGAAGCGAGCCACGCCCCGTCACCCGATCCGGCGCGCCGCTCGCCGCTCGCCCGATGTCGCGCGCCGATGGCGCGGCGGCGGCTCTTCCATCGGCGCGCGACGACGATTTCGGCGCGCCGTTGGACCCGCGCTTCACGTTCGATAATTTCGTTACCGGCAAGCCGAATGAATTCGCCGTCGCGGCGGCCCGGCGCGTCTCCGAGGAAGCGAAGGTGCCCTTCAATCCGCTGTTCCTTTACGGCGGGGTCGGGCTCGGCAAGACCCATCTGATGCATGCGATTGCCTGGCACATCCGCAAGCGCCAGCCGATTCGCAAGGTGATCTATCTCTCCGCCGAGAAGTTCATGTATCAGTTCATCCGGGCGCTGCGCTTCAAGGATACGATGGCGTTCAAGGAGCAGCTCCGCTCGGTCGACGTCCTGATGATCGACGATGTTCAGTTCATCAGCGGCAAGGATTCGACCCAGGAAGAATTCTTCCATACCTTCAACGCGCTGATCGACCAGAACCGTCAGATCGTGCTGTCGGCCGACAAGAGCCCGTCCGATCTCGAGGGGTTGGAGGATCGTGTGCGCTCGCGCCTCGGCTGGGGCTTGGTGGCCGACATTCACCCGACGACTTACGAACTCCGCCTCGGCATCCTTCAGAACAAGGCCGACCAGCTCGGCCAGAGCGTGCCGGCCAAGGTGCTCGAATTCCTCGCCCACAGAATCACCTCCAATGTCCGCGAGCTTGAAGGCGCGCTCAACCGCATCGTCGCCCACGCCACGCTCATCGGCCGCGCGATCACGTTGGAGACCGCGCAAGAAGTGCTGCATGATCTTTTGCGCGCGAACGACCGCCGCGTGACGATCGAGGAGATCCAGAAGCGCGTCGCCGAGCACTACTCGATCCGGCTTGCCGATATGCACTCGCCGCGGCGCGCCAGGGCGGTCGCGCGCCCGCGCCAGGTGGCGATGTATCTCGCCAAACACCTCACCTCGCGCTCGCTGCCCGAGATCGGCCGAAAATTCGGCGGCCGTGACCACACGACCGTGATGCATGCGGTGCGCAAGATCGAGGAACTGCGGTCGGTCGACAGCAGCTTCTCCGAGGACATCGATCTCCTGCGGCGAATGCTCGATAGCTGAGCCGCCGTTGTTTTCCTAGGGTTCATTGAGCGCGTCCATGTCGGCGAGCAAATCGCGAATGCGCCGCGCGATCGCGCCAGCGCGGCCGGTGCT
>CAZLYV010000120.1:2745-8127 GCA_964563665.1 uncultured Acetobacteraceae bacterium
CGGATCAGCCGCTCGACCCTGCCGGGCCGGCGTCGCGGGCGTCGCGCCTGCCGCTCGCGGCGATCCAGGGCGCGCTGCTGCGGCGCGGGATTCCGGCGCGGCTTTCCGATTCCGCCGGAACATATGTCTGCAATGCCGCGATGTACGCTCTGCTTGGTGCAGCGCCCGAGACAACGCCGTGCGGCTTCATCCATTTGCCGCACATGCGCGCCGAAGTCGCGCGGCGGATCGCGGCAGCGATCGATTCACCCGTCGATCCGGCCAAATTCGCCTCGATGGAGTTTCCCACGTTGCGCCGCGCGGTCGAACTTGCGATCGAGCAGGTGGTTCTCTGCGGTCGATCGAATCAGCGCCCGACGGCCCCGCCAAGGGCTTGAAAATAGACCTGGATTTCGCCCATTACGGCACGATAAAGCCTTCTGATTTCAAGCTCTTCTGTTATACTGGCGCCCCTGTCATAACCCCCGCCGGAAGCGTCGCCTGGCGGGGCGGGGAAGGGGGGCCGGGTCCGGGCTTGAGTTCGGGCCTTGGCCGGGCGTGCCGGAAGCCGGGGCCCGACAACGATCAACCGCGACACGAAGCCCGATCGCATACGCCATGAAATTCACCATCGAACGTTCCGCTCTCCTGAAAGCCCTGGGCCACATCCAGAGCGTCGTCGAACGCCGCAACACGATTCCGATCCTTGCCAACGTGTTGATCGAGGCAACCAAGGGGAAGGTCGCGCTGACCGCGACCGACATGGATCTGGCGATCATCGAAACGGTTTTGGCCGATGTGGCGAAAACCGGCTCGATCACCGTCCAGGCGCACACGCTCTACGACATCGTCCGCAAACTGCCCGAAGGCGCCCAGGTCAGCTTTGACGGCGGCGGCGACAAGGGCCAGATATCCCTGCGCGCGGGTCGCTCCGTCTTCACGCTCGCGGCGCTGCCGGCCGAGGATTTTCCGAAGATGACCGGCGGCGACCTTCCCAACAATTTCGAGCTGCCGGCGGCGGAGCTGCGCACGCTCGTCGACCGCACGCGCTTCGCCATTTCGACCGAGGAGACGCGCTACTACCTGAACGGCATCTTTCTCCATGCGACGCAGAGCAGTAGCGTCAAGGTACTGCGCGCGGTCGCCACCGACGGCCATCGCCTGGCGCGGGTCGAGATGCCCCTGCCGGCGGGCGCCGAGAACATTCCCGGTGTGATCGTGCCACGCAAAACCGTCATGGAGGTGCGCAAGCTGATCGAAGAGACGTCGGGCGCGGTCAATGTCTCGCTGTCGGACACCCGCGTCCGCTTCGCCTTCGACGACGCCATATTGACCTCGAAGCTGATCGACGGCACCTTTCCCGATTACGAACGCGTGATTCCCAGCGGCAACGACAAGGTCATGGAAGTAAATTGCCGCGATTTTGCCGCCGCGGTGGATCGCGTGGCGACGATTTCCACCGAGAAATCGCGCGCGGTGAAGCTTACAGTCGCCAAGAACCAGCTGACGCTCTCCGCCACCAGCCCGGATTCGGGCAGCGCCACCGAGGAAATCGAGGTGCGCTACGCCGCCTCGCCGATCGAGATCGGCTTCAACTCCCGCTATCTGCTCGATATCGCCGAACAGATCGAGGGCGAGGGCGCCAAATTCCTGATGGCCGACGCGGCGTCGCCGACGCTGGTGCAGGACGCCGCCGACCAGAGCGCGCTCTATGTGCTCATGCCGATGCGCGTGTGAGCGATCGAAGAATCGAGGACGGGATCGTGGTTAATCGTCTTGCCTCGCTGCCGCGAGACGCGCGGCCGTCGCGTGACGCGAGTCACGGCGTCGCCGGCGCGTCCGCGCCTGCGGCAACGCTCGCGGTGACCCGGCTGTCGCTCTCGGCGTTTCGCTGCTACGAGCAGCTTCGCCTCGACGTCGAGCCGCGCAATGTCGTCCTGACCGGCCCCAACGGCGCCGGCAAGACGAATCTTCTCGAAGCGCTGTCGTTCCTGGCGCCCGGCCGCGGCTTGCGCCGCGCGCAGCTTGGCGAGCCCGACCGGCACGACGCCGAGGGTCGGATCACCGGCGCATGGGCGGTCGCGGCCGTGCTCGCGACACCCGCCGGTCCCATCGGCATCGGCACCGGACGCGATGCGACCCGCGATAGCGAGGGGGGCCCCGAACGGCGGATCGTGCGCATCGACGGCATGGCGCAGAGCGCGCAGAAGCATTTGGCCGAGCAGGCGAACGTCGTCTGGCTGACGCCCGAGATGGATCGCCTGTTCGCCGACGGCCCCGCGGCGCGACGACGTTTTCTCGATCGCATGGTCTACGGCTTCGATCCCGAGCACACCTCGCGGATTCTTGCTTACGACCATCGCTTGCGCGAGCGCGCCCGGCTGCTCGCCGAGGGCGCCGCCGACGCCGCGTGGCTCGATGCGCTCGAGGACGGCATGGCGGCGCACGGCGTGGCGATCGCGGCGGCCCGGGCCCATGTCGCGGCGCGGCTCGATCGCGCCGGCGCAAACGGCGTCGGATCGTTTCCCTACGCCCGGCTCGCGATGACCGGCGAGATCGATCGCTGGCTCGCCGAGGGTCCGGCGCTCGCCGCGGAGGATCGTATGCGCGAACGCCTCGCCGCCTCGCGCCCGCGGGACGCCGAAGACGGCGGGGCGGCGGCCGGTCCGCATCGCTCCGATCTTCAGGTCCGCTATGGCGAGCCCAATCAGCCGGCGGCGGCATGTTCGACCGGCGAGCAGAAGGCGCTGCTGCTGTCGATCCTGCTTTCGCTTGGCCGCGAGCTTGCCGCCGAGCGCGGCCGCCCGCCGCTTCTTTTGCTCGACGAGGTCGTGGCGCATCTCGACGGCCAGCGCCGCGCGGCGCTCTACGACGAGCTGGCGGCGCTTGGCGCGCAGGCTTGGCTCACCGGCACCGATGACGAGCTTTTCGCCGGGCTGCGGTCCAGCGCCCAATTCTTTCGCGTGACGAACGGCATGGTGGCCCCACGATGAGCGAACCGGCGGAACGGCTCGATCCCAAGGATGGCGCGGATACCTACGGCGCCGAATCGATCAAGGTCCTGCGGGGCCTCGATGCCGTGCGCAAGCGCCCGGGCATGTATATCGGCGACACCGACGACGGCTCCGGCCTTCACCACATGGTCTACGAGGTGGTCGACAATGCGATCGACGAGGCGCTCGCCGGCTACTGCACCGAGATCGACGTGATGCTGAATGCCGACGGCTCGGTGACGGTGACGGACAACGGTCGCGGCATCCCGACCGAGATCCACTCCGAGGAAGGCGTGTCGGCGACGCAGGTGATCATGACCCATCTTCACGCCGGCGGAAAATTCGACCAGAACTCGTACAAGGTCTCAGGGGGTCTGCACGGCGTGGGCGTCTCGGTGGTGAACGCGCTTTCCGAAACGCTCGAGGTCAAGATCTGGCGCGGCGGCAAGGAATACTTCATGCGCTTTCGCAACGGCGACCCCGAGGCGCCGTTGAAGGTGACCGGCGATGCCGGCGCGCGCACCGGAACCGAAGTGCGCTTCCTGCCCTCGAAGCAAGTCTTCACGATGACCGATTTCGACCTCGAGACGCTCGAGCACCGCCTGCGCGAGCTCGCCTTCCTCAACTCGGGCGTCCGGCTCACGCTTGCCGACGCGCGCGGCGTCGAGAAGAAGACGATCGAGATGCGCTACGATGGCGGGATCGAGGCGTTCGTGCGCTATCTCGACCGCTCGAAAACCGCCTTCCATCCGCCGATTCTCATCTCCGGCCTGCGCGAGGGCGTGACCGTCGAGGTGGCGATGGAGTGGACCGACGCCTATCACGAGACGATGCTTTGCTTCACCAACAACATCCCGCAGAAAGACGGCGGCACGCACTTGCAAGGGTTCCGCGCGGCACTCACCCGCGCCGTCAACAAATACGCGGTCGAGAGCGGCATCGCCAAGAAAGAAAAGGTCCAGATCACCGGCGATGATGCGCGCGAGGGGCTCACCTGCGTGCTGTCGCTGAAGGCGCCCGATCCCAAATTTTCCTCGCAGACCAAGGATAAGCTGGTCTCCTCCGAGGTCCGTCCGGTGGTCGAGGCGGTGTTCGGCGACAAGCTGCAGGACTGGTTCGAGAAGCATCCCAACGAGACCAAGCGCATCATCGGCAAGGTCTACGAGGCGGCGGCCGCGCGCGAGGCGGCGCGCAAGGCGCGCGAGCTCACCAGGCGCAAGGGCGCCCTCGACATGGCCTCGCTCCCGGGCAAGCTCGCCGACTGCCAGGAACGCGATCCGGCCAAGTCGGAGATCTTCATCGTCGAGGGCGATTCGGCCGGTGGCTCGGCCAAGCAAGGCCGCAACCGCGCGAACCAGGCGATCCTGCCGTTGAAAGGCAAGATTCTCAACGTCGAGCGCGCGCGCATCGACAAAATGCTGTCCTCGGTCGAGCTCGGCACGCTGGTGGTGGCGCTCGGCACCGGCATCGGCCAGGACGATTTCGACGTCGCCAAGGCGCGCTATCACAAGATCATCATCATGACCGACGCCGATGTCGACGGCGCGCATATCCGCACGCTGTTGCTGACGTTCTTCTACCGGCAGATGAAGCCGCTGATCGACCACGGCTACATCTACATCGCCCAACCGCCGCTCTACCGCGCCAAGCGCGGCGCTTCGGAGGTCTACCTCAAGGACGAACGCGCGCTCGAGGATCACCTCATCTCCGGCGGCATCGACGGCATGGTCCTGACCATCCAGTCGGACGGCTCGCAGCGCGCCGGCGCCGATTTGCGCCAACTGGTCGAGAAGGCGCGCACCGCCAAGGCGCTGATCACGCCGCTCACGCGCCGGGTGGGCAGCCGCGACGCGGTGGAGCAGGCGGCGATCCTGGGCGCGCTCGATCCCACGCTGCTCGCCGATCGCGCCAAGGCCCAAGCCGTGGCCGAGTTCATCGCCAAGCGCTTGAACGCGCTGTCGCCCGAGACCGAGCGCGGCTGGATCGGCAAGGCGGATGAGACGGGGCTGATCTTCGAGCGGCGCTTGCGCGGCGAGATCGACCGCGCGGTGATCGACCAGGTGGTGATCAACTCGCTCGAGGCGCGGCGCCTGGTCGAGACGGCGGGCGAATTCCAGAAGGTCTATGGCCGCTTCGCGCGGCTCGAGGCGAAGGACGTCAAGGTCGAGATCACCGGCCCCACCAAGCTGATCGACGCGGTGCTTGGAATCGGCAAGAAGGGTGTGGCGATCCAGCGCTACAAGGGGCTGGGCGAGATGAACCCCGAGCAGCTGTGGCAGACGACGCTCGATCCCGAGGCGCGGCATCTGCTGCAGGTGAAAATATTCGACGTGCAGGAGGCGAACGGCCTCTTTGAGACGCTGATGGGCGACATCGTCGAACCGCGCCGCGACTTCATCCAGGAAAACGC
>CAZLYV010000121.1:0-8036 GCA_964563665.1 uncultured Acetobacteraceae bacterium
TAAGCGTTTTGTCGTTCGTGGTTCGCTTTTAGTCGAATGCTGGCACTCGCCCACGCGATCAATCGGGCACTGCGACGGTCATGATCTTCCGACAGATTTTCGACAGCGCCTCGAGCACCTACACTTACCTGCTGGCGAGCCGGCGTGGCGGCGAAGCGCTGATCATCGACCCCGTGCTCGACAAGGTGGACCGCTATCTGCAGCTCCTCAAGGAGCTCGACCTGAAGCTCGTCAAGGCCGTCGACACGCATTTGCATGCCGACCACATCACCGGCCTCGGCGCGTTGCGCGACCGCACGCGCTGTATCACCGTGATGGGCGAGAAAAGCTGCGTCGATGTCGTTTCCATGCGGGTCGCCGAGGGCGACCGTATCGATATCGAGGGCCTCAGCCTCGACGTGCTCTATACGCCGGGCCACACCGACGATTCTTACTGCTTCCTGATTGAGGGACGCGTCTTCACCGGCGATACGCTCCTGATCCGTGGCACCGGCCGGACCGATTTTCAGAACGGCGACGCCGGGGCGCAGTACGATTCCATTTTCAACAAGCTGCTTAAGCTCCCGGACGAGACGTTGGTCTTTCCGGCGCACGACTACAAGGGCGACACGATGAGCACGATCGGCGAGGAGCGTGCCTTCAATCCGCGGCTCCAGGTCAAATCGCGCCAGCAATATATCGACTTGATGAACAGCCTTAAGCTGGCCAACCCCAGGATGATGGACGTCGCCGTTCCGGCCAATATGCATGTCGGCATGTCACACGAGGAAATCGCCCGCCGCGGCTGGGCGGTTGCGGCCGACCGGGCGATGGATATCGTGGGGCGGCCGGAGGTCATCCTCGTCGACTTGCGCGAGCGCCGCGAGCGCGAGAAACACGGCGCCATTCCCGGCGCGCTTCACGCGCCATATCCGGACCTCGCGAACAATGTGCGTGTCGGCGGCATGCTGCATGAACTGGCCGCCGCCACCGGCAAGCGGCTGCTGTTTTACTGCGCCTTCGGCGAACGCTCCGCCATGGCGGTGCAGGCGGCGCAGGAATCCGGCCTGACCGCGGCATGCCACCTCGAAGGCGGCCTCGATGCCTGGAAGAGGGCGGGCGGACGGATCGTCCAGCCCGAGCCTTAGAGCCTGTTCTTGAACCGTCGGTGAACAGTCAAGCTCTCCACCTTTCGACACGTCGCCGCCGGGTTCACGGTTCTTTCGGCGCTCAGGCTTCGCGCCTGTGGCGTGAAATTCCAACCGCGAGCATGAGCCTGGCCTGCTTTTGGAATCTGGTACCGGCGGACTTTGGCGGCGGCGAAAATCCGGTGGTCTTGCCTCGGTGCGATCGAACTCATAGGTTGGCAAGTCGATGACTCTACAGCGGCTCGTCGCAACCGCGCTCGCCGCACTCGTACTGCTCGCCGTCGAGCGGACCGGGCTGGCGCAGGACGCAGTATCGTTCCCCGCGAACGACGCCGACCTCACGCGCGGCGCGCCGACCATGCTTGAGGGACTGCTCTATCGCCAGGCCGGCGATGGACCGTTCCCGGCGCTGGTCGTCCTTCACGGCTGCGGCGGCCTCTATCGCAATGACGGCTCGCTCGTTGGGCGACACGACGCATGGGCGCGGCTACTTGTCAGCGAAGGCTACATCACGCTGTTGGTCGACAGCTTCGGACCGCGCGGCGTGCGGCAAATCTGCACGGTCAAGGAGCCGACGGTTCGCCCCGCGTTCGAGCGCGCGCGCGACGCGTACGGAGCGCTACGGTATCTCCAATCCCGCAACGACGTGGACCCAGGCCGAATCGGCCTCTTCGGCTGGTCCAATGGCGGCAGCACGGTCCTGTGGACGCTCGACGACGCCATCCGCGCTCGACCGATCGACCTGCCCGAGGCAGATTTTCAGGTCGCCGTCGCGTTTTACCCCGGATGCACCTCGCTGCTGCGGCGCGATCACTGGCGACCTATTGCGCCACTCCTGGTGCTGATCGGCGCCGATGACGACTGGACGCCCGCCGAACCGTGCATCTCGTTGGTCGAGCGAGTGAGAGCGGCCGGCGCAGACGTCGGCATCGTCGTCTACCCAGACGCCTACCACGACTTTGATGCGCCGAGCACGCGCCCGCGCGTACTACAGAATATTGCATCGACCAAGAGCGGCACCGCCACCATCGCGACGAACCCACAGGCACGCCGCGACGCGCTGGAACGTGTGCCGCGGTTCTTGGCCGAACGCCTGAAGCAATAGCGCCTCATTCCATCGGCGCGGCGGCGAAATAATGCCAAAGAAAATTCGCGCCCGCTCCGCGATAGGGCCGCCAGGGCTCGACCAGGCGCAGCAGGCGGTCGGGATCGGGGCGTTTGCGCAGGCCCTTGAGGCGCTGCATCGCGGTCTGCAGCGCGAGGTCGCCCGCCGGAAACACATCCGGTCGCTTGAGCGCGAACAGGAGATAAATCTCGGCGCTCCAGCGGCCGATACCTTTCACCTTGGTCAATTCGGCGATCGCTGCCTCATCGTCCAGTCCACGCACCTGCTCGAAATCAAGCCGGCCGGCGACGATGTCCTGCGCCAGGCCAAGCGCGTAGCCGGCCTTTTGGCGCGACAGCCCGAGCGCCCGGAGATCGTCGGCGGTCATCGCCACTACCGTATCGGGCGCCAGCGGTACGATCGTCGTTTCAAGGCGCCGCCATATCGACTGCGCGGCTTTCGCCGACACCTGCTGCCCGACGATCGTGCGCAGGAGCGCCGGGTAGCCGGGAGGGCGCCAGCGCTCGGGCGGCGGTCCGACCGCGTCCAGCGCCCGCGCAAGCTGCGTGTCACGCCGGGCAAGCTCTTTCAGCGCTTTCAAGTAGGGATTTCGTGGCATGGGCGTATAGGTCCTCGGTCCTTTTTTAATGTATAAACGGAGTTGCCGACCGGGAGAACCGGCGCAAGAGACGGGGCAAGCGGCGCATGGCGAGGAACGGCGGACGCATGGCACGGCTGTTCGGCGGCGAGGAGCGGATCGACACCTCGCCCAAGGTTGCCGACGAAGTCAAGTCCACAACCTGCTACATGTGCGCGGGCCGCTGCGGGATAAAGGTCCATCTCAAGGACGGCGCGATCCGCTTCATCGAGGGCAACCGCGATCATCCGGTGAACCGCGGCGTTCTCTGCGCCAAGGGCTCGGCCGGGATCATGCACCAATACTCGCCGGCCAAGCTCTCGCGACCGCTGCTGCGGATAGGCGATCGGGGCGCCGGCGAGTTTCGTGAAATCTCCTGGGACGAAGCGCTGGCGATCGCCACCAAGTGGCTCGGCGACATTCGCGCAAGCGACCCCCGCAAGCTCGCCCTCTTCACCGGCCGCGACCAGAGCCAGGCGCTCACCGGCTGGTGGGCGACCCAGTTCGGCACGCCCAATTACGCCGCGCATGGCGGATTCTGCTCGGTCAACATGGCGGCCGCCGGGATGTACACGCTGGGCGGCGGTTTCTGGGAGTTCGGCGAACCCGACTGGGAGCGCACGCGCTATTTTTTGATGTTCGGTGTCGCCGAGGATCACGACTCCAACCCGATCAAGCTGGGCATCGCGCAGGTGAAGGCGCGCGGCGCGAAATTCGTCTCGGTCAATCCGGTGTGCACCGGATACTCGGCCGTCGCCGATGAATGGATCGCTATTCGTCCCGGCACCGATGGCCTGTTCGTCTTCGCGCTCATCCATGAGCTGCTGAAGGCCGACAAGATCGATCTCGATTTCCTCGCGCGCTACACCAACGCCCCCTGGCTGGTGGTTCAAGCGCCCGGCGCCGACGACGACGGATTGTTCGCGCGCGACGCCGACGGTCGGCCGCTGGCGTGGGACGCACACCAGAAAGCGCTCGTTCCGGCTACCGCGGCCGACATCCACCCCGCGATCGTCGGCGAAGTGGCGCTCGCCGATGGGCGACGCGCGGTTCCGGTCTTCCATCTCCTCGCCGAGCGCTACCTGGACCAAAATTATTCACCCGATGCGGTCGCGGCGCGCTGCGGCGTATCGCCGGAGACGATCCGTCGCATCGCCGCCGAACTCGCGCACGCCGCGTTCTCCGAAACAATCGTCATCGATCAGCCGTGGACCGATTGGGCCGGCCGGCGGCACCGACAGATGATCGGCCGGCCGGTGGCGATGCACGCGATGCGCGGCATCTCGGCGCATTCGAACGGATTTCACACCTGCCGCGCGATCCACATCCTGCAAATGCTGCTGGGGACGATCGACGCGCCCGGCGGCTTCCGCTACAAGCCGCCTTTCCCGCGGCCATGCCCGCCGCCCGTCAAGCCCGCCGGGCACGCACATGAGATGGGCGCGAACCGGCCGCTGGCCGGCCCGCCGCTCGGATTCCCGCTGGGTCCCGAAGATCTGCTGATCGACGCCGATGGCAGATCACGCCGGATCGACAAGGCGTATTCGTGGGAAGCGCCGCTCGCGGCGCACGGGCTCATGCATATGGTGATAGCCAATGCCGTGCGCGGCGATCCTTATCCGATCGATACGCTCTTCATGTTCATGGCGAACATGGCGTGGAACTCGGCGATGAACACGGCCGGCACCATGGATATGCTGACCGCCAAGGATCCGGCGAGCGGCGACTACAAGATTCCACGCATCATCTATGTTGATGCGTTCCATTCCGAAATGGTGGCCTACGCCGATCTCGTGCTCCCCGACACGACGTATCTCGAACGGTGGGACTGCATCTCGCTGCTCGATCGCCCGATCGGCAACGCCGATGGGCCGGGCGACGCGATCCGCCAGCCGGTGATCAAACCCGACCGCGACGTCCGACCGTTTCAAGATGTGCTGATCGAGCTCGGCGGCCGGCTCGCACTTCCGGGGTTCGTCCATGCCGACGGCAGCCCGAAATACCCGGGCCTCTATGCCGACTACATCGTCAATCACCAGCGCAGTCCCGGGATCGGTCCCCTTGCCGGCTGGCGCGGAGTGGGCGGCGACCAGCACGGCGCCGGACCGGCCAATCCCAAACAGCTCGACGCCTACATCGCCAACGGGTGCTTCTGGACGCACGAGCTGCCCGCCGACCAGCGCTTCTACAAGCACGCCAACAAGGGCTACCTCGAAACCGCCGTGCGGTTCGGTTTTCTCGAACGGCCGGAGCCGATCGTTTTGCAGCTCTACTGCGAGCCCTTGCAGAAATTCCGCCTCGCCGCGCGCGGGCACGGCCCCGTGCAGCCGCCGGACGCTCATCGCGCCCGCATCGAGACTTATTTCGACCCGCTGCCGATCTGGTACGCGCCCTTCGAGGAAGCGGCGGTGGATTCGAGCGAATTTCCGCTGCATGCGGTGACGCAGCGCCCGATGCCGATGTACCACTCCTGGGGTTCGCAAAATCCGTGGCTGCGGCAGATCATCGCGGCCAACCGGCTCTACATGAATCGGCGCACGGCCGAGGCGCATGCGATCGCCGACGACGATTGGGTGTGGGTCACCAGTCATCACGGTCGGATCAAGGCGCAGGTCCGGCTGATGGAGGGCGTCAATCCGGATACGGTGTGGACCTGGAATGCGGTGGCCAAGCGCGCCGGCGCCTGGGGCCTCGATCCCGCTTCGCCCGAGGTGACGAAGGGCTTCCTCCTCAACCATCTCATCGCCGAGCTGCTGCCCGAGCGCGATGGATCCCGATATGCGAATTCGGATCCGGTGACCGGGCAGGCCGCGTGGTACGACTTGCGCGTACGCGTCGAACGGGCCGATGCGGTCGAGGCCGGCGAGAGCGCGCCGCACTTCCCCGCGCTCAAAGCGCTGCCGGGGGCGGCTCCGCGGCCGGCGATCCTCCGCTACGGCGCGGGATTCCGCGCCTCGAGGCGTTCGTGAAATGACCAGCCTTCCACCACCCGTGCCCGGCGCCCGCAAGCTCGGGCTTGTCATCGATCTCGACACTTGCGTCGGCTGCCACGCCTGCGCCGTCGCTTGCAAGGAATGGAACACCGGCGGGCATTCCGCTCCGCTCCCCGACCGCGATCCCTACGGCGCGCACGCCACGGGCGTCTGGTTCAACCGCATCCACAGCTTCGAGATGGGCGAAGGCGCGGACTGCCGAACCGTTCATTTTCCAAAATCGTGCCTGCATTGCGACGAGCCGGCATGCGTCGAGGTATGCCCGACCGGCGCCTCATATAAGCGCGCCGAGGATGGCATCGTGCTGGTCAATGCCGAGACCTGCATCGGCTGCAAGCTATGCGCGTGGGCGTGCCCCTATGGCGCGCGCGAGTTCGACGACGATGCCGGCGTAATGAAGAAGTGCACGATGTGCATCGATCGCATCTACAACGAAAACCTGGAAGAGCGCGAGCGCGTGCCGGCCTGCGTCTCGACCTGCCCGACGCAGGCGCGGCACTTCGGCGATCTGGCCGATCCCAACTCGGCCGTATCGCGGCTCGTGGCCGAGCGCGGCGGCGTCGATCTGATGCCTGAACTTGGCTACCGCCCGGTCAACAAATACCTGCCTCCAAGGCCCGGAAAAAAGATGACCGACGCCACCGGTGCGCCCGCGCGCCTTGCGCCGCCGCCGGGTGAAGCTTCAATCGATCCGCTTTTGCGCTGGATCGACCGGGCGCTGTCGCGATAACAGCCGTCCGATATGCACCCCGCCTACTCGGTTATCTTCTTCACGACATCCTCGGGCGCCGGCTACGGATTGCTGGCGCTCTTGGGTATTTTGGCGCCGCTCGAATTGGTGCCGCAGAACCGCTGGTTCGCAGTGGCCAGCCTCGGCTTCGCGCTTACTCTAATTTCCGCCGGGCTGATCGCCTCGACGTTCCATCTTGGACACCCCGAGCGTGCATGGCGTTCGTTTTCGCAGTGGCGCTCGTCTTGGCTGTCGCGCGAGGGCGTCGTCGCGCTTGTCACGTACCTGCCGGCGGGTATCTTTGGACTGGGCTGGATTATCTTCGGGAGCCCCGTCGGGTTTTTCGCCTGGATCGGCGCCGCCGCCGCGGTGATGGCGGCGATCACGGTTTATTGCACCGGCATGATCTACGCCTCGCTCAAGCCGGTGCATCAATGGCACAACACCCGCGTAACGCCGGTCTATCTCCTCTTGGCGTTGTCGAGCGGCGCGGTCTGGCTGAACGCGCTCATTTTGATGTGGGGCTGGCCGGCGCGCGATGTGAGCCTCCTTGCCCTGCTGGCGCTGGCGGCCGGTGCGTGGGCCAAACTGCGCTACTGGCGGTTCATCGATACGACGCATGCGCCGAGTACGCCCGAGACGGCGACCGGGCTCCTCGGCCGCGGCAAGGTGCGGCTGCTCGATCCACCCCATACCGAGGAAAATTTCCTCCAGCAAGAAATGGGATTCCGCATCGCCCGCAAGCATGCGGGCCGGCTGCGGCGTATCGCGCTCGGGCTCGGATTTGGGCTGCCGCTGGTGCTCGTTTTTCTGACGCTGGTGACGGGCGGTGTGCTCGCCGCCGCCGCGGCGCTGCTGGCGGCGCTCTCGGCGATGCTGGGCGTGCTGATCGAACGCTGGCTGTTCTTCGCCGAGGCAAAACACACGGTGACGCTCTATTACGGCGCGACCGAGGCGTGAGTTGCCACCCGTCCACACAAGTCGCCAGGCCATGAGAATGGCGTGAATGTTGGCCGGCGGGAGAGGCCGTTGCGTGAACGCCCTCGCTGTGGCATTTTCCCCGCCGCATTTGCGCGCTGTGTGCCGCCGTAGCTCAGTGGTAGAGCACGTCCTTGGTAAGGACGGGGTCGAGTGTTCGATTCACTTCGGCGGCACCATCGTTGGCCCAAATCGTTGTGATCGCCCCTCCAGCCGTTGAGCAACGAACCGGCACCGTTTCTCGTGCGCGACGCCGCGATACTTCCGCTCACGATTGGCAATCGGGTTCGACGCACTGATCGGAAGGGCGGACACGCGGACCGAACAGCGGCCGGCCGCTGTCCCGGAGAAATTGCTCGCTGATCTTTTCGACGCCGTCCCGGAGGGCCGCCTTGAGCTCGGCGCCGTCGTCGGACAGCCAGACTTCGAGCGGGTGATCGCCGCCAACATAGACCTGCCGATGCTC
>CAZLYV010000122.1:0-7961 GCA_964563665.1 uncultured Acetobacteraceae bacterium
ATTGGTGGGCGCTGAGGGATTCGAACCCACGACCCGCTGATTAAGAGTCAGCTGCTCTACCAACTGAGCTAAGCGCCCGCCTGACGGCGTGAGGAGGCAGGCGTATAGCAAAGCGGGCCTGCTTTGTCGATAGCGGGTACGCCTATCGGGCGCTCACGCATCGCCCTCACGGCCGATTCGCTGGTCGCGATGGACATAGACCCCCATCAACAGGCCGAAGGCGGCGAGCAGCGTCATCATCGCCGTGCCGCCGTAGGACACGAGCGGCAGGGGTTCGCCGACGATCGGCAGCAAGCCCATCACCATCGCCATGTTGATGAAGGCGTAGAGGTAGAAGCTCGCGATGACGCCCATCGCCAGCAGACGGCCGAACTGGCTCCGCGATCTGAGCGCGATCGCGATGCCGTAGAGCAGGATCAATGTGTAAAGGCCGATGAGGACGAGGCCGCCGATGAATCCCCATTCCTCGGAGAGCATCGTGAAGATGAAGTCGGTCTGCTTCTCCGGCAAAAACTGGAGATGCCCTTGTGTACCCTGGAGGAAGCCCTTGCCCCACACGCCGCCCGAGCCGAGCGCGATCTTTGACTGGATGATGTGGTATCCGGCGCCAAGCGGGTCGCTTTCGGGATCGAGGAAAGTCAGGATTCGCTGCTTCTGATACTCGCGCAGATGATTCCACCCGACCGGCACGATTGCCGTGACAGCGGCGATGATGACGACAAATTTCCACACCCGCACGCCGGCCAGAAAGAAGATAATGCCCGCCGTCGAGACGAGCAGCAGCGCCGATCCGAGATCGGGCTGTTTGAAGACGAGCGCCGCCGGGGCGAACGTCAAAATGGTCGGCCAGATCAGATACTGCGGCCGGCCGATGTCCTCATGGCTCAGCCCATGAAAATACCGGGCGAGAACCAGAATGAGCGCGATCTTCATCAACTCCGAGGGCTGCAGCTGGATCAGGCCGAAATCGAGCCAGCGCTGCGCTCCCATGCCGATCACGCCCGCGGTTTCGACCGCGATCAGCAGCGCGAACGCCACGAAATAAAATGCGTACGCCCACCGGAGCCAGAATCGGAGGTCGACGGTGGCGATCGCGATCATCACCAGCGTTCCGAGCGCGAAGCGGATCATCTGGCGCGACGCCCACGGCTCGAGGCTCCCGCCGCCCGCCGAATAAAGCGTCACGAAGCCGATCCCGGCGACGAGGCTGATCAGAAGGAGGAGACCCCAGTTGATCTGGCGAAGTTTCTGCGCCAGCGTCAGCCGGGGTGCGCTTGAGCCAAGCCCGGCGGCGATCATTGGCTCGGTCCCCGGTCGGTCGCGCGGCGTTCAGCCGACGGTACGCCTGCGACCGCGACCCGTGTACCGGGCGGGGGCATTTCGCGTGCGCGCCGTTGCGCCTCGCGCAGAATATCGCGCGCGATCGGCGCCGCGACGGCCGATCCGCCGCCGCCGTGCTCGATCACCACCGCGCATGCATAGCGCGGCTCGTGGACCGGGGCAAAGCAGATGAAAAGCGCATGGTCGCGCTCCGCCCACGGCACCTGGCTCGGCTTGCGCAGGCCGACGCGGCGTTCCTCCTCGCTGATCCGGCGGACCTGCGATGTGCCCGTCTTGCCGGCCATGGCGAACTCGGGTTCGCCGATCCGTGCCCGATAGGCCGTGCCGCGCGGATCGTTCACCACGTTGCGCATCCCACGCTGGACCAATGAGAGAGAGGACGCCGATACGCCGATCGAAGCGAATTTCGGCCCTGGTCGCTCGGCGACATGGCGACCCTCGACAACATCGCGAGTTACTCTCGGAGCGACCGCGTACCCGCCGTTGCCGATTCGCGCCGCCATCGTCGCGAGCTGCAAGGGCGTCGTCAGTACGAAGCCTTGGCCGATTCCCACGACCACCGTTTCGCCCTGGGCCCAGGCGGAACCTATCGTCGCGATTTTCCAGTCGCGGGTCGGAACGAGGCCGCTGCGCTCGTTCGGCAGATCGATCGCCACCGGCTTGCCGAGACCGAAGCGGCGCGCCATCTGCGCGATGCGATCGATGCCGACCCGGCGCGCGACTTCGTAGAAATACACGTCGCACGACTGGGAGATGGCGTCGAGCATCGCCAGGCTGCCGTGGCCGCCTTTCTTCCAGCAATGAAATTTGGCGTCACCGAGCTCGTAATAACCCGGGCACGAGACGCGGAAATCCGCGGTCAAGACGCCGCCCTCGAGCGCCGCCAGCGCCGTCATCATCTTGAAGGTCGAACCGGGCGCGTACTGGCCGGCGATCGCCTTGTTGCTGAGCGGCGCGCGGTCATTGGTGACGAGCGTGCGCCAAAGCGCGGCGCTGATGCCCTTGTTGAATTCGTTGGGATCGAAGCTCGGGTTCGACACCAGCGCCAGCACCTCGCCGGTATGGATGTCCATGACCACGGCGGCGCCGCTTTCCTCCTTGGCGATCCGTTCGGTTGCATAGGTTTGCAGCTGCTGGTCGATGGTGAGCCATAGGTCGAGGCCCGGCTCGCCCTCGAGACGGTCGAGTTCCCGGATTGGACGGCCGACGGCGTTCACTTCGACCTGGCTCGTGCCAGCGCGCCCGCGCAGCGCCAAATCGTATAGACGCTCGATGCCGGCCCGGCCGACGCGGAAGTCCGGCTGTTCGAGGAGCGGATCCCCGGTCAGATCGGCTTCCGATGGCGGCGCCACGTAGCCGACGACATGCGCAAGCGAAGGGCCGTCGGGATAGTTCCGCGTGGCGCCGACATCGATCGCCACCCCCGGCAGGTCCTGGGCATTGACCGCTACGCGCGCCACCTCCTCCCAACTCAAGTTTTCGCGCACCGTCACCGGAAGAAATCGGCGCTTGCGCGCGACCTCCCGCAAGATGCGCCGATGGTCGGTTTCGGCGAGCGGGAGAATCTGCGAAAGCGCCTCCAGCGTGGCCGGAACGCTTCCCGTCTGCTCCGGAATCACGATCACGCGGTAATTGAGCTGGTTGGTCGCCAGCAGCTCGCCATAGCGGTCGAGGATTCGCCCGCGCGGCGGCACCAGCAGGCGAAGATTGATCCGATTTTCGTCGGCCAGCGTCTTGTATTTCTCGCTCTCGATTACCTGCAGGTAATACATCCGCGCGATCAGTGCGCCGAACAGGCCAAGCTGCGCTCCACCGACCACGAGGGTGCGGCGAGTGAAGAGCCTGGTACGGTCGGTGTCGCGGCGCATCGCACGGAGCCCCGGTCAAACCGCCGGCAAAAAGGCCCGCTGCGCCCGCCCGAGAAACCAGCCGGCGAGCGGGTACATGGCGACGGTGAGCCCATAGCGAACCAGGATCGACCCTGGGTCGATCGGCGCGCCCTGCGCGATGAAAGCGAAAAGCGCCGAAGCCACGATCGCCCCGAAAGCAACGATCGCGAAGGCGAACCAGACCAGCACGAACGGCTTGTCGCGGAAGAAGCGATGCTGCGCGACAATCGCGCCATGCATCAGAACGAACACCAATGCGTTGAGGCCAAGTGGCGCGCCGGTCAAGACGTCGTCGAACAATCCGACGAGGAAGGCGCCCCACGGCCGCATCAGATCCGGGCGGTGGACGGTCCAGTAGAAGACAGCCATCAGGACGAAGCCCGGGGCGAGGAACGCATAGTCGGGCACCCGCACCGGCATGACCGTCGCTATGACGACCATCAGCGATATCGCCAGCGGCGCCGCCTCACGGATCCAGCGATCCAGGCGATGCAGAAAGACCGCGGTCATTTGCCGCCGCGGCGCGGTGCCGGTGGTGGCGCCGCCACCGGCAGCGCCCCCTCGAGACCGTAGTCGATGAGACGCACGTACTCGAGGCGATGGAACTCGACGAATGGCTGAACCCGCACCGCCCCATCGTCGCCCAAGACCACGATGCCGACCGGAAGCCCCGGCGGAAAGACTCCACCGTGGCCCGAGGTGACGACCCGATCGCCGACCTTGGGCTTGGCAAGCGTTGGCAGAAAAAGAAGCTTCGGCCGATCCGAATTGTCGCCGGCGAGCAGCGCGCGTTCGCGCAAATCCTCGAGCAGGACCGGAACTTGGCTATTGAAGTCGGTGAGCAACAGGACGCGCGCCGACCGCGCGCCGATCGATGTCACCCGTCCGACGAGACCGTCTTCGGTGGTCGCCGGCCAGCCCTTGGCGACGCCGTCATTGGCGCCGACGCCGACCAGCACCGAATGGACGAACGGTCCGCCGGCATTGGCGATGATTCGCGCGCTGACGAAAGTAATCGCCGGTTCGGGCGCGGCGCGCGCGAGATCGCGCAAAGCGGAATTTTCGGTGACAAGCCGGCGCGCCACGTTCTGCCATTGCAGCAGCCGCCGGTTCTCCTCGCGAAGCCGGGCATTCTCGCTGTAAAGGTCGAACGCCTCGATGGCGCGATCGCGCAAGGCGGTGACCGTGGCCACCGGGCGGGCGAGACCGTCGAGGATCGGCGCGAACGCGTCACTCACCGCCATGCGCAGCCGTTCGACCAGCGGCGCCTCGGCCTTGCCAAGCACAAGCAAGCCGGCGGCAAGCGCAACGAACCCGAGAAACGGCACGCGGTGCCCCAGCGCCTTGAGCGGTGTGGCGAACCCCATGACTCGTCCCGGACGTCGCATGCTCTGGTTCCCCGCGTCCCTCGCGTCAGGTCGGCATCCCGCTCTTGCCGACCGATCGGCCTATCCGTTCCCCTCAGTACATCGAGATCAGCACGTGGCGCAGCGTCTTCATCTCCTCGAGGCAGCGTCCGGTGCCGAGCGCAACGCAGCTCAGCGGATCGTCCGCCACCGATATTGGAAGTCCGGTCGCGTGGCGAAGCACGTAATCGATATTGGACAAGAGCGCGCCGCCGCCGGTGAGCACGATCCCCTTGTCGACGATGTCGGCGGCGAGCTCCGGCGCGGTATGCTCGAGCGCGACCTTGACCGCCTCGACGATCGCGCTCACCGGTTCGGCCAAGCTCTCGGCGATCTGGCGCTCGCTGATCACGAGTTCCTTCGGCACGCCATTCATCAGGTCACGGCCCTTGATCTCCATGAGTCGCCCCTCGCCATCCTCCGGCGGGCAGGCCGATCCGATCTCCTTCTTGATCCGCTCGGCCGATGATTCACCGACCAGCAAATTGTGGTTGCGGCGTATGTAGCCGATGATCGCCTCGTCCATCTTGTCGCCGCCGACACGCACCGACTTCGAATAGACGATGCCGCCCAGCGAGAGGACCGCGACCTCGGTCGTGCCGCCGCCGATGTCGACCACCATCGAGCCGGTGGGCTCGGTCACCGGCAAGCCGGCGCCGATCGCGGCGGCCATCGGCTCCTCGATCAGGAAAACCCGGCGCGCCCCGGCGCTTTCGGCTGATTCCTGGATTGCCCGGCGTTCGACCGCGGTCGAGCCTGAGGGGACGCAGATGATCACCTGCGGGCTGGCGAAGGTTCGTCGGTTGTGCACCTTGCGGATGAAATGCTTGATCATCTCCTCCGCCACCTCGAAGTCGGCGATGACGCCGTCGCGCAGCGGCCGAATCGCGGTGATGTTGCCGGGCGTGCGGCCGAGCATCAGTTTCGCCTCGTCGCCAACGGCAAGAACATGCTTCTTGCCCTTGACCTCGACGATCGCAACGACCGACGGCTCGTTCAGCACGATGCCGCGGCCCTTGACGTAGACGAGCGTGTTCGCCGTCCCGAGATCGATCGCCATGTCGGCCGACAGCATTCCTAAAAGTCGAGAAAACATCTAGCGACTTGATGCCTCTTTATGGTCGCGGCGGCGTCGCGCTCTCCAGGCGACGCCGCCGCCGTTAAAATTCCACGAGCCGCGCTCGGCCCCATCCCGTCACGAAGCCAAGTCGGCGCTACGCGCCATTCGCGATTTGCCGGCGAAGTTACGCCCTAGGCGACCCCTTTCGCCACTGTTTCACGCCCTTCTTCAGGCGGCGCCGTTTTCTCCCGTTTGATCAATAGCTTGTTGAGTGCATTGATGTAAGCCCGTGCGCTCGCCACCAGCGTATCGACGTCGGCGCCTTGGCCGTGCACGGTCTTGCCGTTTTCTTCGAGGCGCACGGTCACTTCGGCCTGCGCATCGGTGCCGGCGGTAACGGCGTGAACCTGGTAGAGCTGAAGGCGCGCGGTGTGGGGAAACGCCTTCTTGATCGCGTTGAACGTCGCATCGACCGGTCCGTTGCCGCGGGCCTGAACGTCGCGCAACTGGCCATCGATCTCGATCTCGAGATCGGCGAGCTGCGGACCCTTCGAGCCGGCCATGACCTGCAATGCCACGAACTTGATGCGGTCGTTGGTCCGGCCGACGGTATCGTCGACCAACGCCACCAGGTCGTCGTCGAAAACATCCTTCTTGCGGTCGGCGAGATCCTTGAACCGCTTGAAGGCGTCCTCGACCGCGTTGTCACCAAGCTCATCGAATCCGAGTTCCTTCAGCTTCTGGCGGAAGGCGTGGCGGCCCGAGTGCTTGCCCATGACCAGCGTCGAACGCGTGAGCCCGACCGATTCCGGGGTCATGATCTCGTATGTCTGCGCGTTCTTCAGCATGCCGTCCTGGTGGATGCCCGATTCGTGCGCGAACGCGTTCGCCCCGACGATCGCCTTGTTGGGCTGGACCGAGAAGCCGGTGATGGTCGAGATGAGGCGCGAGGCGCGCGTGATGTGCTCGGTCCTGATGCCGGTGGAATACGGCATGGCATCGTGGCGGGTGCGAAGCGCCATGACGATCTCCTCGAGGGCCGCGTTGCCCGCGCGCTCGCCGATGCCGTTGATCGTGCATTCGACCTGGCGCGCGCCCGATTTGATCGCCGCCAGCGAATTGGCGACCGCCAGCCCCAAATCGTTGTGACAGTGAACCGAGATGATCGCCTTGTCGATGTTCGGCACCCGCTCGATCAGCATCGAGATGAGGCCGGCAAATTCGTCGGGTACTGCGTAGCCGACGGTGTCGGGAATGTTGATCGTACGCGCGCCCGCCTTGATCGCGCTCTCGACGCAGCGGCACAGGAAGTCGTGTTCGGTGCGGCTGCCGTCTTCCGGGCTCCACTCGACGTCGTCGCACAGATTGCGTGCGTGGCTCACCGAATCGATCACCGCCTGGTGCACGTCCTTGGGGTCCATCTGCAGCTTGAACTTCATGTGCAGCGGGCTGGTCGAGAGGAACGAGTGGATGCGCGGGCGGGTGGCGCCTTTGAGCGCCTCCCAGGCCCGATCGATGTCCTTGTAGCTGGCGCGCGCGAGTCCGCAGACGATCGAATTCTTCACCCCGCGGGCGACCTCGCGCACCGCCTCGAAATCGCCGTTCGAGGCAATCGGGAAACCGGCCTCGATCACGTCGACGCCCATCTCCTCGAGCGTCTTGGCGACCCGTAGCTTCTCCTCGAGGTTCATCGAGCACCCAGGCGATTGCTCGCCGTCGCGCAGCGTGGTGTCGAAGATGATGACGCGGTTTCGCTCGGCGGGCCCGGATCGGCCGGCAGTGGCGGTTTTAGAGTCGAATCTAGCGGTCATGTCAGCGGTCCTTTACGGCGTAAATGGCTCACAAATTCGCTTTGCGGATCACCCTGGACGACCGGCCCAGCCCCCATGCAGGAGCAATGGCGTCGGTTAGGCCCAGGGGCCGATAAGTCGAAGGAGCCCAAGCCGTCCGCAATACGACGGCGCCGGACCGGAAAGCGGGGAACTCCGCAGGCGAACACCTACGTCCCGCGCCGCAATATGCGACGCCGGCCGCTCGGCCACTCCCCTGTCCCCAACGCGACAAACCACGTCCCGGCTCCGATCAAAGTCCGTTAAGCCACGGACCTAATTTCACAATCTCCAGCGCAAGCAGGGCCGACGCCGGTTAACGCGTTATTTTTACGCTGGTTTAGCCGCGTTCTTCAACCGTTTTCTTGGCCAGCCTAAGGTGATTTAGGTAACGGAATGGATAACGGCCGGCTAAGCGGGCTAGTTCGTTTCAGCT
>CAZLYV010000123.1:0-4831 GCA_964563665.1 uncultured Acetobacteraceae bacterium
GACCGTTCGTTCATTCACGACATTGCCCGTATTGAGCGTGCTCTTGGGCTCAAGAAGCAGGACGTGGACCTCTTCCGCGGCCACCGGCATGTGCTCGACCCCGCGCGGGACGATAAAAAATTCGCCCGGTTCGATCCAGACGTCGCGCTCACGAAGTCGCATACGCAACCGCCCCCTGATCACCAGGAACAGCTCGTCCTCGTTGTCGTGGTGGTGCCAGACGAACTCGCCCTTGAGCTTGACCAGCTTGACGTGCATGTCGTTCACCTCGCCAACGATCTTCGGGCTCCAGTAGTCGGCGAAGCGGGTGAACTTCTCGGCAATATTCACTTTGTCCATGCGCGGTCCTGCTTCAGGCTCGATGTTGAGTGGGCGAGCGCATATGTGCGCTCATTTGCCTGTTACGCCAAGCGCGCGGGCGCGGGCGAGCACGCGCGTGGCATTGAGATAGATCGGCAGCTCGATCAGGCGTCGGCCAAGACGCACGTTCACCTGTCCCCGCGCCCGCGCCTTCTCGAACGCCTCGACGATTGCCGCCGCTTCACGTATTTCGGCGATGGTCGGCGTGAGCAGGCGATTGATCGTCGCCACGTGTTCCGGGCGCACCGCGCTCTTTGCCCGGTAGCCCAGCCGGCGCGCGTAGCGGGTGTCGGCGGCGAGACCCTTCAGATCCTGGAAGGTATAGGGGCAGTCGACCGAGACCGTGCCCGCGGCGCGGCATTCGAGGTGAAATCGCGCGCGGGCGTAGGCAAGCTCTAATCCGTCGGGCGCGCGCAGGGCGTTGAGATCGGCCGCCATGTCCTCGGTCGAGCCGATCACGGCGACCACGCGCGGGCTCGCCTTGGCGATGGCATAGGTCTGCATCACGCCGCGTGCGGATTCGATGTTGGGCGCAAGCTCGGTCGATCCCTCGGGGATGGCGTATTCACGCTCGAGCCGCGCGACTTCGCGCTCGAGTTCGACCACCTGCGCCGGTTCGGCGACCTTGGGCAGCGCCACGATGTCGGGCCGCGCGCGCATCACCGCCGCCAGGTCGGCGCGCCCGTCGCCCGAAAGCGGGTTCACCCGTACCGCCGCAAGCGCGCCCGCCTTGCGCCATAGCGGATAGATCTCGGCCGCGAGCGCGCGCGCCTCGGGCCGGCGCTCGGGCGCGGTGAAGTCCTCGAGCTCCTGAATGATCACGTCCGCGCCGGTTTTCGTCGCGGCAACGAGCGTCGCCCGCTCGGCGCCGGGCACGAACAGCCAGCAACGGCGAAGTCCGGGCGGCCTGCGCTGTGGCAGGGGCGCCATCGGCGCTACATCCCCAGCGCCTTGCGGTAAAGCTCGAGCAGCTCTTCCTGTTCCTGCCGGTCGGCGGTTTCCAGTTTCCGCAGGCGGATGAGCTGGCGCATGATCTTGGTATCGAAGCCGCTGCCTTTCGCCTCGGAAAAGACTTCGCGGATGTCCGCCGTAAGCTCGGCCCTCTCGGCCTCGAGCCGTTCGATCCGCTCGACGAAAGACTTGAGTTTCGCCGCGGCGATGCCGCCGGTACCGCCGTCCACCATGCGCGTCGTGTCCTTTGGTTGTTTGCCAACTCGGGGGGTTGCCACGTCCGGCGTTCTATACGGGCGCGGCGTTCACGCGCAAGACCCGCGGCGCGGGGAATGTGGTGGATAGCGGGGATAATTTTCGCGCGCGCGGCGCGGTCAGTGCTGGTGCGCGCCGCCCTTTGCCTTGAACTTCGCCATCTTCTCCGGCGTCCCTTCCTTCTGGTACTTCGCCTTCCACTCCTCGTAGGGCATGCCATAAACAAGTTCGCGCGACGCCTCCTTGGTGATCGCGAGACCCTTCGCCTCGGCGGCCTCCCGGTACCAGTTGGAGAGACAATTTCGGCAGAACCCGGCGAGGTTCATCAAATCGAGGTTCTGGACGTCGGTTCGCTGGCGAAAATGCTCGACCAGCCGGCGAAACGCGGCGGCTTCGAGCTCGGTTTTCGTCTTGTGGTCCATGAGAGGCTCCGTCTTTCAAGCGCTCGATTCGTCTTCAATTAAACCATGAAGGGAGGGCGGCGTGAAATGTCAATCCCACGTGGTCATTGGTCCGGCAGGTTTCACAGACCGGCAACCGTCTCGGCGATGAGCCAGTCGACGACGAGGCGCAACGCTTCGTCCTTGGACGCGCCCGCGCCGCGCGCATCGGCGAATACCGCGAGCTGCCGGTGGGCCGAGGTTCCGCGCTCTAAGATGTCGCGCGCCCCGGCGATTTCCTGCGTGCAGCCGAAGCGTGCGGCATCCGGCGCCACCAACTCGAAAATCTCCTCGAGCAGGTGCGGATAGGGCACGATCTCGCCCTTGCCGAAATCGACCAGTCCCTGGTCGAGGCCGTAACGCTGCGCGCGCCAGCGGTTCTCGTTCACCAGCATGTGCGGATAAATACGCCACCGCTGGTTCCGGCGCTTGAGCCGCCACAACATGCCGAGCACGCACTGGAACAGCCCGGCAATCGCGATCGAATCGTCGAGCCGCGTCGGGATGTCGGTCGCGCGCATCTCGAGCGTCGGGAAGCGCGCCGAGGGGCGAACGTCCCACCACAGCTTCGTCGCATCCTCGATCAGACCGGCGGCGACCAGCCGATTGAGCTGTCGCTGGTACTCGCCATAACTTTCGAAATGGTCGGGAAGGCCCGTGCGCGGCAGCCCGTTGAACACGGCGAGGCGATAGCTCTTGAGCCCGGTGTCCTCGCCACGCCAGAAGGGCGACGAGGTGGAGAGCGCAACCAGGTGCGGCAGGAAATAGCCGACCTGGTTCATGAGGTCGATGCGCAGCTCGTCGTCGTCGATGCCGACATGCACGTGAAGACCGCAGATCACCAGACGGCGGCCCACGCCTTGCAGATCGCGGTCAAGCGCGCGGTAGCGTTCGCGCTCGGTATGTTTCTGTGCGCCCCAATCGGCGAAGGGATGGGTCGCCGCGGCGATGGGCGCCAGGCCATGGTCGGCGGCCACCGCGGCCACCGTCCGGCGCAATCGCGCGAGGTCGGCCCGCGCCTCGGCCACCGTCTTGCAGACGCGCGTCTGCACCTCGATTTGCGAGCGCAAGAATTCCGGGCTCACCTGGCCCTCGAGCAGCGCCTCGCACTTGGCGAGCATGTCCGCGGGCGGCTCTTGCGCCAGCTCGCGCGTCTTGCGATCGACGAGGAGATACTCTTCCTCGATGCCGACGGTGAATGAGGGGTCGCGCGCCATCCTCGCCCTTCATGCCGCGAGCGGACGTCGCGTCGCCGGATCGGCGAGCAGCGGGGCGAGCGCATCGGCGAGCACGCCCGCCCAATGCGCCGCTCCCTTATGGGTGTCGATCAGGTCCTGGCGGATTTCGACCAGCACGTGCGGCAGGGCGGCCGCCTCGGCGTGGGCGCGCATCGTGTAGCCGTGGCCGTCGTGCGCCGAATAGGGCTGGTTGTCGCCAACCACGACGTCGCCGCGCTGGGCGAGCCGCGCCATCATCGGCACCGCAAGCCGGGGATCGTCGTTCCACAGCACGCCGATGTGCCACGGACGCTCGAAGCCTTTGAACACCGGCGTGCAGCTATGGACCGAGACGATCGCCGGAACGATTTTGCGGGATTCGATCCGCTCGAGAGCGGCGGCGATCGCGCCATGATATGGCTCGAACAGCCCGGCGATGCGACGCGCGCGATCGGCCGGCGTCAGCGCCCGATTTCCCCGCACCAGCGTGCCGTCGCTCACCTCGGGGACCGAGGTCGGATGGTCGAGCCGGCGGTTGAGGTCGATGACGAGCCGCGAATAGCCCGAGAGCACGAGCGGCGCATCGAGCGCCCGCGACAGATTTCGCGCCACCTCCGCCGCGCCGATGTCCCAAGCGATGTGGCGATCGAACGCCGCCGGCGGCAGGCCGAGATCCCCCAGTTCGCGTGGTACGCGACGGCTCGCATGATCGCACACCAAAAGCGTGTCGGCGGAGCCGGCGCGATTCTCGGTTTCGACCGGCGCCGGCTCGTCGGGCGCAAGCAGCGGCGGCGCATCGGTCTTGGTTCGTGCAGCGTCCATGGTCGTCGGCGGCACGAACTATAGCCGAAATCACGCGTAAGGTCAGAGCCATGCGGGGTGGCCACCCGAACTTGGCGCCAACAAGCGCGCCGGTTAGACCAATCCTGGCCGCCACGTTTGAGCCGAATCGTCAAGGTCGGCTATAAGCGGTTCGAGATTGTCCCTTCCCTGGGTTCGTGCGGCGGCCCGCGCCATCAACAAGTCGAAGCCCCGATAACAAGTCGAAGCCCCGAACGCGCCAATGATCGAGGATCCGCGTCAATTTCTTCGTTCGCTCTTCCGCGCCGCGATCGACGCCGCCGATCCGTCGCTGTGCCTGCCGCCGCATTTGCCCGCCCCGCCCGCCGGCCGCACGGTGGTCGTCGGCGCGGGCAAGGCCGCGGCGGCGATGGCCAAGGCGGTCGAGGACCACCTCACCTACGCGATCGACGGATTGGTGGTCACGCGTTATGGCCACCGGTCGCCGTGCCGGCGCATCCAGGTGGTGGAAGCGGCCCATCCTGTCCCCGACGCGGCGGGACGCGCCGCCGCCGAGCGAATCCTCGGGCTCGTCCGCGATCGCACGCAAGACGATCTTGTGCTGTGCCTGATCTCGGGCGGCGGATCGGCGTTGCTCACCTGCCCCGTCGCCGGCGTGACGCTGGAGGCGGTGCAGGCGCTCACCGGAGCGCTTCTCAAGTCCGGCGCGACGATTTCCGAGATCAACGTCATCCGCAAGCACCTGTCGCGCATTGCCGGCGGCCGGCTCGCCATCGCCGCGTATCCCGCGCGTCTTCTCACCCTCGC
>CAZLYV010000123.1:4931-7960 GCA_964563665.1 uncultured Acetobacteraceae bacterium
GCACAAGATCACGCCCATCGTGCTCGGCGACGCCATCGAGGGCGAGGCGCGCGAGGTGGCGCAGGCGCACGCCGCGATCGCCCGCGATGTCGCGGCCAGGCGGGGCACGGTCCAGCCGCCCGCCGTAATCCTTTCCGGAGGGGAAACCACCGTCACCGTGCGCGGCGGCGGGCGCGGCGGGCGGAACGCCGAGTACCTTCTCGCGCTGGCGATCGCGCTCGAGGGAACGCCGCTCGCTCACGGGCTCGCCGGCGACACCGACGGAATCGACGGCACCGAGGATAACGCCGGCGCGACCTTCGGCCCCGATACGCTTGCTCGGGCGCGCCTCAAGGGGCTCGATCCCAAGGCGTATCTAAACGACAACGACGCCTACACGCTGCTCCGCGCGGTCGACGAACTCGTGATCACCGGACCGACGCTCACCAACGTCAACGATTTCCGCGCGATCCTGATCCTGGCGTAGATGGCGGCCAGCCATTCCGCGCAGCGGAGCGTGTCACGATGTCGAGCCAGCTCCGTCGGGCGCGCGCCGATTAACCATTGCTGGTTCGGGCTGGTTCTGAATCGGCCGGGTATGCAATAAGATCGCTTTATCATGCGCCGCAGCCGCTCGACCAAGATCGTCGCCACGCTTGGCCCCGCGAGTTCCTCGCCCGAACGGATCGCGGCGCTGTTTCGCGCCGGGGTCGACGTCTTCCGGCTGAACTTCAGCCACGGCAGCCACGACGATCATCGTGCCCGCATCGAGGCCATCCGGGCGCTCGAGGGGCGCTTGGGGCGTCCGATCGGCATTCTCGTCGATCTTCAGGGGCCAAAGCTTCGCCTGGGCCGGTTCGCCGAAGGACAGGCGACGCTCGCGACCGGCGCCACGTTCCGCCTCGATCTCGATCCCTCGCCCGGCGGCCCCGCGCGAGCGCCCTTGCCGCACCCGGAGATCTTCGCCGCCTTGAAGCCGGGCATCGAGCTGCTGCTCGATGACGGTCGCGTGCGCCTCGTCGTGCGCGAATGTGGGAGCGATTTCGCGCGCTGCGAGACGATCACCGGCGGCGTCCTGTCCGATCACAAGGGGGTCAACGTACCGGGCGTGATGCTGCCGTTATCGCCACTGACCGAGAAGGACCGCCGCGATCTTGTCTTCGGCCTCGACCATGGCTGCGACTGGGTGGCGCTATCCTTCGTCCAGCGCCCGGAGGACGTCGCCGAGGCGAAACGCTTGATCGCCGGACGCGCCGCCGTGATGGCGAAGCTCGAAAAGCCGGCGGCGATCGAGAAGCTCGGCGAGATCGTCGAGCTTTGCGACGCGATCATGGTCGCGCGCGGCGATCTCGGCGTCGAGTTGCCGCCCGAGGACGTCCCGGGATTGCAAAAGCGCATCATCCGCGCCTGCCGGCGCGCCGGCAGGCCGGTGATCGTCGCCACCCAGATGCTCGATTCGATGGTGCACGCGCCCGCGCCGACCCGCGCCGAAGCCTCCGACGTCGCCACCGCGGTCTATGATGGCGCCGATGCGGTCATGCTCTCCGCCGAAACCGCATCGGGCGATTATCCGGTCGAGGCGGTGGCGATGATGGATCGCATCATCGTGAGGGTGGAGCACGACCCGCTTCACCGGCGCATCATGGACGCCGATCACGCCGACCCCGAGGCGACCCCCGCCGACGCCATCACCGCCGCCGCGCGCCAGGTCGCGCATACCATCCAAGCCTCGGCGATCGTGACCTACACCACCTCCGGCTCGACGACGCTGAGGGCGGCGCGCGAGCGGCCCGACGTACCGATCCTCTGCCTGACCGAGCGGGTGCCGACGGCGCGCCGTCTTGGGTTGTGCTGGGGCGTCCATGCCGTCGTTACCGAGGACGTCAAGAACTTCTCCGACATGGTCGAGAAGGCGTGCCGCGTCGCCGCGGCCGAGGAGTTCGCCAAGCCGGGCAACCGCCTCGTCATCACCGCGGGCGTGCCCTTCGGGACCCCCGGCGCAACCAACATCTTGCGTATCGCCTGGGTCGGGAGCTGACGCCGCTCGCGAAATTGTCAGTTGACCCGGCTGATCCAATCCACCGAGAGTTGCGGCGTGGAACATTGTGGGCGTTCCGCCTGTATGTATGGCGGGCCGTCCCCTCGGGGAGGACAACTATGGGTATATCGAAAAGGGCAGCGTCTTGCGCGACGCTCCTGGCGGCGTTGGCCGGGGGTGTCGTGCTGGGAATGTGGGCCGGCGACGTGTTCGCCGGAGCGGAGATCAAGGTTTTGATGGCCGGCGCGAAATACGCCCCCGCCAAGGTGACCGCCAAGGTGGGCGACACGCTCAATTTCGTCAATGACGATACCGCCGACCACTGGGTCTACGTGCCAAATGTCGGCCAGCAGGTTTCCGGCGGGCCGCAGAAGCCGGGGCAGAGCTTCAAGTTCATCGTCGGTACGCCCGGCATCTTCGACGTCGATTGCGCGTTTCACACCAACATGGTCACCCACGTGACCGTGCGACGCTAGGGGAGAAGAGCTGGATGAAGACCTGGATCATCGCCGCGGCCAGTGTTGCTGCTGCGGCGGGCATTTTCGGCATCACCGCGGCGTCGGCCGGTCCCGATAAGATCTCTTTCCCGAGCGGTTACCAGACCGGATGGGTTCGGCTCGGCACGATCGATCGCTACGACAACAAGACCGTGCGTATGCTGTATATCAATCCCGAGGCGTGGCAGGCGGCCAAGGCCGGCGAATCGCTGCCCGACGGCGCGTATCTCGTGCTCGATTCGCGGCCGGCCAAGCTCGGCCCCGATGGACAGCCGCTGCTGGACGCCAACGGCCGATTCATCGCCGAGGACAAGCTGACGACGGTCGCCGTGCAGCAGAAGAAGAAGGGCTGGGGCGCCGAATATCCCGACAATCTGCGCAACGGCGACTGGGAATACGCCGTATTCGCCGCCGATGGGACGCCGCGCGCCGGTCTCAACACGCAGCCGTGCTTCAGCTGCCACAAGCCGCGCGAGGCGGGCGATTTTACCTTCATCGCCAAGCGCGTCATCGAC
>CAZLYV010000124.1:0-7889 GCA_964563665.1 uncultured Acetobacteraceae bacterium
ACGCCGCGTTGATCACGCCGATGGCCAGCGAGGCGACGGCCAGCGTGACGCCGGCCGCCAGGTTGCCCTCCTCGATGTGGCGCGACAGTCCGCGCAGGAGCAGGCTCGCGAGCAGGAACACGATGACCTGCACGATGAGCGCGACGCCGCTCCACAACGCCATTTGCAGCAGCGACACGCTGTTCGCGATGGCGCTTGCGAGCGGCAGCGTGAAGCCGAGCACCGCCCCGCCCAGGCTTACCGCCGCCGCGGTGTTGCCGGCCTTGATCAGCCCGGCCTCGTGGTGCGGCGTCACCGCCATGTAGATGATGACGAAGATCGCCTCGACGACGATCGCCGTTGCGAAGTAGGCAAGGTAGCTGCCGACTCCCTGCAAGGAATGCATGATGTCCATGGCGCTCACTCGAAAAAGTGGGGCACGAAACGGCTGGTATCGCGGGTGATGGCGGTGGAATCCTCGCGGATGCCGATGCCTGCCGGCTGGCTGGCCACCACCCACGCCCCGATCACCGGGTAGTTGCCGTCGAAGGCGGGCAAGGGCGCATGGGCCTGGTACACGAAGCCCTCGGTCCCGTAGCCGCCGCCGGTCTCGGCCACCACGCGGTCGGCCTCGATCACCTGTACGTTGGCGCCCTCGCGGCCGAAGATCGGCTTGCGCACGACCGCGCCTTCGATGGCGCCTTGCTCGAACGCCGCGGGCAACAGGTTGGGGTGGTTCGGCGCCATCTCCCAGAGCAGGGCGAGGGCCGCCTTGTTGGAGAGCACCATCTTCCACGCCGGCTCGATCACCCGCGCCGCCCCCGATAGCAGATGCTTGCCGAACTCCTCGCCGACAATCCACTCCCAGGGATAGAGCTTGAACAGCGCCTCGATGGGGTTGTTGTCGAGGTCGAGGAAACGCGAGCCGTCCCAGCCGATGTCCTCGATGGAGATGCGGGCGGTATCGAGGCCCGCCTGGACCGCGGTGTCGCGCAGGTATTCGACCGTGCCGCCGTCCTCGGCATGGTCCTTCACGGCGGCGAAATACAGGCGCGCGCGCCGGAGCCCGAAACTCTTCCAGGCCTCGATCAGCTTCTCGTGGAGGGAGTTGAACTGGTCGCGCCCCGGCCACAGGGCCTCCAGCCAATCCCACTGCACGACCGCCGCCTCGAACAGCGCGGTCGGCGTGTCGGCGTTGTATTCGAGGAGCTGCGGCGGACGCTTGCCGTCGTAGCGGAAGTCGAAACGGCCGTAGAGGTTCTTCTCGCCCGCCTTCCAGCTCCGCTCGATGGCGGCCCAGGCGGCAGGGGGGATGCGGAGCCGCTCATAGGCCGGCTCGCCCGCCCGCGTCACCCGGTCGACGAGCTCCAGTGCCATCCGTTCCAACTCGCCCGCGGCGGCCTCGAGCTCGTCCACCTGCGCCGCCGTGAAGCGATAGCAGGCGGTCTCGTCCCAATAGGGCGCGCCGTCGATGGTGTGGAAAACGAAACCGAGGTCGCGTTCGACGTGGTCGCGCCAGTCCGCACGCGGCTCCATCGCCAGCCGCTGCAAGGTTCAGCTGCCCGCCGACGTGCGATGGGAAGACGCGCTGCTGCCGAAGCCGCCGCGCTGGACCTGCGTGATCTGGGTGCCCTGGAAGGGGGCGGCACGGCCGGCGCCGCCGAAGCCGCCGACGTTATAGGCATTGCCGCCCGACCGCATCATGGCGCTGTTGTCGGGGCCGCGATAGACGGGCCGGTTGAAGGCGTTGCCCAGCATGTAGCCCATCATCATCGGCATGAAGAAGCTGCCGGTGCCGGTCTCGCGCGTTTCGCAATTGCCGGCGCCGAACTCGGTCTCGCACTGCTCCTTCCGTGTGAAGCGCGGCGCTTCGGCGACGTGCGCCGCCTCGCTCTTGGCGAATTCGTCCTTGCAGGTGGTGTCGCTCAAGACCGCGCTGCATTCCTTGGCGCTGGCGAAGAAGCGGGCGTCGGCCGACGGCGCCTCGTCGCAGGCGGCGAGAGCGAAACCGGCGCCGCCCAGCAGAACCAAACGGATTGCCTTGGACTTCTTCATGATTCTTTTCCTTCGTCGCTTGCACGCATACGCGCCCTCTCCGACCGCCTGACCGACCCGCCGCGCGAGGCCGTTCACCGGTCCGGGGAACAGGGAAGGGAGTGTAGCACATGGCGGCGCGCCGTCTCGCGATTGCTCAGACCTTCAATCCGCACCGCATGGCGGACCCGTCCATATAGCTCCACGCCCTTCATCCCTCCGCCTTCCTCCCCCCCAAACGGCAATAAGGCTATCTGCTGCCGCATTTTTGCTCCGGCGCAACCGGACAATCCGGCCGCTTCCGTGAGGGATTATTGCCCCGGCGCTTACAGCCGATCGACGTTCGTCAGTAACACCCTTCGTGGTGCTTTGCGCCGAAGGATATTGATCTGCTGACGGAGGACCAGGATCTCCGCTTCGAGCCGCGCCCTGGACTTGAACAGGGACACGAAGAAACTGCGCCACAGAAAAAGAAGATCGACCATCCAACCGAGGCATCATCCGATTCGCTCCCGCTGACCGGTCCGGATAAGGTTTACGATAACCACAGGCGAACACGGCCGCTCTGGACTACGTTTGTATATTTCACTACGCTTTTGTTCAAAGTCGCCCCGGCCCTCGGGGCGCGAAAGGGAGGATGTCGTGACAGCGACAGGATGGTTGAAGTCTGCGGTTTTTGCCGCTGCCGGCGCGATGCTGGCGCTGGTCGGTTCAGGCTACGCGTCGGCGCAGACGCTGGTTCTGTACACATCGCAACCGGACAAGGATGCTGCCGAGACCACCGCTGGTTTCACAAAGCGCAATCCGGGCATCAAGGTCGAGATCTTCCGGTCGGGTACGACCGAGATCATGAACAAACTGATGGCCGAAATCTCGGCCGGCGACCCGAAGCCGGACGTGCTGCTGGTGGCGGACAGCATCAGCCTTGAGCTTCTCAAGAAGGATGGGCGTCTGATGGCGTACCCGGAAGCCGACGTCTCGGCTTTCGCGCCCGAAGCGTATGATCGCGATCGTACCTATTTCGGCACCAAGCTGATCACCTCCGGAATCGTTTACAACACCGGGGCCAAGGAGCGGCCGACATCCTGGAAGGATCTGTCGGATCCCAGATACAAGGGCCAAGTGATCATGCCCAGCCCGCTCTACTCTGGGGCGGCGGCGATCACCCTCAGCACCTTCGCCAAGCATCAGGATCTTGGCTGGTCGTATATCGAGTCGCTGAAGGCCAATGACGCGATCGCGGTCCGCGGCAACGGCGCCGTTCTGAAATCGGTCGCCAGCGGCGAGAAGGCCTACGGCATCCTGGTAGACTTTATGGCGCTCAACGCCAAGGCGAAGGGGTCGCCGGTCGAGTTCGTCGTGCCGCGCGAGGGCCTGACGGCGGTAACGGAACCTGTCGCGATACTGAAGACGTCCAAGAACCAAAAAGCAGCGAAGGCTTTCGTGGACTTCCTGCTGTCGGAGGAAGGGCAGAAACTGGCGGTCAGCCAGGGTTATCTGCCGGCGCGCAATAAAGTGGCGCCGCCGCCGGGTTTTCCTAGTCTCGACTCGTTGAAGCTGATGCCGATGGACATGGCCGGCCTGGTGTCGTCGATTGAGGCCGACAAGAGGCGGTTCGCGCAGTCTTTCGGCCAGTAGGTAGGCAGGCCGCTCTCTCGGGTTCGAGGACTGACGCCGAATGGCGGGCGGGGATGTGAGGGCGGGCGCAGCGAGGCTGCGCCCGCTCGAGCCTGAGATTGTGCTGCTCGCGGTACTTGTCGGGATCACCGCGCTTCTTTCGGTCGTCCCGGTAGCGCGCCTGGTGCTGGAGGCAGCGGCGCCGTCCGGCGGCGGCGGTCCGGCGGTCACGGTGCTCACGCAACCGACGACATGGGTGGCGGCCCGCCAGTCGCTCGAGGTCACCATCGGCGGGACGGTCGTCGCCGCTATCCTCGGCATTGTGATGGCCCTGCTAGCGGCGCTCACCGACGTGCGGGCGAGGCCGGCTCTGGTTTTCGGTTTCGTGCTGCCCTTGATGATACCGCCGCAGGTCACGGCGATTGCGTGGCCGCAGGTCTTCGGCCCTTCGAGCCCGCTTCTCAAGATGCTCGACATGGCGCCTCCCATCGGGACGCGCAATCCGCTGTACTCGCGCGACGGCATCATTCTTCTGCTCGGGGTGCATTATGCGCCGCTCGTGTTTCTGACGCTTCGCGCCGGGTTGCGCCGGCTCCCGCGGGACTTCGTCGAGGCCGCCCTCGCGACAGGAGCGTCGCCCCTGAGGGTCGTCACGACAATCATCGTGCCTATGATGCGTCCACCGCTCGTGGCAGGAGTGATACTGACGACGGTCTCCTGCATCGGGAACTTCGGGATCCCGGCCCTGCTGGGAATTCCCGGCAGCTACACCGTGCTGACGACGCTGATCTATCAGCGGCTGGCCGGGCTGGGCCCAAGTGTCCTCGCCGACGTGGCGGCATTGTCGGTACTGCTCGGCATCCTGGTGTTGGCAGGCATCGCGTTGCAGGGCTGGATGCTGCGGCAGGGGGACTACCGCATCGCAGGCACCGCTGACGAGCCGGCAAGGTTCGAGCTGCGCAGCTGGCGCGTGCCGGCCGAGCTTCTCGGCTGGCTGGTGGTCGTGTTCACCTTTGTGCTTCCGATGCTAGCGATGGTGCTGACATCTCTGGTGCCGGCGTATGGCGTCAAGCTGACCGCCGCGAATGCGACGCTCGACAACTATCGATTCATCATCGGCGTGCATGGCCCGACGCAGCGGGCGTTCGTGAATAGCTTTTTTCTCTCGGTGGGAGCGGCGCTGGCACTCGTCGCGCTGTGCATGCCGCTCGGCTATTTCGTGGCCTGGCGCAGCAACACGCTTTTGCGCGGTCTGAGCTTTCTCGCCGAGATCCCTTACGCGCTGCCGGGTGTCGTGCTTGCGATCGCCTGCATCCTGCTGTTTCTGCGACCGCTGCCGCTGCTTGGCTTCAGCCTCTACAACACCGTCTGGATCATTTTCGTGGCATACCTGATGCGATTTCTGACCCTGGTGCTCAGGCCGGTCGTCGGTGCGTTTCAGCAGCTCGATCGATCCTACGAGGAGGCCGCTCAGATGTCGGGTGCCGGTTTTGCCTTCCGGCAGCGGACGGTCATGCTGCCTATGGCCGCGCCGGCGGCGGCGGCAGGCGCTCTCATCGTGTTCCTCACCGCATTCAATGAACTCACCGTTTCGGCGCTGCTCTGGTCGTCCGGCGCAGAAACTTTAGGCGTCGCGGTGTTCAGTCTCGAACAGGGCGGGGATTCGACCTACGCCGCGGCGCTCGCGACGCTCAGCGTCATCGTAACGATCCTGCTGATGATTGCGGCATCGGCGCTCGGACGGCGGATGCCTCGGGGAGTGGTGCCATGGCGGGATTAGGTCTGGACCGGGTGGTCAAGCAGTTCGGCAGCTTCGTCGCGGTCAACGAGGTGTCCCTGGACATTCGCGACGGCGAGTTCTTGGCCGTGCTCGGACCCTCCGGATGCGGCAAGACCACGATCCTGCGCCTGATCGCGGGGTTCGAGCGGGTCAGCCGTGGCACGATTCGCCTCGGTGAGCATGTGGTGTCGAGCGAGGAAGAACATATGCCTCCGGAGCGCCGGCGGGTCGGCGTCGTTTTCCAGTCTTACGCGCTCTGGCCGCATATGAACGTTGGAGAGAATGTCGGTTATCCGCTGCGCGTGGCGGGCCTGCGGCGCGAACAGCGTAGCCGGCGGGTGGCGCAGGCATTGGAGACGGTAGGGCTTACGGGCTTCGGCGACCGACGTCCGGCCGACCTGAGCGGCGGCCAACGGCAACGCGTGGCGCTGGCGCGCTGCCTTGTGATGGATCCGCAGATCGTCCTCCTCGATGAGCCGCTGGCAAATCTGGACATGCATTTGCGCGGGGCGATGCAGTGTGAGTTCGACGAGTATCATCGGCGAACCGGAACGACGATGCTTTACATCACCCACGATCAGGCGGAAGCAATGGAGCTGGCCGATCGAGTCGCGGTGATGTCGCAGGGGCGTGTTGTCCAAATCGCGCCGCCGTCGCAGCTCTATCGGGAGCCTGCATCGAGGATGGTCGCCGAGTTCGTCGGACAGGCAAGCGTCGTGGAAGGAGATGTCTGGACCGCGGCCGAGGCCGGCCGAGTGCGGGCTCGCGTCCTGGGACGGGAGTGTCTGCTCCGAGCTGCGCCTGAGCAGCCGCCTCAACAGGCCGCCGCGATCTGCCTGAGGCCGGATGATGTGTCGGTCCGGCCCGCCGTCGCGGGGGATGCTGCCGGGACCGGCGTCGTTCGCCGGATGACCTACAAAGGCGGTTATTTCAGCCTTGAAATCGAGCCCGTGAACGCTCCGGGGCGAATGCTCAAGCTGAACGTCCAGGAGCCCTGCAGCATCGAGGTTGGCGGCCGCCTCGCCGTCGACATCCGTGACGGATGGGTGATCCCGGCCGCGTGACCGTCAGGTCGAACCAGTCAATAGCCGCTTCTCTGGGTAGACCTCGTCGACGACCTCATCAAGAACATGGCGAGTGAGCTCGAACCCCATGATTGGTCGTGTCACGACACGGTCGTCGTGGAAAACGTGCTCGAGGAAACCCACTTTGCGGGCGCCGCCGGAAATTTGGGGCTGCAAGGCGGTGCTGACGACGTACGCCAAGGAGGGACAGCAGACGATCTCGACATGCCGGTAGCTTCGTCGGAAATACTCGTGCAGGTGGCCGCAGCCGACAAGCCGCACGCGGCGATCGTCCATCAGGCTCAGGAGCAAGGATCGGGAGGCAGGGTCAACCGACCAATAGGTCAGCTCGCGCTCATCCGGACTAGCGACGAATGGCGGCTTGTGCAGGAACAGCGCGAGCAGTCGCTCGCCGGCGCTCGCGATCGCCTCTTGCAGCCAGCGCCATTGTTCCGTCTCGGCTCTTAGTTCGCTTCCCATGAGCAGAGAATTGATGCCGATCAGTCGCCAGCCGCCCAAGTCCTCGATCCAGCGGTCGGGACCGATCGTGTCGCGATACGCCTGCAGCCGCGACTCCGTAATGGGTAGCCGGAATCCGCCAGCGTTGGACAGGCGCGGATGGTCGCCGACATCGTGATTCCCCGCCAGTATCCGGCTCGCGACCGGCAGGACCCGGTGCAGATCGGCAACTGCCACGAGGTCGGCGGGATGGCGGCATCCGGCGAGGGAGCAGTCGCCCGTGTTGATCACCAGCCGGGGCGGTGCCGCGGCCACCGCCGCGCTGAAGCAGTGCCAGTTATCGACGAAATGCGGGCGCCGGTGACTGAGGTGGGTGTCCGAAACCTGCACCACTCGGATTGGTTCGAACACGGCGCCTCGCTTCAGACCTGCCAAAAAGACCTTCTACGCCGCGCCGTACCGGCCGGCTGCCTGATTGTTCTTTTGTGTCGACGATAATATATTTGTTCCTCGTTGTCACGGCAGGCCGATATTCCTAGTGGAGTGTCGCTGATCGATGATTCCCATGTTTGCCGGGATATGCGAGTCCTGGCGCATGAGGAACGGTGTTGAGGTCCGGCTTGGGCCGGGTGATCGGGAACGGCTCGATCGAGTCGTTTGCAATCGGAATCGCCCGCAGAAACACGCGTGGCGTGCGCCGATCATTGTGATGACGGCCGACGGCTGCACCACGATGGCGATCCGGGAGGCGACGGGGAAAGCCAAGCCGACGATCTGGCGCTGGCAGGGGCGCTACATGGCGGCGGGTTTCAACGGCCTGTTCAAGGATGCGCCGCGCGGCCGGGGCATGCCGAAGCTGGATGACGCCGTCATTCGTCGCGTGGTTGATACGACGCTGCACGAAAAGCCGCCCCACGTCACGCACCGGAGCGTGCGCCGCCTGAGCAAGCATCTAG
>CAZLYV010000125.1:0-7873 GCA_964563665.1 uncultured Acetobacteraceae bacterium
GTGACGGCGCAGCAACGCGGCGCGACGGGCGAATCCGGTGGCGGTTTTCTTTGGCTCGGCAACGGGCTTGCCGCGGTTCATGCACAGGAAGGCGAATTCGGGATGCGCCTCGCGCACGCGGGCCTGGAGGCGCGGCGTGATCAGCGCGTCGAGCTCGCGAAGCTTGGCGAATAGACCGAAGGATTGCCGCGAAATACCGCTGCGATGGGGCGAACTTCGACGATTGATCCGCAGCGCCTCGATATAGGTGGACGCCGTGAGCGCGCTACGCACCGGCGGCGTGAACACGCAAGACGCGCGGCCGGCCGGGGCAAGCAGCCGGCGAAGCAGCCTCTCGGGTCCGCGTCCGCCGGGCGCCGCTGCATCGAGCAATCCGATCGGCAAATCGAGCGCAACAATCTTGGGCCGCTGGGGCGCATCGAGCACATCGGCGAAGCGTTCATAGAGGCCCCAGACGAGGTCGCCGCGCTCGACATGGCGAAACACCGCGATCCATCCGCCGCGACAGCCGTCGACGCCGGCAACCCAGGTCATGCATTAAGGTTCCTCGCCGAGCCGCTTCGCGGCCGCCCGCTCCCGATGGGAGAGGGTGGCCACCGAACGTTTGCGCCTACTCCGCCGCCTGGGCCGATGGCGCGGGGCGGCGCAACGCGGCGAGCAGCTCGGCCTCGCGCGCCTTGGCCTCGGCGAGATGGGCGTCCTTGACGTGACCGTAGCCGCGGATGTGTTCGGGGATGCTCGCCAACTCGACGGCGAGCGCGTGGTTGTCGGGTGACAGCCTGCCGAGCAGCTCCTCCACCAGCGCCTCGTAGTCGGCGATGAGCCGGACCTCGCGCTTGCGTTCGGCGCTGTAGCCGAAGACATCGAACCGGGTTCCGCGCAAGGCGCGCAGCTTCGCCAACGCCGCGAACGCCTTCATCATCCACGGCCCATAGGCTCGCTTGATCAAATGGCCGGTGTCGGGGTCGCGGCTTGCGACCATTGGCGGGGCGAGGTTGAATTCGATCGTGAAGTCGCCCTCGAACTGGCGGTTGAGCGCCTGCAGGAAGGCGCGATCGGTATAGAGCCGCGCCACTTCGTACTCGTCCTTGTAGGCGAGAAGCTTGAAATAATAGCGAGCGACCGCCTCGGCGAGGCCGATCGCGCCCTTGGTGCGCGCTTTTTCGGTCGCCTCGACGCGGCGCACCAGGTCCTCGTAGCGCCTGGCATAAGCGGCATTCTGATAGCCGGTCAGGAACTCGACGCGCCGGGCGATGATTTCGTCGAGCGTGCGGGCGAGCGGGACGAGCGGCGTCACCATGGTCGGCTTTGCCGCGCGCTCGACGGCGGCAAGGTCGTGGGCCGCGAGCCGGCCCCAATTGAAAGCCTGCTTGTTGGCGTCGATCGCGACCGCGTTGAGCTCGATCGCCTGAAGGATCGCGTCACCCGAGACCGGCACGAGGCCGCGCTGCCACGCATAGCCCAGCATGAACAGGTTGGTCGCGATCGAATCGCCCATGAGAGCGGTGGCCAACGCGGTGCCGTCGACGAACTCGGCGGCGTTCGCGCCGACGCTCTCGGCTATCACGCGGCGAAGTTCGGCGCCCGGGAAATGCAGGTCGGGCTTGTGCGTGAAATCGCCGGTCACCGTCTCGTGGCTGTTGATTATAGCGCGCGTCATGCCGGCGCGCGCGCGGCTGTTCGCTTCGCTTCCCGCCGCGACGACGAGATCGCACCCGAGCAGAAGATCGCATTCGCCGGCGGCGATGCGCACGGCGTGCAGGTCCTCGGGGTTTGGCGCGAAACGAAGGTGCGACAGCACCGCGCCGCCCTTTTGTGCGAGGCCGGTCATGTCGAGCACGCTTACGCCGTTGCCCTCGATATGCGCCGCCATGCCAAGGAGCGCCCCGATCGTCACCACGCCGGTGCCGCCGACGCCGGTGACCAGAATGTTGTACGGGCGATCGAGCGCCGGCAAACGCGGCGTCGGGAGCTTGGCGAACAGCTCCTCGCCGCGCTCGGCCGATTTGAGTTTGCGCACGCTCCCGCCATGAACCGTGACGAAAGACGGGCAGAAACCCTTGAGGCAGGAGAAATCCTTGTTGCACGACGACTGGTCGATCGCCCGCTTACGGCCGAATTCGCTCTCGACCGGGATCACCGAAAGACAGTTTGATTGCACGCCGCAATCGCCGCAGCCTTCGCACACCAACTCGTTGATGAAGACGCGCTTTTGCGGGTCGGGGAATGTGCCGCGCTTGCGCCGACGGCGCTTCTCGGCGGCGCAGGTCTGGTCGTATACCAGCGCGCTCACGCCCTTGACCTCGCGCAGCTCGCGCTGCACCCGGTCGAGATGGTCGCGATGCTCGATCGTGGTTCCGGAAGCGAAGCCGGCGGGGAGCGCATATTTGTCCGGCTCGTCGGTCACGACGACGATCCGGTTGACTCCCTCGGCCGCGAGCTGCCGGGTGACCTGCGGCACGGTGAGCTGGCCGTCGACCGGCTGCCCGCCGGTCATGGCGACCGCGTCGTTATAAAGAATCTTGTAGGTGATGTTGACCCCGGCGGCGACCGCGGCGCGGATCGCCAGGCTTCCGGAATGAAAATACGTGCCGTCGCCGATGTTCTGGAAGACATGCGGCGTCTCGGTGAACGGCGCCTGGCCGATCCAGGTACCGCCTTCGCCGCCCATGTGGGTGAAGGTCGCGGTCTGGCGATCCATCCACAGCGCCATGAAGTGGCAGCCGATGCCGGCGAGCGCCCGGCTTCCCTCCGGTACATTGGTCGAGGTGTTGTGCGGGCATCCCGAGCAGAAATACGGCAGCCGGCTGAACTTGGATGTCTGGGCGGCGAGCGCCCGTTCCTTGGCTTCGAGGAAGGCAAGCCGTTCCTCGATCCTGGGCGAGGTATAGAAGCGGGCGAGCCGCCCGGCGATGACGCGCGCGATCTGCGCCGGCGTAAGCTCGTCCGCCGAAGGCAAAATCCATTCGCCCTTTTCATCGAATTTGCCGAGCACGCGCGGGCGCACATCCTCGCGCCAGTTATAGAGCTGCTCCTTGAACTGGTTCTCGATGATCGCGCGCTTTTCCTCGACCACCAGAATTTCCTCGAGACCCTCGGCGAAGTGGCGGGCGCCCTCGCGCTCGAGCGGCCATGTCATGGCGACCTTGTAGAGCCGAATGCCGATTTCGGCGGCATGCTTGTCGTCGATGCCGAGATCGTCGAGCGCCTGGCGCACGTCGAGATAAGACTTGCCAGCGGCGACGATGCCGAAGCGGGGTTTCGGGCTGTCGATGACGATGCGGTCGAGTTTGTTGGCGCGCGCGAAAGCGAGCGCGGCGTAGACCTTGTACCGCTGGAGCCGGTATTCCTGCTCCGACCAATGGTCGGGCCAGCGGATGTTGAGGCCGCCCGCCGGCATCTCGAAGTCGTCGGGCTCAGCAATCTGGACGCGATGCGGATCGACGTAGACCGAGGCCGAGGATTCCACCGTCTCGGCGACGCATTTGAAGGCGACCCAGCAGCCCGAATAGCGGCTCATCGCCCAGCCGAAGATGCCAAGATCGAGGAATTCCTGCACGCCGGCCGGATTGAGCACCGGGATCATCGCCGAGATGAACTCGTGCTCGGACTGGTGCGCCAGCGTCGACGATTTGGCCGCGTGGTCGTCGCCGGCGAGCAGCAGCACGCCGCCGTGCTTCGCGGCGCCGGCCGCGTTGCCGTGCTTGAAGACGTCGCCGCAGCGATCGACCCCCGGACCCTTGCCGTACCACATGGCATAGACGCCGTCGTACTTGGCGCCGGGAAACAGGTTCACCTGCTGGCTTCCCCACATCATCGTCGCCGCGATGTCCTCGTTGACCCCGGCCTGGAAGTGGATGTGGTTGCGCTTGAGGAACGGCTTGGCGCGCCACAGCGCCTGGTCGAGCCCGCCCAAGGGCGAGCCGCGATAGCCGGAGATGAGGCACGCGGTGTTGAGCCCGGCCGCGACGTCGCGCTGGCGCTGCATCATCGGCAGCCGGACCAGCGCCTGGGTCCCGGTGATGAAAACGCGGCCCGATTCGAGCGCGTACTTGTCGTCGAGCGTGACGGCGGCAACAGCCATGGTTCGAGCGTTCCTCACGCAACTGGTTGATCGACAAGAAGCTAGCCCACCCTCGCGGGCCAAACAATCGCACCCACCGTGGGGACATTCAGAAAGCAACAAGGCGAACGTGTTGCCCCGTGGAGCGGTATATGCTTCCTGCCGACCCGCATGCGCCTTGCCAGTTGTTGCCGGCGCGAAGGACCCGCCGCCGCACGGACACTCCGGGGCCGCTCGCCGCCCTCAAGCGCGCGATGCCGATACGCCGCCTAGGTCGCAAGTGACGCCGCGACGGCGCCGGGCGCGCTCCGCTGGGGGCCAAGCGTCCGCATCACATTGTCGATCATTATGCGGCCGATTTCGCCCTTGGCGGTGACGCTCATCGACAGGATCGACTCGGGGTGGAACTGCACCGCGGCCAATGGCAGCTTGCGATGGCGGATCGCCATGACGAGGCCTTCGGCGGTCCGCGCGATCACGGCAAGCTCGTCGTGCGGGAAATCGGCGAGCCGCGCGGTCAGCGAATGATATGCGCCGACGCGGGCGGGCGATGGCACGCCCGCGAACAGCGGATCGGCATCGTGCTGCACGTCCCAGAATTTTCCATGGCGTGGGGCCGCTAGTACATCGAGCGAGCCGCCGAAGGCTTCCACCATGCCCTGGAGGCCGAGACAGACGCCGAATTGCGGGATGCCCTCGGCGGCCAGCGCCCGCACCAGCGCCGGCATCCCGAACTGCTCGGGCCGGCCGGGCCCCGGCGAATGGACGACGAGATTGGGCGCCAGCGCCACGATCCGTTCGACCGGCAATCCGTGGCGATAGGTCGCCACCTCGGCGCCGGTCTGGCGAAAATAGTCGGCGAGCGTGTGGACGAACGAATCCTCGTTGTCGATCATCACCACGCGCACGCCGGTGCCGGTCTGGGGCGCGGGCGCGGCGGCCGCGACGCCCGGCGGGGCGAAGGCGCGGATCATCGCCGTCGCCTTGATGCGCGTCTCCTCGTCCTCCTCGCGGCCGATCGAATCCCACACCAGCGTCGAGCCGACGCGGTAATTCGCCACCCCCTCCTTGAGATGAACGGTGCGGATGGTGATCCCGGTCGAAACGTCGCCCGACAGCATCAGCGCGCCGACCGCGCCGCCGTACCAGCCGCGCGGGCTCTTCTCCATCTCCTCGACGATCTGGGTCGCCATCTTCTTGGGCGCGCCGGTCAAGGTCACCGCCCACATATGGGAGAGAAACGCATCGATGCCATCGAGGCCGGGACGCAACCGGCCCTCGACATGATCGACCGTATGAAAAAGACCGGCATAGGTCTCGATCAGGCGGCGGGCGAGGAGCTTGATCGTGCCCGGCTGGCAGACGCGTGACTTGTCGTTGCGGTCGACGTCGGTGCACATCGTCAACTCGACCTCGTCCTTTTCCGAATCGATCAGCGCCTTGAGCCGCTCTGCGTCCTCCATCGCGTTGCGGCCGCGCCGCGCTGTGCCGGAAATCGGGCACGATTCGACGCGATCGCCCTCGACGCGCACGAACATCTCGGGCGAGGTGCCGACGAGCTGTTCGGGCCCGAGCTGGATAAGGAACTCGAACGGGCTCGGGTTGACCGTCTTCAGGCGCTGGAAGAGAGCGGATGGCGCGCCGTCATAGGGCCGTTCGAATTTGCGCGACAGCACGACCTCGAAAATATCGCCCACGCGCATGCGCTCGCGCGCGCGCTCGACCATGTTCGCGTATTCCTCGGGCGTGTGGTCCGAAACGATCTCCAACGGCACATTGCGAGCGGCGGCGGCCTTCGGCTTGGCGATCGGGGCGCCGAATGACTGGGTGCGAACGCCCAGCGTGCTGATCTCGCCGGCGGCGAATTCGTAGTCGTGGCGAAACGCCTGCTCCTTTCGCCGGTCGACGACGAACATGGTGTCGGGAAGGTAGAGATGGACATCCTCGGTCTCGGGCGGGCGTGGACGGGCGAGCGCGATCGGCTCGAACTGGAACAGCAAGTCGTAGCCGAAGGCGCCATAGAGCCCGAGGAAATTATCGTCGACGCCGCGGAACTCGCCGATCAGACGGCGCAGCGGAGAGAACAGCGAGGGCTGCAGGCTGCGCTCCTCCTCGGCGAATACGCCCTCGCTATGCGCGATTTCAAGCATGAGTTCGCGTCGATCGGCTCTGGCGACTCGGGCGTGCGCGGTGTCCCGCAGCACTGGCGCCAGAATCGCCAGCAGCTTCTCGCCGCGCGGATTGAGCGCGCGCACGATCAAATTGCGCTCGCGCCCGACGATCTCGAGCGGCGGGGCGACGAAGCCGAACTCCCAGCGCGTATAGCGTCCCGGATAATCGACGCCGGAGGAGAACAGCGCGCCGCGCTCGCGATCGAGGCGTTCGGAGAGGCCGGCAAGCGCGGTGGCGTAGCTCAGCGCGCGGGTGCGCCGGGTCAGCGTGATCCCGGTCGGGGTCGTGAAACGGTACTGCATGGGTCCGGTCCTGTGTCGGCCGCGACGCGCGCGCGACGCGCGGGCGCTCGGCGGCTGCTATCGGTTATGGAGTCCGACGCCGCGGGCTCGACGCCGGCCGGCGAACGGATTCAGGAGCAAAAATGAAATGGCAAAAGGAGAGCGTGGTGACGGTTAAGTCACCACCACCACAACCAGCGAACCGCTTGGTTCCGGGCGCGCGAGACACCAACGATGGCGCGATCTTCGCTCATGCCGACCCGGACCGTATCAGCGCCGGGGGCGGCAGGTCAAGCGCACCAAGCGCGCTTTGCGCCTGGTTCGCCACGCGCGGCGGCGCCCTCGTAACGACGATCGCGCAGGCTAACGCACGGCGCGACCGCGAAGCAGCGCGCCCAGCCGATCGAAGCACTGGCTCCAGCCGCCGCGATGCGAATTGCGCGCGGCCGCGCCGGGAAATCCCTCGTGAACCAGCCGGAGCTCGGTACCGGCGCCCCAGGGGCGGAACTCCAGCGTCACCAGGGTCTCGCCGCCCTTCATATCTCCATCCAGCCAGATCCAGGAGTAGACCAGGCGCCGTGGCGGGACGACTTCACGGAAGGTGCCGGTGAGGACATGAACGCTGCCCGACGGCGCGTGCATGTCGAAACGGTACGTGCCGCCCGGCCGTGGATCGAGCCGGGCCTTGGGCAGCGTGAAGCCCTTCGGCCCCCACCACTTTTGAAGCGTAGCGAGATCGGTGAAGGCGCGAAAGACGCGCTCCGGCGGGGCGCGGAATCGCCGGGTGAGCTTAAGAACGGCGGCGGCCGTGCGGCGCGCGGGGGTGCGCGGCGCGGCTTGTGCGGCGGTGCTGGCCATTGGTCGTCTCCGGTGTGGCGAAGTGATCGAGATAGGTTTCGAGGCGCGACAGGCTCTCCTCCCAGAACCGCCGATGCTCGGCGATCCAGCGTCCGGCCGCGACCAGCGGACGCGGGTTCATCTTGCAGCGATGCACGCGGCCGGCCTTGCGGCGGCGGAGCAGGCCGGCGCCCTCCAGCACCTTGAGGTGCCTGGAAATGGCGGGGAGCGAAACGTCGAAGGGACGGGCGAGCTCGCCGGCCGAGGCTTCGCCGCGCGCCAACCGGGCGAGGATGGCGCGCCGCGTCGGGTCGGCGAGCGCGGCGAAGGTGCGATCGAGCGTGGGCCGTAGATAGTTAACCATCCGGTTAAGGATAGATGCAAACGCCGGGGCGAGTCAAGCGGCGGTAGTGGATCAAATTGATGGTGGTCTGCTTCGTGCCATCATCGGACGTTAAGAGAACGACGGATGAAGCGAACATTCACTTGCGGCTGCGAGCCGGAGATCCGGTGACGAGTT
>CAZLYV010000126.1:0-7869 GCA_964563665.1 uncultured Acetobacteraceae bacterium
AATGGATCGCGGTGCGGCGCCGTTATTGGGTGTCTCGGCATGGACTCCGCGCCGGGCTGACAGCGGCCCCGCAAGGCCCTAGATTAGGCGGCGATGATACGTCGTTTGTGCCGCTGGTGCATTTGCGCCCTCGTCCTCGCGGCGGTGGCCGCCAGTGCGGGCGTGGCGCCGGCCGGCGCCCAATTGCCGACGCCTGGGCTCGCGCCAGCCGCGAGCGACACGGTGGCGATCGAGATTCTCGAGAAGCTGATCGGCACGCTCGAGAACGACGCCGAACGCGCGAAATTCATCGAACAGCTCCGTGCGGTGATCGCCGCCGAGAATAAGGTAACGCCGCCGGCGCCCGTCATGCCGGATCGGGTCGGCACGCGGTTCCTGGACACGTTGTCGGAAGGGCTTGGCGACGTCGGCGAGGCGATTTCTAGCGCCGCCGCGTTCCTTGCCGACGCGCCGGAGCTCTTCGGCTGGTTCGCCGAGCAATTTGGCAACGAACGAAATCGCGACCGCCTTGCCGAGATCTTCGGCAAGGTTCTCCTTGTGCTGGCGGCCGGCTGGCTCGCCGAGTGGCTGGTCGGCGCGTCGTTGCGCAAGCCGCGCATGGCGATCGAACGGAGGCCGATCGAGACCGGATGGCGGCGCGCGGGCGTTCTCATTCTCTATCAGGGCACCACCCTGCTCTCGCTCCTTGCCTTTGCCATCGTCGCGTTCGGGGCGCTCGCTGTGGTCACGCCCTCCCGGATCACTCGCCTTGTCGCACTGGCCCTGATCAACGCCAACGTGATCGCGCGCGTCATCATGCTCGCGGTGGGACTGGCGCTCGCGCCGCGCGTGCCGGCGCTGCGGCTGGCGCCGCTTGGCGACGAGACCGCCACTTATCTCGACCTCTGGCTCCGCCGGCTCGTCAGCCTCGCCGTTTACGGTTACTTCGCCGCCGAAGCGGCTCTGCTGATCGGCATGCCACGCGCCGGGCACGGGTTCATCCTCAAAGCGCTCGGGGTGCTGATCGCCCTGCTGCTGATCATTCTCATTTTACAGAACCGCGACGACGTCGCCCGCGTGCTTGGCGGCCGGACCGGCGCCGAGGACCATTCGCTGCGAGCGCGGCTCGCTCGCTATTGGCATGTCGCGGCGATGCTATATGTGGCGTTCGTCACTCTGGTCTGGCTGGTGCAGCCCGGAAGCGGCTTCGAGTTCGTCGCCCGCGCAACCGCGCTCACGGCAATCATCATCGTCGCCGCGGCTGGCGCGATCGCGCTTGCACGACGCCTGCTCGCCCGTTTGTTTAAAATCAGCGACGAATCACGCGACCGTTACCCGATGCTGGAAGCGCACGCCAACCGCTACGTGCAAATCATGACCGGAGTGATCACGATCGCCGCCTGGGGTTCGGCCCTGCTGGCGATCTTCCAGGCCTGGGGCCTCAGGTCGCTCGATTGGCTCGAGACGCCGTTCGGTCAGCGCGTCGGCGCAAGCGCGCTTGCGATCGCCATCGCCATCGCGCTGGCGACCGTTGTCTGGGAGCTCGCCAACCTTTGGTTCGAGCGCTACATCGAGCGGTGCGCGGTCCGTGGCGCCGAGGATTTGCGGCGCGCGCAGCGCATGCGAACGCTCCTGCCGATGATCCGGCGCATCCTGATGGTGATCCTGGTCGCCTTCGTCGGCCTCATCGCGCTCTCGGAACTCGGCGTCAACATCACGCCGCTCCTGGCGCTCTCGGGCGCGGTCGGCCTCGCGGTCGGTCTGGGCGCGCAGAACACGATCAAGGATTTCATCACCGGCATGTCGATCATTCTCGAGGACTCGATCGCTATCGGCGACGTGGTACAGCTCGGCGACAAGGCGGGCGTCGTCGAGTGGATGTCGATCCGCGCCATCCGGCTGCGCGGCGCCGACGGCGCGGTCCACACGATTCCCTTCAGCCAGTTTCAGATCATCAGCAATCTGACAAAGGATTTCGCCTTCGCCGTGTTCGATGTCGGCGTCGGTTATGGCGAGAACGTCGACAAGGTGATGGAGGTGCTGCGCAAAGAAGGCGCCGTTTTGCGCGATGAGCCCGAAATGAAATGGCGCATCCTCTCGGATCTCGAGGTGCTCGGCGTCGACCGGCTCGCCGATTCGGCGGTGATCATCAAGGCGCGCTTCAAGACCCATCCGACCGAACAATGGAACGTGATACGGGCGTTCAACCGCCAGATCAAGTTCGCCTTCGACCGCGAAGGAATCGAGATTCCCTTTCCGCAGCGCACGATCCATATCGCGAGCCCTGGACCGCTCGCGCCCTCGGCGCCAAGCGCGACCTGAGGTCCGAACCAACGGCGGCATGAAGATTTTCGCCCGCTTCAGTCTTGCTCCGCGAGCTTCGCCGCGATCTCCCCGGGCGAGGCGGCATCGAGAATGCGCCGTGCGGTGTCGAGCGAGAATCCGCCGCGTGCCAGCGCCGCCAGATCCTTGACGCGATTGGCCGCGCGTGTCGCCGCGCCGCGATAGGGTCCAAGCCGGCGCCGGCGCGCAAAGGCAAGCGCAGCCTGTAGTTCCGCGTTCGGGGACTCGGCGTCAAAGCGTGCGAGCGTGTCGTCGATTTCGGCGCGCGATACGCCCTTGGCGAAGAGCCGCGCGACGATCGCATGGCGCGAGCGGCCCTCGCGCCTGAGCGTCCGCACCCGACCCTCGGCATAGGTCCGATCGTCGATCAGGCCCCGCGCACGATAGCGCTCGATCAGCATGTCGACCTGCGCCATGCCCTCGCTGCGCTCGGCGACGCCCGCCCGGACGGCGCGTTCGACCCGCCGCAGCAGAACGCGTTTCAGATTTGCCGCCGAGCTTGCATAGCGTTCGAGATAGGCAAGCGCCGCCTTCTCAAGGCGCTCGGGCGTCAGGGGCCGGGGTGGGCGTCGGAGCTTGAACACGAGGGTCGAGGTGGCGAAGTTCTGTATCCAGCGCAGCTTGGCATGACGCGAGCGCGCCCGCCAGCCGTCCCGCCTTCGCGTTACGCGCCGGTTCCGCGCATGGCAGTTGCCGGCGCAGCCGCGGCGGCCTATCGTCCCCGACCGATGACGCCCGCGACGACGACCAATCCGCCCGAGATTCTGTCGCCAGGCGGTCACCCGGCAAGCGCGACCCCAGCTCCGCCGCGGCCGCGGCAATACGGTCTGGTGAACTGGCTCGGCCTGTGGACGTTGATCGCGCGCGAAGTGCGGCGCTTCCTCAAGGTCTACACCCAGACTCTGGTCGCTCCCGTGGTCACCACGCTGCTGCTCCTGGCCGTCTTTGCCCTGGCGCTGGGCGGCGCGGTGCGCCAGGCGGGCGGCGTGCCGTTCGCCGAATTCCTGGTGCCCGGTCTGGTGATGATGGCGATGGTGCAAAATGCGTTCGCCAACACTTCTTCCTCGATCATCATTTCGAAGGTTCAGGGCAACATCATCGACTCGCTGATGCCGCCCCTGTCGGCGGCGGAACTCACGCTCGGCTTCGCGCTGGGCGGCGTGGTGCGCGGGTTGGTGGTGGGCGTCGTCGTCACGGCGTGCCTATGGCCGTTCGTGCCTCTTCACCTGACGCATTTCGGTTACATCCTGTTCCATGGCCTTGCTGCGTCGTTGATGCTCTCGCTTCTGGGCGTGATCGGCGGCGTGTGGTCGGAGAAATTCGATCACATCGCGGCGGTCACCAATTTCGTGGTGACGCCGCTCGCGTTCCTCTCCGGAACGTTCTACACCGTCGACCGCCTGCCCGAACCCTGGCACATGCTCGCCTTATGGAACCCGTTCTTCTACATGATCGACGGATTCCGCTACGGCTTCATCGGCCACGCCGACGGCAGCCTCGCGATCGGCGTCGCCGTTTTGCTCGCCAGCAACGCCGTCCTGCTCTGGGTCGCGCACACGATGTTCAGGCGCGGCTACAAGCTCCGGGCTTGATCACCCCCATCGACACGGGGGATCGGCCCTGATTTCGCTGGCCGGAGTCCTTACGCGCGCTGCCGCCGAGATTGACAACTGCCCGTAAGCTTCCATACTGCCGGACTTTCCGCGAGGTTGAGCGGGCGGACAAGGGTCCGTCGCCCGTGTCCCGCCCAGTCATTGCGAGGTGAAGTCGTCGTGAGCACCGCCAAGCCGTCCGGGCCGGTTCCGCCCGTGATGCCGACATACAATCGGGCCGACGTCGCGTTCGAGCGCGGCGAAGGCGTCTATTTGTATGCCGAAGGCGGGCGACGCTATCTCGATTTTGCCTGCGGCATCGCGGTGACGGGTCTTGGCCATGCGCATCCCCATCTGGTCAAGGCGGTGATCGACCAGGCGCAGAAGGTTTGGCACACCTCGAATCTCTTTCGCATTCCGGCGGGCGAGCGTCTGGCCCAGCGCCTGGTGGCGGCGACGTTTGCCGACACCGTGTTCTTCACCAATTCGGGCGCCGAGGCGGTCGAGTGCGGCATCAAGCTCGTGCGCAAGTACCAGTCGGCGAGCGGCCGTCCCGAACGCTTCCGGATCATCACCTTCGAGGGCGCTTTCCACGGGCGCACGCTGGCGACAATCGCCGCGGGCGGCCAAAAAAAGCACCTCGACGGTTTTGGCCCAAAGGTCGACGGCTTCGACCAGGTGCCGTTCGGCGACCTCAAGGCGCTCGAGGCGGCGATTACGCCGGCGACCGCCGGCATCCTGATCGAGCCGATCCAGGGCGAAGGCGGCATTCGCGTCGTACCATCGGAGTTCCTGCGCCGCTTGCGCGAGCTTTGCGACAAGCACGGCCTGCTGCTGTTCTTCGATGAGATCCAGACCGGCATGGGGCGGACGGGCAAACTCTTCGCTTATGAGTGGACCGGGATCGCGCCCGACGTCATGGCGGTCGCCAAGGCGCTGGGCGGCGGCTTCCCGGTGGGCGCTTGTCTTGCCACCGCAAAGGCGGCGGTCGGCATGACCGCCGGCGTCCACGGCTCGACCTTCGGCGGCAACCCGCTCGCCATGGCGGTCGGCAACGCCGTGCTCGACGTCATGCTTGCCGACGGCTTTCTCGACCACGTGCAGCAGATGTCGAGCCACATCGGCCAGGCGCTTGCCGGCATCGTCGAGCGCAACAAGGATATCTTCGAGGAAATGCGTGGACTGGGCCTGCACCGCGGTCTCAAGTGCCGGCTGGCGAACAGCGATGTCAGCGCCGCCTTGCGCGCCCGCGGACTTCTGACGGCGACCGCCGGCGATAACGTGGTGCGCGTGCTGGCGCCGCTGATCATCGACGCCTCGCACGTGCGGGAGGCGACCGGCATGATCGAGGCCGCCTGCGCCGATCTGCGCGCCACCATGGCGAAAGCCGAAGCGAGCCGCAAAGCGGGGTGATCGCGATGCCCGCGCCGCGGCATTTCCTCGATCTCGAGCAGCTTGAGACCCCGACGTTGCGCGCGATCCTGGCGCTGGGGTCGGCCCACAAGGCGGGCCGACCGCCGTCGGGCGAGGCGCGCCCGCTCGCCGGCAAGGAGCTCGCGATGATTTTCGAGAAGCCGTCGACGCGCACGCGCGTGTCGTTCGAGGTGGCGATCCGCGAGCTCGGCGGCGAGGCGGTGATTCTGTCGCATAACGACACGCAGCTCGGCCGCGGCGAGTCGATCGCCGACACCGCGCGCGTGCTCTCGCGCTATGTCGATGCGATCCTGCTGCGCACCGCCTCGGAGAGCAAACTCCTCGAGCTTGCCCGCCACGCCAGCGTACCGGTGATCAACGGCCTTACCAACCGCACCCATCCCTGCCAGGTGATGGCGGACGTGATGACCTACGAGGAGCATCGGGGTCCCATCGCCGGCCGCGTCATCGCCTGGTCGGGGGATGGCAACAACATGGCCGGATCGTGGATCCAGGCCGCGGTGCGCTTCGCCTTCCGCTTGCGGCTCGCCTGCCCCGAGACGCTGCAGCCGCCGGCCGACATGCTCGCCTGGGCGCGCGCGCAAGGCGCCGACATCGCGGTTACGACCGATCCGCACGCGGCGGTCAGCGGCGCCGACTGCATTGTCACCGACACCTGGTTGTCGATGGACGCCGAAGGCGGTGGCGGCGGAGGCCGCGAGAAGCGCCACAACATGTTGGCGCCGTTCCGCGTCGATGAGCGGCTGATGGCGGAGGCCAAGACGGACGCCGTGTTCATGCATTGCCTGCCGGCCCATCGCGGCGAGGAGGTGACCGCCGGGGTGATCGACGGACCGCAATCGATCGTCTGGGACGAAGCCGAAAACCGGCTCCACGTGCAGAAGGGCATTCTTGCCTGGTGCATGGGTTGAACAAGAACGCCCTGCTTAAGCGGTTGGCGGGCGGCGGGTGAATGCCGATATAATTTGATAATGACGCCGAGTTCCATCCTCGACATCGCTAGCGACGACATCGTACTGCCGTTCCAGATCGTGCCGTCCGCGCTGCGCGGGCGTCTGGTCCGGCTGGGCCCGGTCGTTGATACGATCCTCAAGCGGCACGCCTACCCGGCGCTCGTCGCGCGTGCGCTCGCCGAGATGATCGCGATGGGGACCGCGCTCGCCGCAACCCTCAAATATGACGGAGTCTTCACGCTCCAGACCAAAAGCGATGGGCCGATCCGCATGATGGTGGTCGACGTCACCAGCGCCGGCGCCGTACGCGGCTATGCCCAGTTCGACCACGAACGCGTGGCGGCGATCGACGAGTCGCAGCCGTCGGTGCCGAAGCTGCTGGGCGCCGGCTACCTTGCCTTCACCGTCGATCAAGGCGGCGCAAGCGAGCGCTACCAAGGCATCGTCGAGCTCACGGGCGCCACGCTCGCCGAATGCGCGCACCACTATTTCCGCCAGTCGGAGCAGCTCGAAGCCGGGCTCAAGGTGGCGGCGGGCCGGCTCCAGGCGCCCGATGGCGCTTTAATCTGGCGCGCGGGCGCGCTGATGATTCAGCGCCTGCCGTCGGCGGACTCGGGCGGTTCGGCCGAGGGGCAAGACGTCGCACGCCCACTCACCGAGTCCCAGGAGGAAGCCGAGGAAGGCTGGCGGCGCGCCATGATTCTTGTGGGAAGCGCCACGGCGGGTGAGCTCATCGATCCGGATCTTCCTGCCTGGAAGCTCATTGATCGATTATTTCTCGCCGAGGGCGTACGGATTTTCCGACCGCACGATTTTGCCCACGCCTGCCGCTGCTCGCGCGAGCGCGCGATCAACATGCTGCGCGCGTTGCCGGCGGCCGAAATCGAATCGCTCAAATTCGACGGGAAACTCATCGTAACTTGCGAGTTCTGCAATGCGAGCCACATCTTTGACGACACCGACCTCGCGCTTGTCTACGGCGCCTGAGCACGGGATCCAGCGCCGATCGGTCATCGCCCTATTGGGTGCGCTGACGATTGCCGCCTGCGCGACGCCGACCCCGCAAAATGCCCGATTCGCCGAACTCACCTATGGCCATCTTGGAAGGCTCCGTCTCGACGTGGCGACGATCGAGGTGCGTTCGGCTTATCAGCCGACATTGAGTCCACCGAGCGTCGAGCATCTGTTTCCGATCGCGCCCGAACACGTCATGCGCCGCTGGGCGGCCGATCGGCTCGCCGCGACCGGCGCCCCCGGGCGACGCGCCGTCTTCACGATCCGCGATGCCCGGGTGACCGAGACCAAGCTTGCGCGCACGCAAGGGATCGCCGGCGCCTTTACCCGCGACCAGACCGAGCGCTACGACATGACGCTCGAGGCGACGATCGAGATCGGCGGCGACCGTCCCGAGCTGGGACGCGGCGCGATCACCGCCAAGTCGAGCCGCGCGCGCACCGTTTCCGAGGGCATCACGGTGAATGAGCGCGAACGGATCTGGTACGAGCTGCTCGAGGCGGCGATGACCGATTTGAACGCCGAACTCGAGCGGCAGATCCGCGAGAAACTTG
>CAZLYV010000127.1:0-7813 GCA_964563665.1 uncultured Acetobacteraceae bacterium
GAGATGCTCGCCGCCTGCCGGGCGGCGCTCCCGGTCGATGTCGCGGTGTGCGCCGCCGCGGTCGCCGACTGGAAGGCGGCGAACCCGCGCCGGCAAAAGATCAAGAAGACCGGCGGTGCCCCGCCGACGCTCAAGCTCGCCGAAAACCCCGATATCCTCGCCACGCTCGCCGCCAAAGGAAAAACGCGGCCGCGTCTCGTCGTCGGCTTTGCCGCCGAAACCGAAAACGTGGTCGCCAACGCGACGGCCAAGCGGCGCAAGAAGGGCTGCGACTGGATCGTCGCCAATGACGTTTCGGCCGCCGCCGGGACATTCGGGGCCGACGCCAATGTCGTGCATTTGATCGATGCGCGCGGAGCCGAGGCTTGGCCGCGTCTCGCCAAGGACGAGGTCGCGCTGAGGCTCGCGCGGCGGATCGCCGATTATCTCGCGGCCAAACGGTGAGCGCGCCGCCCGATCATTCGATTTTGCGTGCGGCGCGCGTCGATGACGCCCCGCTCGCCGTTCCTCTCGTGCGGCTCCCCCATGGAAGCGGCCTCGATCTTCCGGCCTATGCGACCGTGGCCAGCGCCGGGATGGATCTGCTGGCCGCCGTCGCGGCCGACGAGACGATCGTGCCCGGCACGCGCCGCCTGATCCCGACCGGCGTCGCGATCGCGCTGCCGCCGGGCTTCGAGGCGCAGGTGCGCCCGCGCTCCGGGCTCGCGCTCCGGCACGGCATCACCGTGCTCAACAGCCCCGGCACGATCGACGCCGATTATCGCGGCGAGATCGGCGTGATTCTCGCCAATCTCGGCGGGGCGCCGTTCGTGGTCACGCGCGGCGCACGAATCGCCCAGCTCGTCGTGGCGCCGGTCGCGCGCATCGCCTGGCGCGAGGTCGCAAGCCTGCCTGGCTCGGCGCGCGGGCCCGCCGGTTTCGGCTCGACGGGGGCTTGAGGCAATGGTGCGCCTCTCCAAGAAGCTGCTCTATGCGATCGAAGCGGTGCTCGACATCGCTTATAACGCCGGCGGCGAGGCGGTGCAGGCGGGGAGCATCACCAAACGCCAGGGTATCCCTAAGCGCTATCTCGAACAGGTGCTGCAGTCGCTGGTCAAGGCGGGCATTCTCGCCGGCCAGCGCGGGCCTCGCGGCGGGTATCGCCTGGCGCGGGAGCGCCGGCGCATCACCGTCGGCGACGTCATTCGTGTCGTGCGCCGGATCGAGACCGCGCCCGATCCGGTGACCGAATCGCCAACCTCGCCCTTGGGCCAGAAGGTGGTCCGACCGCTCTGGCTGGAGCTTCAGGCCGAATACATGGTGAAGCTCGACGCTCTCACGATCGAGGATCTCTGCCGGCGGGCGCAGACCGCCGAGCTTAGGCCGGCGATCGACCACGGGATCGATTTCTCGATTTGACAGCGGCTCGCACGCGGCTGGGCTTGCCAACCGCCGCTCGCCCGTGGATTCTCTCAGAGATGCTCCGTTTGCGTGGCCGTTCCTGGCCTTGCTGATCGATCGAAGAGGGTTCGATGCCCCAACGTCCCGCGCGCGCGCGCAACGCCAGCTCCGCCCCGTCCGAAGCTCTAGCGCAAGGCGCCGCCAGACCGGCGCCCGAATTTCGCGGCCGGATCTACGACAGCATTCTCGATACGATCGGCGCGACGCCGCTCATACGCCTCAAGAAGTTCGCCGAGGTGCATGGCGTGCGCGCCGAAATCACCGCCAAGCTCGAGTTTTTCAACCCCCTGGGCTCGGTCAAGGATCGCATCGGCCTCGCCATGATCGAGGCGGCCGAGCGCGAGGGAAAGATCGGGCCGGCGACCGTACTGATCGAGCCGACGTCGGGTAACACCGGAATCGCACTCGCCTTCGTCGCCGCCGCCAAAGGCTACCGGCTTATCCTGACCATGCCGGAGAGCATGTCGATCGAGCGGCGCAAGATGCTGAAGCTTCTGGGCGCCGAGCTCGAACTCACGCCCGCCGCCGAGGGCATGCGGGGCGCCATCCGCCGGGCCGAGGAGCTGCAGCGCGCGTTTCCCGACGCGATCATCCTGCAGCAGTTTCAGAATGCGGCCAATCCCGACATTCATCGCCGCACGACGGCCGAGGAGATCTGGCGCGACACCGGCGGCCGCGTCGACGTGGTGGTGAGCGGCGTGGGCACCGGCGGCACCATCACCGGCGTGGGCGAGGTGCTCAAAGCGCGCAAGCCCTCGGTCAGAATGATCGCCGTCGAGCCCGAGGATTCAGCCGTGCTCTCGGGCGGCAAGCCGGGCCCGCACAAGATCCAGGGAATCGGCGCCGGCTTCGTGCCCGAGATCCTCAAGCGCTCGGTGATCGACGAGATCGTGCGCATCGGCAACGAGACGGCGTTCCTGACCTCACGCGAGGTGGCAAGGCTCGAGGGGCTGCCGGTCGGAATCTCCGGCGGCGCCGCGCTTGCCGCGGCGCTCGAAGCGGGGGCGCGGCCCGAATTGGCCGGCAAGCTTGTGGTCGTCATTATCCCCTCGTTTGCCGAGCGCTATCTCTCGACCGCGTTGTTCGACGGCCTGTGAACGCCGCCGTTGCTTTTGCGCCGCGAGAAGCCAACACCGATGGAGCTCACCGACCGCCAGTTCGAGCGTTACGCCCGCCACCTGATCCTCGACGAGGTGGGGGAAGCGGGTCAGGCGAAGCTCATATCGTCGCGCGTGCTCGTGGTGGGCGCGGGCGGGCTCGGCTCGCCGATCCTGATGTACCTGGCGGCGGCGGGCGTCGGCATGTTGGGCGTGATCGACGATGACCGGGTCGATCTCTCCAATCTGCAACGCCAGATCGTCCACACCGACGACCGCATAGGCGAGGCCAAGGTCGAGAGCGCGATCGACACGCTCGCCGGAATCAATCCCGAGGTGCGGGTGATTCCGCACAAGATGCGGCTCACGGCGGCAAACGCGCTGGAGCTGATCGGCGCGTATGATCTCGTCGCCGACGGTAGCGACAATTTCCCGACCCGCTATCTGGTCAACGACGCCTGCTATCTCGCCAAGCGAACGCTGGTCACCGGCGCGCTGTTGCGCTTCGAGGGACAAGTCTCGACCTTCAAGGCGCATGACGGCAAGAGCCCGTGCTACCGCTGCCTGTTCCGCGATCCGCCGCCCGCCGGCCTCGTGCCGCGCTGCGAGGAGGCGGGCATCCTCGGCTCGGTCGCCGGTGTCGTCGGCACGTTGCAGGCGACCGAGGTGATCAAGGAGATCCTGGGCTTGGGCGAAAGTCTGGCCGGGCAGTTTTTGATCTACGACGCTCTCGCCACAACGACGCGCAAAATCCGCGTCAAGCGCGACCCGGCATGCCCGTTATGCGGAACAGCCCCGACGATTCATGATCTGTCGGCGCACCGTTGAGTCCGGTTAAGGGTGACGACGGATTTTCTGCTTCAAAACATCGTCGACAGCACGCGGTCGGGCGGCCGGTGGCCGTCGACATAGGTCTTGATGTTGATGATCACTTTTTCGCCCATGGCGATGCGGCCCTCGAGCGTGGCCGAGCCCATGTGCGGCAGCAGCACGACCTGCTCGAGGGCGAGCAGCTTGGGCGGCACCGCCGGCTCGTGCTCGTAGACGTCGAGGCCGACGCCGGCGATCTCGCGCCCGACCAGGCCGCGCACCAGCGCCTCCTCGTCGATCACGTTCCCGCGCGAGGTGTTGACGATGCAGCAATGCGGCCGCAACAGCTTGAGGCGACGCGCCGAGAGCAGATGAAACGTCGCCGGCGTGTGCGGGCAGTTGATCGACACGATATCCATGTGGGCGAGCATCTGGTCGAGGCTCTCCCAGTACGTCGCCTCGACCTCGGCCTCGACGTCCTGATGGTGCCGGCGGCGGTTGTGGTAGTGGATCGACATGCCGAAGGCGCGCGCCCGGCGCGCGACCGCGAGCCCGATGCGGCCCATGCCGATGATGCCGAGGCGCTTGCCGCCGACGCGCGCGCCCAGCATCGAGGTCGGGCCCCAGCCGGCCCATTTGCCCGCCCGCACCAGCCGGTCGCCCTCGGCGAGCCGGCGCATGACGGCGAGGATGAGGGCCAAGGTCATGTCGGCGGTGTCCTCGGTCAGCACGCCCGGCGTGTTGGTGACGATGATGTTCCTCGCCTTGGCGTCGTCGAGGTCGATATGGTCGACGCCGGTGCCGAACGAAGCGATCATCTTGAGGTCCGGTCCCGCCTCGGCCAGAACCTTCTTGTCGATGCGGTCGGTGACCGTCGGGACGAAGATTTCGGCCGTCTTCATCGCGACGCCAAGCTCGGCCTGGCTCATCGGCCGGTCGTCGCGGTTGAGGCGGGCGTCGAACAGCTCCATCATCCGCGTCTCGATCACGTCCGGCAGTTTGCGCGTGACGATGACCAGCGGACGCCTTGCCGTCATGGGCGGTTCCCCTCGGTTTCGTATGATGGACGGGCAGGCAAGCTCACGGCCAAGGCGTAGCAAGCGGGGAGCGGCCTGTCCAGCCGGGGCCGAAAGTGGTCGGGGGACCGGCCGCCAAGCGCGTATGGCCTCGGCGGATACTTCAAAACCGGGCTGGCGCTTCTATAATCGCGCCATGTTCGCCCGATTCGCAGCGTCCATTCTGGCCTTCGCCCTGATCGCCGCCGCTTCGCCGACGGCCGCGCAGAATTCACCGCGCGGCGGTGAAACCTCGTCGCTTCCGCGCTATGTCAGCCTGCGTTCCGACGAGGTAAACTTGCGCACCGGCCCGGGCGCGCGCTATCCCGTCGATTGGGTGTTCAAGCGCAAGAACCTGCCGGTCGAGGTGCTGGCCGAGTTCGAGCACTGGCGCAAGATCCGTGACGTCGACGGCACCGAGGGCTGGGTTCACCAGAGCATGCTGTCGAGCCGGCGCTATGCGGTCGTGGTCGGCGAGACGCGCGCGCTCCGACGCCAGGCCGAACCAACGGCGCCCTCGGTGGCGCGGGTCGAGCGCGGCGTGCTCGGGCAGATCGTCGAATGCCAGGACCGCTGGTGCCGCCTCGACGTCGGCGGCTTCAAGGGCTGGCTGTTGCGCAGCGAAATCTGGGGCGTCTACCCGAACGAGACGCTGAAGTAAGCGTGGGCCGTCGCGGCAGTCAATCGCGGACAGTGCACCGCTTTGCGTTATATCAGATCCCGCTCACGGTTTGCGCGTTCGAGTCTTTTCTCCAGAAAGACGCTGAGAGGGTCGAGGCGATAACTGCCAAACGGCCCAATCTTGCGGTAGCCGGAGGACCGAAACAGATTCAGCGCCTCCGGCTGATTGATGCCTGTCTCCAGTCGCAGGACCGTGACCTCGTTTGCGAGAGCAAAAGCCTCTAGCGCCAATTCCGCGTAGATCGAATCACTCCCCCCCTCCCTAGCCCTCCCCCGCGAGGGGAATGTTTCACTTGACATACCCAGCCCCCAAGAGTAGGTTTGTCTCTATTGAGGAGATAAGCGATGTCGTCCATCCTTTCCGCCCCCCACTTTCATAACGAAGAAGCGGCCTACACCTTCGTAGAGGCTCGACTCTGGCCCCAAGGCCCGGTCTGCCCGCATTGCGGCGCGACCAAGGAGCATGCCGGCAAACTCAACGGCAAGAGCACTCGCCCCGGTCTCTACAAGTGCTACGCCTGCCGTCAGCCGTTCACCGTCAAAATCGGCACCGTCATGGAGTCGAGCCACGTCCCCCTGCGCATCTGGCTCCAGACGGTCTACCTCATGAACTCGTCCAAGAAGGGGATCAGCACCCGCCAGCTTCAGCGCACTTTCCGCGTCGGCATGAAAACCGCGTGGTTCCTGTCGCATCGCATCCGCGAGGCCATGAAAGACATGCACATCGACGTTAGCGGCCCGCTCGGCGGCGAAGGCAAATACGTAGAGGCCGACGAAACTTATATGGGTGGCAAAGAGAAAAATAAACACGCCCGCAAGCGGACTAAGGGCAATATCGGCGGCACTGGAAAGCAGATTATCTTTTCGCTCGTGGAGCGCGGCGGCCGAGTCCGGTCGCAGCATGTGCCGGAAGTCAGCGCCCACACCTTGGCCCCAATCATGGCCGCGCAGATTGATCGGCGATCCTTCCTCATGACCGACGACGCCGGGCAGTACCGCTATATGGGGCGCGGTTTTGCCGGACATGAAACCGTCAATCACGGGATCGAGGAATACGTCCGAGGAAACGCCCACACCAACACCGCAGAGAATTTCTTTTCGATCCTCAAGCGCGGAATCGGCGGCTGCTATTTCCATGTGAGCCAAGAGCACTTGCACCGTTACCTGTCCGAGTTTGATTTCCGGTACAGCAATCGCTCGGCTCTCGGCGTCGAGGACGTGGAGCGCGCCGAACTGGCGTTGAAGGGCACCAAAGGCAAGCGGCTCACCTATCGAACGACTCGTGGAAGCCGGAGCGTGGATACGGATGCGCAGTAGGGCGCGCGAAGCGGGCAGTCTCTGGTTTCGCCGATTGCCCAGCGAGCCCCGGCAGCTATTACTTCCCTTATTCGAGGACGAGTGACACCGGGGGCCGTCCGTAGTATCCAATAGGGCATGGCCCGCAAATCCAAGCCAACGCCCGATGATCCTGCGGAATCGAAACGGTTTATCGAGACTGCGCGCCAGATCGAAGCTGACAAAAGCGGCAAGGCGTTTGAGCGAGGATTTCAAAGGCTCTTTCCGAAGAAAGCTTCCAACTCTACTGGAGCCCGGAAGGGCGATTAACAAGCGCCGCTTGCGCTCTTTCCAGATGGCTCATTAGCAAGAGCCGAATATCTGGCTCCGGCATAGTGACATGCAAGGTGGGGAAGTCTTTCCGTTTCGCTCCCCACGGGAACGGTAGCGTTAGCCACCAGTCTGCAATGTTCTCAAGCTGCCATTTACGCACCCACCACGCATATAAGTCCGCCGCCTGAAGCGGCAAGACTTTATCGTCGCACCTAAAGATCGGCGTATCGCCCATCAGCTTTTGGAATTGTGGTGCGGCGGTAGCCTTCAGCGTATCCCAGCCGCTGATGATGGGGGTCTTTTCGGTATCGTTGTCGAAAATCAGGTCTATTGGCTCTTCCAGGCCCATGCCGACTTGGTGGCGCACCAGACCACCAACAATGCTTATGTACGCTGTCCAGTACGGGTTGCGCAATTGCTCCGGTTCTTTTGCAGTATGGGGCCAAACTATGCTGTCCCAAACGTTGTGTAGATCATCGATTCGTACGGCGCACGAAATAGCTGCAGTGACGTGACGCTCTATGATCCGGTAGAACCAAGAAGCTTTTTCGAGCCGCTCCTCGTTGTGAGACATATTCTTCATTTTGAAGGGTCGCTGAAGGGGCGGCAGGGCTCCGAGCATTTCGCCCCAGCAATCGGCAAGTCGCGCCCAGCTTTCGGCGGGGGCTATATATCCGGCCATCACCATCACCTTGCCTGCGGCGGTACTGCTATCGATGTAGGCTTGGTAGGCTTGAAGCATTAGCAAGTTCCTGCGTCGGCGGTGTCGTCCGGGAAACCCCGAGACTAACGCCCAAATGGGGCCAGCCGGGCCTTCCCAATCCTCGGCGGGAATCTCTCCGACGGAGAGCGGCGGATAATGTTCGATTCTACTGCTTGATAATGGGTACGGCAAGTGAAACTCTCCCCCCGCGAGGGGGGAGGGGATTTTCTTTCTTGCTCTCGTGCGCGTGTTGCTCTTTTTCCCACACCTCCCCCTGGCTTGCGGGGGAGGTCGAGGGCGCGGCTCCGCGCCCTCGGGTGGGGGACCCCCTGCCTCACGCGTGGTTCTGCTTAATCGGACTCCGCTCTAGCGCGTCCATCATACGGCGCCCGATCCGATGCCCCCGCGCTTTCGGCGCA
>CAZLYV010000128.1:0-7757 GCA_964563665.1 uncultured Acetobacteraceae bacterium
CGGCCGCATCGTCCAACGTCCGGCAGACCGGCAGGCCAAGGCGCTCGAACACCGGACGCGTCGGCGCATAACCCTCGCCGTGGCCGACGATTCCATGCATCAAGACTTTGCACCCATTCTCGGCGAGCAGAAGCGCCGCCAGGACAAACCACGGCTGCTGGCGATGACGATCGGCGTAGGACGGCCAATCGATATCGATCTTCAAGCCAGCGGCGCGGGCGCCGATGTGATCGCGCGCGGCGCGGACGAACCCGGCGAGCTCATCGGGGGTCTCGCCGCGATATCGCAGCAGCAGCAGGAAGGCGCCGATCTGGACCGGCGTCGCGATGCCGCCGAGGATTAGACGCATCGCCTGGTACGCCTCCGTCGCATCGAGCGCGCGCGACAGCGTGGACCCGCGTCCGATCGTTCGCAGGTACTGGGCGAAAATATGGTCGCTGCTCATGCCTCGACGGTGCCACGAGCAGGCGGCGCGGGCAACTCAAAGCGCTTCGCCCGGTCGGTGCCGGTGGCCACGTTTGGTCCGCACGCGCTCGACCAGCCGGGCGCCGATCAGCCGCGGTAGGCCGGAGCGGGCTGACTGAAGAACGAATAAAGGATGTGATAGACGAGCAGGTAATTCTTCTGCTGGAAGCTCGCATGCGAAATTCCCGGCATGACGGTGAAGTGCTTGTCCGGGTTGGGCAGGCGCTTGAAGAACTCGATCAGATCGTCGAACCCCGCGATCCCGTCCCACTGGCCGCGCATGATGATCGTCGGCATCGTGAGCTTCAGCGGATCGACCACCGGCAGATTCACGCACATATCGACATAGGTGCCGGTCGGCACCGAGTTGTCGAGCGCCAGGATGGCGTCGGCAAACGCCTCGATTACGCGATCCTCGGCGGTGCCCGGGTGGTCGCGCGTGAAAATGCTGCGCACGAACGCACGGTCGATGGGCCGGCGGTTTCTCGACGAGAATTCCGGGAGCTTCTTGCGGCGCTCGGCAAGCGTTGGGCTGCCATCGCCGGTCCACACCATCGCGTCTAGCGCAAGTCGCCCGACCAGCTCGGGGTGGCGCTCGGCGAAGAGCGCCGCGCGCAGCGCGCCGGACGATATCCCATAGACCAGCAACGGCCGGGGCCCGCGCAAGCCTCGAATATACGTCGCGGCCGCGAATAGATCGTCGGCGCCTTGCGAAATATCGGCGTTGTTGTCGCGGTTTTTGTCGGAGCGGCCATAGCCTTCCATATCGACGCACCAGGCGTCGTAACCGCGCCGGGCGAACCACTCCATGACCGAGGAATCGGGCCGTCCCGGCACGGCGAGATCGAAGGTCGGCTGCGAGGCCATCGAGGAGCCATGGACGAACAGCACGACGCCGTGAGTGCGTGCCCGCTCGTGCGCGCACTTCTCCCACAAGAAGAGCTTCACCTCGCCCTTGCGCGCCCAATGTTCCTTTCCGTTGATGGCGGGAGCGGCTGGCTCGGCGATAAGATTCATGAGTTCCCGATATCCCTTGCGAGTTCGACCAAGACCGGCGCGCTCACCCGGTCGGCGCCTCCGAGACCTTTTTGCCGTGACGGCGCAGATACGGCAACACGAGCGAAAGCGCCAGCAAGACCCACAATACGTTGCCGATGGTGGACGAGAAGAGAATCGACAGATCGCCCTCGGAGATTCGCAGCGCGCGTACCAGATATTGCTCGAACAGCGGGCCGATGATGACGCCGATCAGAATCGCGGTCACATGGTAGCCGGTCTTGCGCGCGACATAGCCGAGCACTCCAAAAACGACCGCCAACCCCATATCGAACACGTACTCCCGTTCGGCGAACGCACCGATGATGGTGCAGGCGACGATGATCGGAACCAGATAGCTGGTCGGCATCAGGGTGACGCGCGCCATGTAGCGCGCGAGCGGCAGGATGGTGAAGATCATGAAGATATAGGCAACCACCATCGCCACGAATACGCCGTAGGCGAGCTGGGGGCTCTCGATGAACAGGCGAGGACCAAGAACGATGCCGTGGTATTGCAGCACGATCATCATCACCGCCGCCGTGCTGCCGCCCGGAACACCGATCGCCATCAGCGGGACAAGCGTGCCCGAGGTGACCCCGTTGTTGGCCGATTCGGGCGCCAGCACCCCGGCCGGGTGACCGGTGCCGTAGAGTTCCGGCGTTTTCGACATCATCCGCGATTGCTGATAGGCGACGAACGAGGCGATGCTGGCGCCAGCGCCGGGAATCACGCCGATCACCAGGCCGGAGAATCCGGTCCAGACGATCTGCCACCAACCTTTGAGCGACATCCTGAGGCCGTCAATGGTTGCGGCCCAGCTCGGATCGGCCGCCTGCGCCCGCCCCGCGGCGGTGACGACGGTCTCCTCCTCGAGCATCGCCAGGGCTTCCGAAATCGCGAATAATCCGATGAGGGCGGGGACCAGCGGCACGCCGTCCAATAGCTCGAGAATGCCGAAGGTGGCGCGTGGGCTGGAGTAAATATGGTCGGTGCCGATCGCGCCGATGAGCAGGCCGAACATGCCGGCGATCAGGCCCTTGAGCGTATCTTGCGCGGCGATGACCGCGATCAGCGTCAGCCCGAAGAGCATGACGACGACCATCTCGACGCTGCGCATGACGTAGCCCATCTGAGCGAGCCAGGGCAGGAGCGCCACGGTGGCGATCGAGGTGATGAGGCCGCCGAAGACCGACGAGGTGAAGCAGAGGACAAGAGCCTGTTGGGCCTGCCCTTTGCGCGCCATCTGGTAGCCGTCGAGCGTCGTCGCCGCGGCGCCTCCGGTGCCGGGAATATTGACCAGGATCGCCGGAATGCCGCCGCCCAGATGCGTCGCGCAATAGAGCGAGACCATGAAGACGAGCGCTTTTTCGACGTCCACGGTGAGGGTGAGCGGCAGCAGGATGATCAGCGTGTTCTGGGCGTTGAATCCGGGTACCGCGCCGACGATGATGCCGAGCAGGACGGCCGGCACGATGATCCACCAGTAGCCGAAATTGACGGCCAGCAGGTGCAGCAGAAAGCTTGTGTCCCAACCCATGGATGTTGCGTCGCCTCGAACGTCGTTTTTTGCCTGTTCGCCTCTAGAACCAGAGCGCCAGCAGCTTCTCGATCGGCCCCCGCGGCATGCGCGAATCCAGGAGCGCGATGAACAGCAGATAGGCCGTCGTGGCGACGATCGCCGAGGTGAGCGTCACCGCCCGCCAGGTTCCGGCGCGGAGCAGGAGCATCAGGGCAGCGGTCAGCAGGAACAGCCCGAGCGTAAGTCCCAGCCAGGGAATGACGAAGACGAACGCCGCCGACAGCGCAATGAGGGCGATCCGCTGCCACAATACCCGCCGCGGATCGATCAGTGGGGCGATCGACAAGCTCGCCGATCCGCCCACAAACTTAAGGCCAAGGCGAACGAGAAGAATAGCAATGAGGACGAGCAGCGTGACGCCGATCAGAGTCGCGTTCGTCTTCGCCTCCCACGCGAGATCGGACACCGAAACGAAAAAGTAGATCGTGAACGCGACGGCGATCGCCGGCAGAACCAGGTCGGCGCCGATGGGGTCCTTGCGCTGCGGCGCCGGCGACGGGGCGCTCACCGCCCGGCTCCAAGATTCAGTTTCATCAGCGCTTGGCCGTCAAGAGAGGGCGGTAACGGTTCGCGAGATCGACCATGGCGAGCGCGTAATTGGTGCATATGTCGCGCCCGCCGAAGCTTACCTGCGCCCAGGTGCCCGCGGTCTTCTCGTAGAGGTCCTTGAACGCCGGGTCGGCGAAAACCCGCCGCGCGGTCTCGTCAAGCTTCTGGAAACGGTCAGGCAGCTTGCCGGCCACCTCGGCGTGAATCGCCCACGCACGCGAGGAATAGAGATCGGGAATCTTCGTGCCGAACACCTGGTTGATCGGCGGCGCACCGCCGGTTTCAGCGGCAAGAGCGTTCGTCTGGTTGAACACGCCGAGCGTCCGGACTTGGTCGCCGAGCTTGATCGGCTCGGCGACGGGCAGGACGCCGCAATCGACCTCGCCGTTGAGCGTCGCGATCATCGTCGGGTTGCCGCCGCCATACGGCACGAGATTGAACTTGGCGCCCGTCGCCTCGCCCAGAGCCAATACGCCGATCGAGCCGGGATGCGGCAGGCGGCTCGTCGCCACGGTGACGGTTCGCTTCTTCCCCTCCGCAACCACATCCTCGATGCGCCGGAAGGGGCTCGCCGTTCTGACATAGATCGCGCTGTCATCGATATCGATCCGGCAAAAATAGAAATAATCGTCCGGAAATTTGTATTTCGGGTTCTGGAGGGCGTACATGATCATCTCCGGCCCCATGTTCCCGAACAGAAGGTTGTATCCGTCGCGGTCGCGTCGGCCGGTATAGATCTCGTAGCCGACCTGGCCGGCGCCGCCCGGGAAGAAATCGTATTCGAAAGCGACACCCAGCTGCTTGCGCCAGATGTCGGAAAAACTGCGCGCCAGGCGATCGGCCCCGCCGCCCTGGGCCGTTGGAATGACCACCTTGATGTTGCGCTCGGGGTAGGCGGCGAGCGCCCGAGTGACCGTCGCGCCCGTGATCGACGCGCCGGCGAGCGTCGCCATGGAACCTTTGAGTACCGCGCGCCGCGTCGGCACCGGTTGTCGTTGCATCATGCGCTCTACTCCCCAGCTCGATCGTATTCCGACGACGCGCTCACGGGCACGCTCGCCGAATCATTTCGACCGAGTATCGAGGACCGCCGCCGCGACTGTCAATGCATGGTCCAATGGGTGGCAAGGAGGCGCCGAACGCCGCTATCGCGACTCCGCCGCCGAACGTTATATAAGGTGCGTCGAAATCACGGTATCGACGATGCTGACCGGCAAATCCTCGACATTTAGCGGCACTGCGATGGCTCGGGCCCCTATCGGATCGGGCCACGCGTTCACCCATTTCTCAATCCTGACGCTCGGCACGTCGCGGGTCTACGCGAGGCCGCTTGCGGCGGCCGCCGGCCGACAGGTCGCGGCGTGACGCCAAGTTTCGAGCCGTGGGTCCCGATCACGATCGGGGCGGCGCTTTTGCAATGCCTGCGGACCGCGCAGCAGAAACGGCTGACCGCGTATCTGCGCACCAACGCGGTCACTTTCGTGCGCTATCTCTACGGCGCGCCGGTCGCCGCCGCGCTGCTTCTTTTGTTGGCCGTGTTCGGCGACGCGCCCTTGCCTCGCCTGTCGACACGCTTCGTTTTCGACTGCGTCATCGGCGGCATCGCCCAGATCGCCGCGACCTCGCTGCTCATTTTGTCGTTCAAACTACGTAATTTCGCCGTCGGAACGACATACTCGAAGACAGAGACGTTTCAGACCGCGCTTCTCAGCACGCTTGTGCTGGCTGAGCCGCTCAGCGCCCCGGCCTGGGGCGCCATTGTGATCAGTCTCATGGGCGTCGTGTTCCTGTCGCTGCAGCCCGGCCGGCTCGGACTGCGCGAGATCGTCACCGGGTGGACGCAGATTTCGGCCCTGGTCGGTCTGGCATCCGGTGGGCTGTTTGCCGTCTCGGCGGTCTCAATCCGCGCGGCGGCGCTGTCACTCGATCATGGCGATTTCGTGGTCCGCGCGCTGATGACGCTCGCGTTCATGACCGCGATCCAGACGGCGCTGATGGTCGCCTGGCTTGCCTGGCGCGAACGCGAGGAACTGCGCAAGGTGGTGGTCTACTGGAGGCCGGCGGCGCTCGTCGGCTTGATGAGCGTGTTCGGCTCGCTCGGCTGGTTCTCGGCGATGACGCTGCAAAACGCCGCGCATGTACGCGCGCTCGGTCAGGTCGAACTGGTCTTCACCATCCTCGTTTCGCGCTATGGATTTCGCGAGCGTCCGACCAAGCAGGAACTCGGCGGTATCGCCCTCATCGCCGGAGGCGTCGTCATGCTGCTGCTGGCGCGCTGAGGACCAAAGCGCGCTCCCTCAGGCGGCGCCCGTTTTGCGGTCCTCGCGGATCATGTCCGACGCCTTCTCGGCGATCATGATCGTGGGCGCGTTCGTATTGCCGGACGTGATCGTCGGCATGATCGCGGCGTCGGCGACGCGCAACCCCGTGATGCCATGGACGCGCAACCGCTGGTCGACGACCGCCATCTCATCTTGACCCATCTTGCAGGTTCCAACCGGGTGAAAGATGGTGGTGCCGATGTCTCCGGCTGCGTGAACGAGCTCGTCATCCGACTGGACGTGCGGCCCGGGACGGAACTCCACGGGCCGATACTTGCGAAGCGCATTGGCCGCGGCAATGCGGCGCGTGAGCCGCAGCGCGTCGGCGGCCACCCGCCGATCGGATATGGTCGCGAGATAATTCGGCTTGATCGATGGCGCCGCCCGCGGATCCGGGCTCTTGATCCTGATCCAGCCCCGGCTTTCGGGCCGCAGATTGCACACCGATGCCGTGAAGGCGGGGAAGGGGTGCAGCGGTTCGCCGAATTTGTCGAGCGAGAGCGGCTGGACGTGATACTCGAGATTCGGCGTCTCGCGGGAGGGATCGCTCTTGGCGAAGCCGCCGAGTTGGCTCGGCGCCATGGTGAGAGGTCCACGCCGGAAGAGAAAATACTCGATCCCCATGCCGATCTTGCCGACGAGGCTGTTCGCCCTCTGATTAAGGGTTTTCGTGTTCTCCACCTTGAACGCCATCCGGAGCTGCAGATGATCTTGCAGATTTTCGCCCACGCCTGCGAGCTCGTGTCGGAGCGCGATGCCGTGTTGGCGCAGGAGCGAGCCCGGTCCGATGCCGGAGAGCTGGAGGAGCTGCGGCGAGCCCACCGCGCCGGCGGCCAGGATCACCTCCCCTCTGGCGTCGGCATAGCTGAGCTGGCCGGCGCGCCAGAATTCGACGCCGGCGGCGCGGCGACCATCGAGGCGGATCTGCTTGGCGTGCGCCTCGGTAATCACCGTGAGATTGGGCCGCCGCATCGCCGGACGAAGGAACGCCTTGGCGGTGGTCCACCGCACGCCGCGCTTCTGGTTGACTTGGAAATATCCGCAGCCTTCGTTGTCGCCGCGGTTGAAATCATCGATTGGCGGAATACCCAATTCGGCCGCGGCGGCGCGAAAGGCGTCGAGGATTTCCCATGACAGGCGCATTTCCTCGACCCGCCATTCGCCGCCAACGCCGTGCGCCGCATCGGCTCCGCGCACCTGATCCTCGGATCGCTTGAAATACGCCAGCACGTCGTCCCACGACCAGCCGAAATTGCCGAGCTGGCGCCAATGGTCGTAATCGCGCGCCTGGCCGCGCATGTAGATCATTCCGTTGATCGACGAGCAGCCGCCCAACACCTTGCCCCGCGGGTAGTCGATGGCGCGGCCGTTCAGCCCTTCCTCGGGTTCGGTCTTGAAGCACCAGTCGGTCCGCGGATTGTTCTGCGTGAAGAGATAGCCGACCGGAATATGGATCCAGATGTAGTCGTCGCTTCCGCCGGCTTCGAGCAGCAGCACCGAAACATCGGGATCGGCGCTGAGGCGGTTTGCCAGCACGCATCCGGCCGACCCGGCGCCAATAATGACGTAATCAAAACTGCCGAAATGGTCCGGCTGATCGCCTCTTGTGATCATCGCCCCAATGCCTCCACTCTCGAGGTCGAGGGCGCGGAGCGTGCGTGCGCGCGATCCCTCGGAGGGGGCATTTATGTCGGGCCGCGCCCACGAAGTAAATCGTCTCGAATGATTCGATCACGCAGGGCGAAAAGGAGGAATCGGCCGAAATTTGCGCCAAGGGATCAATGCGCGAGAATATTTCGCAACTG
>CAZLYV010000129.1:0-2090 GCA_964563665.1 uncultured Acetobacteraceae bacterium
TCCGCGCGACCGCCCGACGCGGCGCGCCCGCTTGCCGGTCGGCATGCCTTCATCACCGGTGCTTCGCGCGGCATCGGCGCCGCGATCGCCCGCGAGCTTGGCCGGCTCGGCGCCGAGCTGACCCTGGTGGCCCGCGGCGCGGCCGCGCTACGTACGCTCGGCGAGAGCTTGCGTGGCTCGAGCATCGCCCGGATCGGCGAGATCCCCGCCGACGTGACCAACGGCACGGCGATGACCGATGCCATCGCGCGCGCCTCCGCCGCGTTTGGGCCGCCGTCTATCCTGATCAACAATGCCGGCGGCGCCGAGAGCGCATCGTTTGCCCGCACTGACGCGGCGCTGTGGCGGCGGATGATCGAGCTCAACCTGACGAGCGTGTATCTCGCGACGCATGCCGTGGCGCCGGCGATGGTGGCCAGCGGGTATGGGCGGATCGTCAATGTCGCCTCGACCGCGGGGCTTCGCGGATACCCTTACGTCAGCGCCTATGTCGCGGCGAAGCATGGCGTCGTTGGACTCACGCGCGCGCTGGCAATCGAGTTCGCCACCACAGGCGTCACGGTAAACGCGGTGTGTCCCGGCTATACCGACACGCCGATGCTCGATGCGGCCGTCGCCAACATCGCGGCCAAGACGAGGACGACCGCCGCCGCGGCGCGCGCAAACCTTGCCGCCGCAAATCCAATGGGGCGACTCATTCGCCCCGAGGAGGTCGCCGCCGTCGTCGGATGGCTGTGTCTCGACGAGGCGGCGTCGATCACCGGCCAAGCGGTCGCGATCGCCGGCGGAGAGGTGACGTGATGGCCGATGAGATCGCACTCGACCAGCGGCCACCCTCGCCCACCGATCGCGAGAGCGCGATCGCGCGCGACGACAAGCTCGAGCTGCGCGTATGGCTGCGGCTGCTCACTTGCGCCAGCCTCATCGAGACGCGCGTGCGCGCGGGCCTTCGCCAGGAATTCGACATCACGCTGCCGCGCTTCGATCTCCTCGCCCAACTCGACCGCGCGCCCGAAGGGCTGGCGATGGGCGAACTGTCCAATCGCTTGATGGTGTCGAACGGCAACATCACCGGCCTCACCGACCGGCTCGTCACCGAGGGTTTGGTCAGCCGCTCGCCGTTACGTGCCGACCGCCGCCAGGCCCGCGTCAAGCTGACGCCGGCCGGAAAACGCGCTTTCGACGCCATGACTCCGGCGCACGAGCGTTGGGTCGACGAAATGCTCGCCGGTCTGACGCGGCCCGAGATGGCGCAGCTCCTCGAACTCCTCGCCAGGCTCAAGCGGTCGGTACAGAGCGCACCGACGCTTGGCGAAAAATCGGGAGACACGCCGTGACCCTGACCGCCTACCCGGCCGATCATTTCCGTCCGAAGCATTTCGGCTGGTCCGTCGCGGACCGGGTGGCGACGGTCACGTTCAACCGGCCGGAGCGCAAGAACCCGCTCACCTTCGAGAGCTATGCCGAGCTGCGCGATCTCTTTCGCGACCTCGCCTACGCCCCCGATATCCGCGCCGTCGTGGTGACCGGCGCGGACGCGAATTTCAGTTCGGGCGGCGACGTCCACGACATCATTGGCCGGTTGGTCAAGATGAAGATGCCCGACCTGCTGCGTTTCACGCGCATGACGGGCGATCTCGTCAAGGCGATGCGGGCATGCCCACAGCCAATCGTGGCCGCAGTCGACGGGATATGCGCCGGCGCCGGGGCCTGCGTCGCGATGGCCGCCGATCTTAGATTTGGCACCGCGCGAGCCAAGGTGGCCTTTCTTTTCGCGCGCGTCGGGCTTGCCGGGTGCGACATGGGCGCGTGCGCGATGCTGCCGCGGATCATTGGCCAGGGCCGGGCGGCGGAAATTCTCTATACCGGCCGGGTGATGGCGGGCGAGGAGGCCGAGCGCTGGGGATTCTTCAATCGTCTGTGCGCCCCCGACGAGGTTTTTGCGGCGGCGCAAACCATGGCCCACGAACTGGCGCACGGACCAAGTTTCGCCCACGCGATCACCAAGAAGATGCTGCATCAGGAATGGAACATGGGCGTCGACGAGGCGATCGAGGCCGAAGCCGAAGCGCAGGCGATATGCATGCAAA
>CAZLYV010000129.1:2190-7722 GCA_964563665.1 uncultured Acetobacteraceae bacterium
TTCGCCCGCCGGGCGCTGGACGAAGCGCTTGCGCGTTCCACCGCACGCGAAGCGTTCGGCCAGAAGCTGGCGGAGTTCCAGGCGACGCAGATGCGCCTCGCCGATATGGCGGTCGACATCGACGCGGCGGCGCTCCTCGTCTATCGCGCCGCGTGGACCAAGGACCGCGCGGCCGACCGGGTCACGCGCGAGGCGGCGATGGCGAAGATGTACGCGACGGAAGCCGCCCAGCGCGTGATCGACGCCGCGGTGCAGCTGCATGGTGCAACGGGCGTTGTCTCGGGCGCGCCGGTCGAACGGCTTTATCGCGAGATTCGCGCGCTTCGCATTTACGAAGGCACGACCGAGATCCAGAAGCTGGTGATCGCCGGCCAGGTGCTAGCAGCCCACGCGGCGGACGCCAGTAAAGCGGCGGAGTGAACCGATGAAGCTGCTCGAACCGCTCCCGATCGGCACCATGACCGTTCCCAACCGGGTGCTCGTTCCGGCGATGGTGACGCGGCTTTCGGGCGAAGACGGCTTCATCAACCGGAATATCATCGAGCGCTACGTCCGCTACGCTCAGGGACATGTCGGCTTGATCGTGGTCGAGGCGATGGCAATCCACGATTCGAAATCGGGGCCGCTGCTCCGCATTTCCGATGACCGGTTCATACCCGGCCATCGCGAGCTCGTGGCGCGCGTTCACGACGCCGGACCCTCGAAGATCGTGCCGCAGATCATCCACTTCATGAAGGTCGCGCGCTCGGGTTGGCGGCAGACGATCGACACGCTGACCCCGGCCGACATCGACCGCATCATCGACCAGTTCGGCGCGGCGGCGGGCCGTGCGCGCGAGGCCGGATACGATGGCGTCGAGCTGCACTCGGCCCACGCCTACACGCTCTCCTCGTTTCTGTCGCGCCACAATCGGCGCCGTGACGAGTTCGACGGCCGTACGCTCGAGGGACGCTTGCGCCTGTTCGGCAAGGTGATGACCCGCGTGCGCCAGGTCGTCGGTGCCGATTTCCCGGTGGGCGTGCGGTTTCTCGCCGAAGAAGCGATCAAGGATGGCTATGGCCTGCCCGACGCCAAGCTTATCGCGCTTCGCATGGCGCAAATGGGGGTGGGTTACATTTCGCTTTCGATCGGCGGAAAGTTCGAGGACGCGATTCATCGGCCGGGCCAGCCGCTCTACCCTTACACCGGCTACAGCGGCGACAAGTGCATGCCGGGCGACTGGTATCCGCCGCTGCCCCACGCGCATCTTGCGACCGGGATCAAGGACTACGTCAACGCCAAGGGCTTCGCCGTACCGGTGGTTTCGGTCGGCAAGATCAGCGACCCCGAGGAAGCCGAGCGCCTGATCGTCGAAGGCAAGGCCGACCTCGTCGGCATGGCGCGCCAGCTTCTCTGCGACCCGGACTGGGTCCGCAAGGTCGAAGAGAGGCGCCCCGAGAAGATCATCCGCTGCATCTACTGCAACGTCTGCAAGCAGCTCGACGAAAACTTCAAACTCGTGTCGTGCTTCTTGTGGCCCAAGGGCGCGATCCAGGCGCCGGTGGAGGACCGCGCGGGTGCTGCTCCGCAATGGCCGCCGGGTGGCGCGGAACTGGGCGCGTCGGTCGAAAATGGCGCGATCCATCTTTCCTGGCGGCGCGCCGAGGCAGCAAGCGTCTCCGGTTACGACGTTTTCCGCGCCGAGGACGATGGACGTGCCACCGTGATCGAGGCGGTCAAGAGCCCAAAATTTACCGACCGTGTGGTACTTGGCGGACTTTCCTACAGCTATCACGTGATGGCCTACGACGCCTCGGGCAGCCACAGCTCGCCCTCGAACAGCGTCAACGTCGCGCTTCCCGTTCCCGATTTCGCCGGCGGCGGCAAAACCCAGGCTGGCGCCTCGAGCGAGACCCGTCATGCCTGACTTCAGCGCGCATATCGATACCTTCGCTCGCGACAATCTGCCGGCGCGCGGCGAGTGGCCGGACATGCCGTTTACATTACCGGAGCTTCAGTACCCGGCGCGCCTCAACGCCGGCGTCGAGCTGCTCGACAAAATGGTCGCGGCCGGGCACGCCTCGCGGCCGGTCATCTGGTTCAAGAACGAGGTGTGGAGCTATCGCGAGCTGCTCGAGAAGGCCAACCGCATCGCTCGCGTGCTCACCGAGGATTTCGGCCTCGTGCCCGGCAATCGCGTGCTGTTGCGCGCCGCCAATAATCCGATGCTGGTCGCGTGCTGGTTCGCGGTGCTGAAGGCAGGCGGTATCGCGGTTACCACCATGCCGCTCCTGCGGGCAAAAGAGCTCATCTACATTCTCGACAAGGCGCAGGTGAAGCTGGCGCTGTGCGACGCGCGGCTCGGCGACGAGCTCGTCGCCGCGCGCGAGCGGGCGCCGGCGTGCAAGGACATCGTCTATTTCCACGGCGACGCCAGCGACGGGCTCGAAGCGCGCATCGCGCGCAAATCCTCCGAATTCCGCAATTGCCACACCGCGCGCGACGACGTGGCGCTGATCGCCTTCACCTCCGGTACGACCGGCCTCGCCAAAGGCACGATGCATTTCCACCGCGACATCATGGCGATCGCGGATTGCTTCCCAAGGTATGTGCTCAAACCCTCGGCCAATGACATCTTCTGCGGCTCGCCGCCGCTCGCCTTCACCTTTGGCCTTGGCGGGCTTGTCATTTTCCCGATGCGATTCGGCGCCTCGAGCGCGCTGGCCGAGAAGGCGTCGCCCGATGTGTTGCCGCAGATCATCCACGATCATCAGGCGACGATCGTCTTCACGGCGCCGACGGCCTATCGTTTCATGGCGGAGACGGCCAAGCGCGAGCATCTTGTCTCGCTCAAGCAGGGCGTGTCGGCCGGCGAACATCTGCCGCTCGCCACCTTCGAAGCCTGGCAACGCGCAACCGGGATCAGGCTGATTGACGGGCTGGGGGCAACCGAGCTGCTTCATATTTTCATTTCCTCGGCTGGCGAAAATATCCGGCCGGGCGCGACCGGCAAGGCGATTCCGGGCTACGAGGCGCGTGTGGTCGATGATCACGCTCGCCCATTGCCGCCGGGAGAGATCGGCCGTCTTGCGGTGCGCGGACCGACCGGCTGCCGCTACCTCGCCGACCCCGAGCGGCAGCGCAAATATGTCCAGAACGGCTGGAACCTGACCGGTGACTCCTACAAGATGGATGCCGACGGCTACTTCTGGTACCAGGCGCGCACCGACGACATGATCATCTCCGCCGGCTACAACATCTCGGGGCCGGAGATCGAGGGCGTTCTCCTCGATCACCCCAAGGTCGGAGAATGCGCCGTCATCGGCGTGCCGGATGCCGAACGCGGGACCATCGTCAAGGCGTTCGTGGTGCTGCGCAAACCCAATGACGCCGTATCCGCCACGGTCAAGGAGCTCCAGGACTTCGTGAAATCGCAGATCGCGCCCTACAAATACCCGCGCGCAGTCGAGTTCGTTTCGGCGCTTCCGCGTACCGAAACCGGCAAGCTGCAGCGCTTCAAGCTCCGCGAACACGAGTCGGCGATCACGGAGAAATGAACCGGCACGCTAGGGCATGACGTGCAGCTTTCTGATAATTGGAGGAACGGCAAAGGTGAGGGCGCCGAAATGAATGGTCGGGGGCATATCGATGCGAGCTGGGTGAAGCGTCGCGCCAAAGAGCTTGGCTCCGACCTCGTCGGTATCGCCAGCGCGGCGACGTTGAACGCCTTTCCGCCGGACCCGCGCTGGCCGCAGACGCCCGAGCGGATTTCGCCCTACTGCAAAAGCGTCGTCGTGGTCGCGCAGCGCATCCCGGCCGGCGCTTTCCGGGCAAAGCACAACGCGGCGGTCCAGTACATCGACATGCTCGTCCTGCGGAAAATGGACAAGGTCGCCTACGCTCTGGCGAGCGAGCTGGAAACCGCCGGCTGGCCGTCCTTTATCACCGCGGCGCAGGAAACCGACTGGAGCTACAAGCGGGCGAGCTACGGGCGTCTGTCGACGCGTCACCTTGGCGTCGAGGCGGGGCTCGGCACGCTCGGGCTCGAAGTCAACATCCTGACGCCCGAGTTCGGCCCGCGAATCTATCTCACCGGCATCCTCACCGAGCTCGAGCTCGAGCCCGACGAGCCGATCCGCGAGCAGGTCTGCATCGGCGAATCATGCAGCCGCTGCCTGCACTCCTGTCCCGCCAACGCCGTCCTGCACTTCGACATCGATAAGCGTGCTTGCGCCACCGAAGCGCAGGAGTTCGGGTTCTCGACCATCCTCAAATTCTTCGAGAATTACATCGCGAATTCCCCAGCGGAGCGCAAGGCGATGATGCGATCGCGCGACATGTTCGGATTCTGGCAGGGGCTGTTGCGCGTCGTCGGCTCGTTCGGCGATTGCCCGCGCTGTCTGGCCGTGTGTCCGGTCGGCAACGATTATCACGCGCACCTGGCCGAGATTCAAAAGTACATTCCCGAGAAGACGCCGGAGAAGGTGGCGCTTGGCCAATCGTTCAAGGCGGCTCGGGCGCACGGCGACGATATCTCGGGTCTCGACGCGTGGAACGTCCGCTGGGTGGGCCCCGAGGGATACAAGGGCATGGTCGCGCGCCAGCTTCAGGAATTCAAACGGTTGCAGCGCGAACGCCTGGCCGCGGCGGGCGTGGTGCGCGAGACGGCGGCTAAGGATTGATCATGGTCGAGATTTTCCGGACGGCGCTGACGGCGGAGCAGATCAAGGCGAAGGCGAAGCAGCTTGGCGCCGATCTGGTGGGAATCGCCGACGGCCGGGCGATGGACGCCAATCCGCCCGATCCCCGCGATCCCCGCCGTCCTTCGGACGTCACCGATCATGACGGCGGGCGCGTCATCGTGCTCGCCAAGCGCACGCTTGCCGGCTCGTCGCGCATCGTGCCGTGGAACGATCGCCATAAGTACTACAACGACGAACTCACCCTCACATTGCTCGAGGAAGCCTCGCTCAACCTGGTCTACTGGCTCGAGGACAACGGCTACCCGGCGCTCATCGTGCCGCCCACCCACGTCGATCCCTGGCGCTATGACGGCGATCCCAAGCGCCACATGACGACGCTCATCTCATTGCCGCACGCGGCGGTCGAGGCGGGGCTCGGGACGCTCGGGCTCAATCTGCAGCTTCTGACGCCGGAACACGGGCCACGGGTCATTCTGACCGCGGTTCTGTGTTCGCTCGACGTCGAGTGCGACCGCAAGATGGACACGGCGCTTTGCCTTGGTCCGTCGTGCGGCCGCTGTCTCAAGGTCTGCCCTGGCGATACCGTCGGCCACTTCGCGCGCGACTGGCCGGTTTGCGACACCTATCGCTCTCCGCACGGCTTCGGCGCGCTCACCGATCATATCGCCCGGATCATGGATGAAGGCGACCCCGGCAAGCAAAAGGATCTGATGCGCTCCGAGGACAGCTTCTATCTGTGGCAGAGCATCTTGCGCGGCGCCGGCGTCATCACCGGCTGCCGGCGTTGCCAGGACGTCTGTCCGGTGGGCGCCGACTACGCGCCGATGTTGCAAGACGCGCTCGAGGCGAT
>CAZLYV010000130.1:0-1375 GCA_964563665.1 uncultured Acetobacteraceae bacterium
TACGACAACGCGAAGACGAATCGACGGATTAGGAGTGATGCCCAATGGTCGTTCGCGGTAACTCGCTCGCCAGTCGCGATATCGCCTCGCTGGTCCACCCTTACACCAACCTCAAGGTCCACGAAACCGAGGGGCCGGTGGTGATTACCCGCGGCGAAGGCGTTTACGTGTATGACGAGACCGGCAAACAGTATCTCGAGGGGCTCGCCTCGCTGTGGTGCGCCTCGCTCGGGTTTGGCGAGGAGCGTCTGGCCGAGGCGGCCTACCGGCAGCTCAAGAAGCTGCCGACGTATCACATCTTTGCCCACAAATCGCACGACGTCGGCATCGAGCTTGCCGAGAAGCTGCTATCGCTTGCCCCAGTGCCGATGTCGAAGGTGTTCTTCGCCAACTCCGGCTCGGAGGCGAACGACACGGCGATGAAGCTGGTCTGGTACTACAACAACGCGCTCGGCCGGCCGAAGAAGAAGAAGATCATTTCGCGGGTGAAAGCCTATCACGGCGTCACCATCGCCTCGGCAAGCCTGACCGGCCTTCCCGCAAACCAGCGCGATTTCGATTTGCCGATCGCCGGCGTCGTCCACGCCGACTGCCCGCATCATTACGGCTTCGCCCATCCGGGCGAAAGCGAGGAGGCGTTTGCGACCCGGCTCGCCGAGAATCTCGAGAAGCTGATCTTGCGCGAGGATCCCGAGACGGTCGCCGCCTTCATCGCCGAGCCGATCATGGGTGCCGGCGGCGTGATCGTTCCGCCGGCGACCTATTTCGACAAAATCCAGCCGGTCCTCAAGAAATACGACCTCCTGTTCATCGTCGACGAGGTCATCTGCGGGTTCCACCGCACCGCAAACATGTGGGGCACGCAGACGTTCCAACTCAAGCCCGACATGATCACCATGGCAAAGGCGCTCTCGGCCGCTTTTTTGCCGATCTCGGCGTTGATGATCTCGGAGCCGATCTACCAGGCCATGGTCGCCGAAAGCCAGAAGATCGGCGTCTTTGGGCATGGCTACACCTACTCGGCGCACCCCGTGCCGGCGGCGGTCGCCCTCGAGACGCTCAAGCTATACGAGGAGCGCGACATCGCCTCGCACGTGCGTCGGGTGAGCCCGCGCTTCCTGCAAGGCCTGCGACGTTTCGCCGGCCATCCGCTGGTCGGCGAGACGCAAGGGCTCGGTCTGATCGGCGCCATCCAGCTTGTCCGCAGCAAGGAGCCAAGGCAGTATTTCGATCCGCCGCAGGCCGTCGCGGCTTATTTCGCCAAGCGGGCGCAGGAGCACGGATTGATCTGCCGCGCACTCTTTGGCGATCGGGTGGCGCTCTGTCCGCCGCTCATCATCACCGAGGAGCAGATCGAGGAGATGTATCGCCGCTT
>CAZLYV010000130.1:1475-6017 GCA_964563665.1 uncultured Acetobacteraceae bacterium
CCGTACCTTCTAAAGTTGCAACCCGATGACTGGGCCCTACGACCAAATCTTCGCCGACACGATCTCCCGGCTCAAGGGCGAGGGACGCTACCGAATCTTCGCCGACCTCGAGCGGGTATGCGGGCATTTCCCGAAGGCGGTCTGGCACGGACCCGATGGCCCGGTCGAGGTCACCGTTTGGTGCTCGAACGACTATCTCGGGATGGGCCAGCACCCGCGGGTTCTCGCGGCGATGGAGCGCGCGCTGCGCGAGCACGGGGCAGGCGCGGGCGGAACGCGCAATATCTCGGGCACCAACCACTATCATGTGCTGCTCGAGCGCGAGCTCGCCGATCTCCATGGCAAGCAAGCGGCGCTCGTCTTCGGATCGGGCTACGCGGCAAACGAAGCGGCGCTGAGTACGATCGGCAGGCTGTTGCCGGGTTGCGTCATCTTTTCCGACGCCCTCAACCACGCCTCGATGATCGAGGGCATCCGCCACGCCGGCGTCGATAAACAGATCTTCCGGCATAACGATCTCGACGACCTCGAACGCAAGATTGGGATGGTGGATCGCGCGCGGCCGAAGCTCATCGCTTTCGAATCGGTCTATTCGATGGACGGCGATATCGGCCCGATCGGCGCCATCTGCGATCTCGCGCGCCGGCATCGCGCGATGACCTATCTCGACGAGGTGCATGCCGTCGGGCTTTACGGTCCGCGCGGCGCCGGCATTGCCGAGCGCGATGGCGTGATGGGTCAGGTCGACGTCATCCAGGGCACGCTCGCCAAGGGATTTGGCGTCGTTGGCGGTTATATCGCGGGATCCGCCGCGGTCATCGACGCGGTCCGCAGCCATGCGGCCGGGTTTATCTTCTCGAGCGCGATGCCCCCGGTGATCGCCGCCGGCGCGCTTGCCAGTATCCGGCACCTTAAGGCGAGCGGAGCCGAGCGTGCGCGGCTGCACGATCGCGTCGGGCGGCTCAAAGGGCTGCTGGCCGCTGCCGGTTTGCCGTTAATGGGCTCGATGAGCCACGTCGTGCCGCTTCTGATCGGCGATGCGTGGGCGTGCAAGGAGGCGTCGGACGAGCTATTGCGCCAGCACCATGTCTATGTACAGCCGATCAATTACCCGACCGTTCCGCGCGGCGCCGAACGGCTCCGCATCACACCATCGCCGCTGCACGATGATCGGGCGATGGACGATCTCGTCGACGCCATTTCCGACGTCTGGGCCCGGCTGCGTCTCAGGCGCGCCGCCTGAACAGCCGTGCCGGCCGCCCGGACCAATGCCGAAGACGATGTGCTGGTCCGCTTCCGGGGCGTGCGCAAGACCTATGATGGCCGTACGCTCGTCGTGCGAAGCCTCGATCTCGGTATCCAGCGCGGCGAGTTTCTGACCCTCCTCGGCCCTTCCGGTTCGGGCAAGACGACGACGCTGATGATGCTCGCCGGGTTCGAGGTGCCGACGGGGGGCGAAATCACGCTTGGCGGCCGCGCACTCGCGCATCTGCCGCCGCACAAGCGCGACATCGGGGTCGTGTTCCAGAATTACGCGCTCTTCCCGCACATGACGGTGGCCGAGAATGTCGCCTTCCCGCTCTCGGTGCGCGGCGTGGCCAAATCCGAGATGGCGGCCCGCGTCGAGCGCGCGCTCGACATGGTCCGGCTCGGCGGCTACGGCGCCCGCCGGCCGACTCAGCTTTCGGGCGGCCAGCAGCAGCGCGTGGCGCTCGCCCGCGCGCTCGTCTTCGAGCCGCAGCTCGTGCTGATGGACGAGCCGCTCGGCGCGCTCGACAAGCAGCTGCGCGAGGAAATGCAGCTCGAAATTCGCCGCATCCACGAGCGGCTTGGCGTCACGGTCGTCTATGTGACGCACGACCAGGCGGAGGCGCTCACCATGTCGGATCGCATCGCCGTCTTCAACGACGGCGCGATCCAGCAGCTTGATTTGCCACGCGCCCTCTATGAGACGCCGCGCAATGCCTTCGTCGCGCGGTTCATCGGCGAGAACAACCGGCTATCCGGCACGCTCGAACGGCGGGACGGCGGAATTTGTACCGTCAGGCTCGAGGGCGGCGCGCGCGTTGCAGCGCGCGCCATCGACGTGGCGGAGGTCGGCGCGCCGGCGACGCTGTCGATCCGACCCGAGCGGATCCGTCTCCATGCCGCCGGCGCCACGAGCGACGATGAGAATTCCTATCCAGCCCAGGTCCGCGAGTTGATCTATCTCGGCGATCACGTGCGGGTTCGTCTTGCCGCCATCGGCTCCGAGGACATCACGGCGAAGCTGCCGGCAAGCGGGCTACCGGCCGATATCGCGCCGGGCCGCGATGTGCTCATCTCGTGGACGGCGGCGAATTGCCAGGCGTTCGCGCCCGAATGACCGGGGCGCGGCTTGTCCGGGTCGGGGCGCGGGCGTAGAGTCGAGACCCTGTTTTCATGCGCGGCCCGGCGGTTCCGGACCAATTAGGTAGGGGGATACGATGAAAGCCAAATTCCTGATCTCCGGCCTTGGCGCGGGGATCCTGGCAGCGGGTCTTTTTGCGCAAGCGCCGGCGACGGCGCGGGACTTGACCGTGGTCTCCTGGGGCGGCGCCTACCAGGATGCCCAGCGCGAGGTCTACTTCAAGCCGTTCATGGACGGCTTGAAAATAAAAATGCTCGAGGAATCGTGGGACGGCGGCGTGGGCGTGCTGCGTTCCAAGATCCAGGGCGGCAATAACAATTGGGACGTGGTCCAGGTTGAGTCCGAGGAGCTCGTGCTTGGGTGCGAGGAAGGACTCTACGAAAAGATCGACTGGGCGAAACTGGGGGGCAAGGACAAGTTCCTGCCTGCCGCGGTCCACGATTGCGGCGTCGGCGCCATCGTTTACAACTTCATCATTTCTTACGACGGCGACAAGATCAAAGACGGGCCGAAGAACTGGGCCGATTTCTGGAACGTCCAGAAATGGCCGGGCAAGCGCGCGTTGCGCAAGGGGCCCAAGACGAATCTCGAGATCGCGCTGATGGCCGACGGCGTGCCGGCTGGCGAGGTCTACAAGATGCTGGCGACCGAGGCCGGAATCGAGCGGGCCTACAAGAAGCTCGACCAGCTCAAGCCCACCCTGGTGTGGTGGGAAAAGGGCGCGCAGCCGCCGCAGCTTCTCGCCTCGGGCGAGGTGACGATGACTTCGGCCTATAACGGGCGTATCTCGGCCGCCAACAAGACCGATAAGAAGAACTTCAAGATCGTCTGGACGAACAGCCTGTACACGATCGATTCGTGGGTGATCATGAAGGGCAGCCCGAACAAGGCGCAGGCTGAGCAGTACATCGCCTTCGTCAGCGATCCGCAGCACCAGAAGGATCTGCCGCCGAAGATTCCGTACGGCGTGACGGCCAAGGCCGCGACGCCGCTCATCGACAAGATGGTGCTACCCGAGCTGCCGACGGCGCCCGAAAATATTGCAACAGCGGTCTATATCAACGAGCCGTTCTGGGTCGAGAACATCGACAAGATGAACCAGCGGTTCAACGCCTGGGTCGCGCGGTAGCGCACACAAGCGGGCTTACTCACGGCCCTCATGCTTCGATCCATCCAGCATGAGGGCCGTGTCGCGAGGGTTCCGCCGGTTCTCGTCCTGAGGTCGCCGAAGGCTGAGGCGGGACCGCGAAGCAGATGGCAGCCTCTGTCGGCATAGCAAACGCCGGGGTGCCGCCGCTCGACGGCGCGGCGCTGGGCGTCGCGCTCAAGCGCAGCCAGCGTATTCAGCAGGCCAAGGCATTCGCGCTGGTCCTGCCGCTATTTCTTTTCCTGCTGACCACCTTTCTTGTCCCGATCGCCATGATGCTGTGGCGCAGCGCCTCGGACAGCGAGGTGCCGCGCATTCTCCCGCGCGTCACCGCCGCGCTCGCGCACTCGAATGGCGGCGCCCTGCCGCCCGACGCCGCGTTCGCGGCGCTGATCGAGGACATGCGCGATGCGCGCGAAGCCGGCACGCTGGCAATGGCCGCCACGCGGCTCAATTACGACATCAACGGCTTCCGCTCGCTCATGTTCTCGACCTCACGCCGTCTGCCGGCGGGCCTGTCCGACGCGGCGGCTCGCGAGGCTTTGATCGCGATCGATGCTAAATGGGGCGAGCGCGACACCTGGGCGGCGATTCGGCGCGCCGGCGGCCCGCTCACCGACTTCTACCTCCTCGCCGCGCTCGATCTGCGCCACGACGCCGATGGCGCCATCGTCGGCGCGCCGGCGGACCAGGCGATATTCGTCACGGTTCTCAGTCGCACGTTCTGGATCGCCGGCGTGGTCACATTGTTATGCCTGCTGATCGGCTACCCGCTCGCCTATCTTCTGGCGACGCTGCCGGACAAGACGGCGAACGTGATGATGATCTTCATCCTGCTGCCGTTCTGGACCTCGCTTCTGGTCCGCACCGCGGCGTGGGTGGTAGTGCTCCAGCGCGAGGGCGTGCTCAACGCTTTTCTGCTCGGACTGGGCGTAATCAGCGAACCGTTGCCGATGATCTTCAACCGTTTCGCCGTCTACGTGGCGATGGTCCACATCCTGCTGCC
>CAZLYV010000130.1:6117-7651 GCA_964563665.1 uncultured Acetobacteraceae bacterium
TACGCCAGCCGGACGATCAACTGGGGAATGGCGGCGGCGCTGTCGTTGATCCTGCTGCTGGCGACGATGGTTCTCTACGGCGTCTACAACCGCCTGGTCGGCTTCGAACGCTTGCGGCTCGGGTAGGCGTGCGATGGCTCTTTCCATAAACGCCACGCGCGGCGAACGGTTCGCCTACTGGGTATTGCGCCTTTTCGCCGGACTGGTGATCCTTTTCCTCGTTGCGCCGATCATCGCCATCGTGCCGCTGTCGTTCTCGAGCGGCGGGTTCCTCCATTATCCGCTGCCCGGCCTCAGCGTTCGCTGGTACGCCGAATTTTTCAGTTCCCAATTCTGGCTGCCGTCGCTGTGGAACAGTCTCATCGTCGGATCGGCCGCGACATTGCTGGCGACGACGCTTGGCACGCTCGCCGCCGTCGGCCTGTGGCGGGCACGATTCCCCGGCCGAGGCCTGGTCATGGCGGTGCTGATTTCGCCGATGGTGGTGCCGGTGGTGATCGTCGCCGTCGGCGTTTACCTTGCCTTCGCGCCGTTGGGGCTCACCAACAACTACGGCGGATTGATCCTTGCCCACACCGCGTTGGCGAGCCCCTTCGTCGTCGTGACCGTTTTTGCGACCCTCTCCGGTTTCGACGGGACCCTGATGCGCGCGGCATCCAGCCTGGGGGCCGGACCGGTTAGCGCCTTCTTCCGCGTCATGCTGCCGATGATCCTGCCGGGCGTCGTATCGGGCGCGCTGTTCGCCTTCGCCACTTCGTTCGACGAGGTGGTGGTGGCGCTCTTCGTCACCGGTCCCGGACAGCGCACGCTGCCGCGCCAGATGTTCAACGGCATCAACGACAACATCAGCCTCACGATTACCGCCGCGGCGACGATGTTGATCGCGGTCTCCGTCCTGTTGATGATCGCGGTCGAGGCATTGCGACGCCGGGGCGAGCGCTTGCGGGCCCGACCGCATGGCTGATGACCGGCAGGCTGGTCGCATCGGCATGATAGAATAGGTCGATGCCGATGTTTCGCGACCAATCGCTGATCCCGACCGAGGCGATCCGCCTCGCCGCGCTGGGCGTGCTCGCCGAGGGCCCGCGCCGCTATGGCGACCTCGCCGTCGAGGTGCGGCACTTCGCGAGTCGCATGCTGGGGCCGACGCTCGACGTGCTGGGACCCTCGATCGAGGTCCTGCGCCACGAGGGCCTGATCGAGCCGATCGGTCCCCGGACCGGACCCGGCCAAAGCATGACGGGCGAGACGCAGGTCCGCCTTACCGCGGCCGGTCTCGCCGCGCTCAAGGAACTGCTGAAGAGCCGCGTGCGCGCGCCGATGACCGATCTCGGCAAGATGGTCGTGGCGCTCAAGCTGCGCTACCTCCGTCTGCTCGAGCCAGAAGAGCGCCGGGCGCAGATCGAAATGTTGATCGAACTTTCGATCGTCGAACTTGCGCGGCTTCGCGATCTGCGTCAGCAACACACGGCGGCCGACGATCTGTTCGGCGAGTGGCTCGCCCAGGACATCGGCCAGACCGAGCAGCGCCTTG
>CAZLYV010000131.1:0-1081 GCA_964563665.1 uncultured Acetobacteraceae bacterium
CCGACATCGGACTGGACATGGTCGGCTTCCGTTGCGCCGGCGAGGGCGCCGACTAGCCAGCCGGTCGACCGTCAGGATCGACGTGACAGGCGTCGCGTACGCCGTCTCAGACCCTTTCGATCACCATCGCGATGCCCTGGCCGACGCCGATGCACATGGTGCACAGCGCATAGCGCGTGCCGGTATGCTTGAGTTCGTAGGCGGCGCTTGCAACCAGGCGCGCGCCGCTCATGCCGAGCGGGTGGCCAAGCGCGATCGCGCCGCCGTTGGGGTTGACGTGCGGCGCGTCGTCGGGAATGCCGAGATCGCGCAAGACGGCGAGCGCCTGGGCGGCGAAGGCTTCGTTGAGCTCGATCACCTCGATCTGACCGAGCTTGAGCCCGCTCAGCGCCAGCACCTTGCGCGTCGCCGGAGCGGGCCCCATGCCCATGATCCGTGGCGGAACGCCGGCGGTGGCCGTGGCGACGATCCGTGCCCGGGGCTCAAGCCCGTGCATCTTCGCGGCTTTTTCCGAAGCGATGACGAGCGCGCAGGCGCCGTCGTTGATCCCCGAGGCATTGCCCGCCGTCACCGTGCCGCCAGCACGGAACGGCGCCTTGAGCTTGGCAAGGGCATCGAGCGAGGTTTCGCGCGGGTATTCATCGTTCGCCAGCTCGAGCGTGTCGCCGCGGCCCTTGGCGATTGCGACCGGCACGATTTCCTGCCGCAGGCGGCCGTTCCTTTGAGCGGCGGCGGCGCGCGACTGGCTGCGCAGCGCAAACGCGTCCTGGTCGGCGCGCGAAATCTTGAACTCCGCGGCGACATTCTCGGCCGTTTCGGGCATCGAATCGGTGCCGTAAAGCTGTTTCATCATCGGGTTGACGAAACGCCAGCCGATGGTGGTGTCGTAGACCTGCGGGTCGCGGGCAAATGCGCTTTCCGCCTTCGCCATCACGAAGGGCGCTCGCGACATGCTCTCGACGCCGCCCGCGACGAGAAACTCCGCCTCGCCCGACTTGATCGCCCGAGCCGCCGTGGCGACCGCGTCCATGCCCGACCCGCACAGCCGATTGATCGTCGAGCCGGGCACCTCGACCGGCAA
>CAZLYV010000131.1:1181-7639 GCA_964563665.1 uncultured Acetobacteraceae bacterium
TCACGCCTCGCGTTTACCGCCGATCGCCAGCCGGCGGAGACGCGGGCTCGCCCGGTAGCGGTCTTCGCCGTAATGCGCGGCAAGGTTATCGACGAGCGCGAGCACGCGGGCAAGCCCGATCGCATCCGCCCAGGCGAGCGGCCCCAGCGGGTAGTTGACGCCGTTCATCATCGCGAGGTCGATGTCGCCCGCGCTCGCCACGCCCCACTGGACGGCCTCCATCGCTTCGTTGGCCAGCATCGCGACCGTCCGCATGACGACGAGGCCGGGCGCGTCGTCGATGACCGACACCTGGATCCCGAGCATCTGGAAAAATCCAACGGCGGCGGCGCGCGCCTCGGGCGCCGCCTGGTCGGCGCTCGCGACCGCGATGCGCTTTGCCGAGCCGTAGTCGAGCGCGAGGTCGAACAAGACGAGATTGCGGCGCCGGCCTGCGGCGCGCCCGGTCGCGGTCCGGCCGTCGGTGAGCGCCAGGTCGGCGTCGTCCAGAACGATCACCCCGTCGCCGTCGCGAGAATCGGCGCGGGTGTGCGCAATGCCGCTCCTTGCAAGACGCGCGACGAGATCCTCGGCCGGCCCGAGGTTCCCTTCGATGACGACGCGCCTCGGCGCCGCGGCCGGAGGCTCGCTCCGCGCCGTGGCTCGGGGGGCACCCGGCGAGTAGTCGAAAAAGCCGCGGCCGGTCTTGCGGCCGAGATGCCCCGCCTCGATGAGCTCCTGCTGGACCAGCGACGGCTGATAGCGCGGATCGCCGGAATACGCCGCATGCACCGACTTGGTGACGGCAAAATTCACATCGATGCCGATCAGATCCATCAGTTCGCAGGGACCCATGCGGAAGCCGCCGGCCTCGCGCATGATCGCATCGAGCGTCGCCGGATCGCTCGCCCGCTCGCCCAGCAGCCGCAACGCTTCGCCATAGAAGGGCCGAGCGCAACGATTGACGATGAATCCCGGGGTCGAGCGGCAGTGGACGGGCATTTTCCCCCACGCGCGCGCGGTGTCGTAGACGCACTGTGAAACTTCGGGCGCCGTGCCTGGTGCGCTGACGACTTCGACCAGCGGCAGGATGGGCGCAGGATTGAAAAAATGCATGCCGACGACGCGGGCCGGCTGCCGGAGGCCACGAGCGATGGCGGCGATCGACAACGAAGATGTGTTCGAGGCGAGGATGGCATCGGGCGCGACCAGCGCCTCGAGCGCGGCAAAAAGTTTGCGTTTTATCTCGATATCCTCGCCCACCGCTTCGATCACCAGCATGGCCTCGGCGCAGTCCTCGATTTTTCGCGTGGGGCTGATGCGGGCAAGAATCGCCGCGCGCCGCGCGGGGTCCATCTGGCCTTTCTCGACCGCGCGGTCGAGAAACTTGGCGATCGTCCCGATCGCCAGCTCGGGCGCGCCGGCTGCCGCGTCGAACAGGTGTACCGTGTGCCCGGCGGTCGCCGCCACTTGGGCGATGCCGCCGCCCATGGTGCCGGCACCGATCACCGCCACCGCTTTGTCGGTTGGAAGCGCCGCCATGTGGGACTGGCTTGTTTAGCGACCGGCGAAGTTCGCTGGCCGCTTGTCGAAGAACGCGGCGACACCCTCGCGATAGTCCTCGCTCTTGCCGGCGTCGCTCTGGAAATCGCGCTCGAGGTCGAGCTGTCGATCGAGGGTGTTATCGAGCGACTGGTTGAGGAGCTGCTTGATCATTGCGTAGGCCTTGGTTGGGCCGCGGGCGAGCTGGCGGGCAAGCCCGTCCGCCTCGAGCGTCAGCTTGTCGTCATCGACCACCTTCCAGATGAGTCCCCAATCGGCGGCTTGCTCGGCCGATATTTTGTCGGCGAGCATCGCCAGGCCCATGGCCCGCGCCATGCCGGCAAGCCGGGGCAGGAAGAAGCTGGCCCCCGAATCCGGCACCAGACCGATCCGTGCAAACGCCTGAATGAACGTCGCCGAACGCGCGGCGATCACGACGTCGCAGGCGAGCGCCAAAGCCATGCCCGCGCCGGCCGCCACCCCGTTGACCGCCGCGATCACCGGAATCGGAACTGCGCGCAGGCTGCGAATGAGCGGATTGAAGTAGGTTTCCACGGTGTGGCCGAGATCGGGAATCGCCGCGCCGCGCCGCTGCGTGAGATCCTGCCCGGCGCAAAAGCCGCGCCCGGCGCCGGTCAGCAGCAGCACCCGGACGCCAGATCCGGGAGCGACGAGGCGCCCGATCGCGTTCCGAATTTCCCCATGCATTTCGGGCGTGAAGGCGTTGAGCTTGTCCGGGCGGCTCAAGGTGAGCCGTGCGACGCTATCGGCGACATTGAACTGAATGGTCTGGTAGGTCATCGGCATTCGGAGCTTCTTGGGCGAGGTCGCACGGCCGGCCGGCCGGACAGGACCCGCGGACTATGCCGCCTCGCGGAAACGAGGGCAATACGAACCCCAGCCGGAGGCGCCGTTCCCGCGGGTGTGAAGAAGCACGATCGCGCATGAGAACCACGGGGGCGATCGCACCGTCAAACCGCTTTGGCTAATGCCGAAGGCGCCCGGCGATCTGCGCTCTTATCCTCATCCACAGCAGCCTTGTTCCATTGGTAGCCCTCCCCTAAACTCTCTCGCTCATTGGGAGAATTCGATGGCCGAACCGCCGATCCCTGCCGACATCGCCAAGCTCGGCTTCGAGGACGCGCTCAAGGAGCTCGAACAGATCGTCAGCGCGCTCGAAGGCGGCAAGGCCAAGCTCGAGGACGCGATCAAGGCCTACGAGCGCGGCGCGGCGCTCAAACGCCATTGCGAAAAGAAGCTGGCCGAGGCGCAGGGAAAGATCGAGAAGATCACCTTCGGCGCCGACGGCGCGGTCAAGGCCGAACCAATGTCGTTCGGATAAAATGCGGGTTCGGTTGATCTCGTGACCCCCAAGCTCACTGAGGCGCTGACGGCCGATGCCGCCAAGGTAGAGGCGGTGCTGGGCGCGCTCCTGCCCGAGCATGACGGCCTGGACGCCCGCTTATTCGCGGCGATGCGCTACGCCACCCTTGGCGGGGGCAAGCGGCTGCGTCCCTTTCTTCTGCTCGAGAGCGCGCGAATGTTTCTGGTCGCCGAGGCGTGCGCGCTGCGTGCCGCGGCGGCGGTCGAAATGGTCCATTGCTATTCCCTGGCCCACGATGACCTGCCGGCAATGGACGACGACGATTTGCGCCGCGGCCGACCGACGACGCACAAGGCGTTCGACGAGGCGACGGCGATCCTCGCCGGCGACGCGTTGCTTACAATGGCGTTCGAGTTGCTCGTCGACCCGCTCACCCATGGCGACCCGCAGGTCCGCGTCGATCTCGTTCTGGCGCTTGCCAAGGCTGCCGGAGCGGAGGGAATGGTTGGCGGCCAGATGACCGATCTCGTCGCCGAAGGGCGATCGCTCGACATCGGGGCGATCACCCGGCTGCAGCGCCTCAAAACGGGCGCCATCATCGCATTCGCCTGCGAGGCGGGGGCGATCCTCGGCAAGGCCTCGTCGGCCGCCCGGCAGGCGCTGGTCGGCTACGCGCACGATTTGGGCCTCGCCTTCCAGATGGCCGACGACTTGCTCGATGCCGAGGGTTCAACCGCGGAGACCGGCAAGCGGACCGGCAAGGACGCGAGCCGGGGAAAGGCGACGTTCATCGCCGTGCTGGGGCGCGACCGCGCGCGCGCGCAGGCCGGCTTGCTCGCCGAACAGGCGGCGGCGCATCTTGATTTGTTCGGCGAAAAGGCCGACCTATTGCGCGAGGTTGCGCGATGGGTGGTCGAGCGGCAGGCGTGAGCAGGCGCCGCAACATCGGCGTGACGCCCTGCTGTGGAACCGGAAATGACCGATCTCGGCCATAATTCGCATGCAACGCCGCTCTTGGACAAGCTGACGTCGCCCGCCGATCTGCGCACGCTCGCGCCGGTCGAGCTCAGGCAACTTGCCGATGAATTGCGGCGGGAAATGATCGACGCGGTGAGCCGCACCGGCGGGCACCTCGGCGCCGGCTTGGGCGTCGTCGAGCTGACCGTGGCGCTCCATTACGTCTTCGATACGCCGCGCGACCGGCTGATCTGGGACGTCGGCCATCAATCCTACCCGCACAAGATTCTGACCGGACGGCGCGACCGCGTCCGCACGCTTCGTCAGGGTGGCGGGCTCTCGGGCTTCACGCGTCGGTCGGAAAGCGAGTATGACCCCTTCGGCGCGGCCCACAGCTCGACCTCGATCTCCGCCGCGCTCGGCATGGCCGTGGCGCGCGATCTCGCGGGGGCCGCGCACAATGTCGTCGCGGTGATCGGCGACGGCGCGATGAGCGCCGGCATGGCCTACGAGGCGATGAACAACGCCGGCTCGATGGACTCGCGGCTCATTGTCGTCCTCAACGACAACGATATGTCGATCGCGCCGCCGGTTGGCGCGATGAGCGCTTACCTCTCGCGGCTGATTTCCTCGAAGTCCTATCGGACGCTGCGCCACATCGCGCGCGACATGGCGGCGCGGTTTCCACGGGCGATGAAGACCGCGGCCGAGCGCGCCGAGGAATTCGCCCGTGGCCTGGTCACCGGCGGCACGCTGTTCGAGGAGCTGGGCTTCTATTACGTCGGACCGATCGACGGCCACAACCTCGACCATCTGCTGCCGGTGCTGAAGAACGTGCGCGATTCGGCTGAGCCCGGGCCGGTGCTGGTGCATGTGGTGACGCAGAAAGGGAAAGGGCATCCTTTCCCCGAGGAGGCGGAAGACAAGTATCACGCGGTGGCGAAGTTCGATGTCGTCACCGGCGCCCAGGCGAAAAGCAAGGCGGCTGCGCCGACCTACACCAAGGTGTTCGCCGAAACGCTGATCGGGCTCGCCGAGCGCGACGACAAAATCGTCGCCATCACCGCCGCGATGCCTGCGGGAACCGGGCTCGATCTCTTCGCCGAACGGTTCCCCAAGCGCTGCTTCGACGTCGGAATCGCCGAGCAGCACGCGGTCACCTTTGCCGCCGGCCTCGCCGCCGAGGGCCTCAAGCCGTTCGCCGCGATCTACTCGACGTTCCTGCAACGGGCCTACGATCAGGTGATTCACGACGTGGCGATCCAGCGGCTGCCGGTTCGTTTCGTGCTCGATCGCGCCGGGCTAGTGGGCGCCGACGGGCCGACGCATGCCGGCGCCTACGATATCGCCTATCTGGGTTGTCTGCCCGACTTCGTGATCATGGCGGCGGCGGACGAGGCGGAACTCGTCCATATGTTGACCACCCAGGCGGCGATCGACGATCGCCCCTCGGCGGTGCGCTATCCCCGCGGCGAGGGTGTCGGCGTGGCGCTGCCGGCCCACGGCGACGTGCTGCCGATCGGCAAAGGTCGCGTGCTGCGCGAGGGGACCAAAGTGGCGCTGCTGTCCTTCGGCGCACGGCTCCCGGAGTGCCTGAAGGCGGCCGACGAGCTTGGCGCTCGCGGCCTGTCGACCACGCTCGCCGACGCGCGTTTCGCCAAGCCGCTCGACACCGATCTCGTGCGTCGGCTGGCGCAAGGTCACGAAGTGCTGATCACGATCGAGGACGGGGCGATCGGCGGATTTGCCGCGCAAGTCATGCAGTATCTCGCCCTGGCGGGACTGCTCGACGCCGGCCTCAAAATCCGGCCGATGTGTCTTCCCGATCGTTTCATCGAGCACGACGCACCGCAACGGCAGTATGACGAAGCCGGCTTGAACGCATCCCACATCGTGGCGAGCGCGCTGGCGGCGCTTGGGCAAGCCGAGGCGTCGCGCCCGGCGCGCGCGTGAATCGGGACAAGCGCACGAAACAGCGTCTCGACTTGGCGCTGGTCGAGCGCGGCCTCGCCGAATCCCGCGCCAAGGCGCAAGCGCTCGTTCTCGCCGGGCTGGTTTTTTCGGGCGAAAAGCGCCTCGACAAGCCGGGCGTTGCGGTCGGGTCGGACCAGCCGCTTGATGTGCGGGGCCAGCCGCATCCGTGGGTGTCGCGCGGTGGCGTGAAGCTCGCGCACGGGCTCGATTATTTCGCGATCGACCCCAAAGGGCTGATTGTTCTCGATATCGGTGCGTCGACCGGCGGCTTCACCGACGTGGCGCTCCAGCGCGGCGCGCGGCGCGTCTATGCCGTCGACGTGGGTCGCGGCCAGCTTGCCTGGAAGCTGCGCCAGGATTCGCGCGTGGTTGCCCTCGAGCGGACGAACGCGCGCTATCTGGCGCGCGATAGCGTGCCTGAGCCGCCCGACCTTATCGTTTGCGACGCGAGCTTCATCGGCCTCGAGACGATCCTGCCGGCATCGCTGGCGCTGGCCGGCCCTCGCGCGCGGCTCGTCGCTCTCATCAAGCCGCAGTTCGAGGTGGGCGCGGCGCGGGTTGGAAAGGGCGGCGTGGTGCGCGATCCGGCGCTGCATGAAGAAGTCTCAGCGCGTATCGCCGCTTGGCTGGCGAACGAAATGGGCTGGCGCGTGCTTGGCGTCGTGCCGAGCCCGATCCTCGG
>CAZLYV010000132.1:0-1309 GCA_964563665.1 uncultured Acetobacteraceae bacterium
CGCCGCCTCAGGCGGCGTGGCTATGGGCGCGGTCGGTCAGCAGCGCGTAAAGCGCCTCGGCCTTGTCGGAACCCCTGAGCTTCTCGCACACGGCGCGGTCGCGCAAAAGCCGCGACACGCGCGCCAGCGCCTTCAAGTGATCCGCCCCCGCGCCATCGGGCGCCAGCAGCAGGAAGATGAGATCGACCGGTTGCGCATCGATCGCGTCGAAGTCGATCGGATTGTCGAGCCGCGCGAAGACGCCGTAGAGGCGTTTCAACCCCGGCAGCTTGCCATGCGGGATGGCGATCCCGTTGCCGACGCCGGTGGTGCCAAGGCGCTCGCGCTCGAGCAGCACATCGAAGATGGCGCGCTCGGGTGCGCCGGTGATCTCGGCCGCCTTGCGGGCGAGGTCCTGGAGCGCCTGCTTCTTGCTGGCGACGCGAAGGCGCGCGATCACGCTCGACGGGCCGATCAGATCGGATATCTCCATGAGGGGGTACTCTTGTCAGCGGCGCGAAGCGGTCTGGCTCTCGGCCGGCGCCTGGACGCCGGATGCGCCCGGGTCGATCCAGCCGATCGTGCCGTCGGACCGGCGGTAGACGACGTTGAACGTGCCGTGCGCGCGATTGCGAAACATCAGGACCGGCAAGTCACCGAGATCGAGCCGCATCACCGCCTCGCCGACGGTGAGCGTGGCGATCTCGGCTGGAATCTCGGCGACGATCGCCGGTTGACCATGGTCCTTGTCCTCGACGATGTCGCCCTCGCCCGCAAACACATAATGCTGCGCGGGCTCGAAGGCGATCTGGTCAAGCGCCGGCCCGCCCTTGTCCTTGTGCCGGCTCTCGAGCCGGCCCCGGTGGCGCTTGAGCCGCGTGTCGAGCCGATCGGCGGCGGCGTCGAAGGCGGCGTAGGGATCGGGCGCCTCGCCGTGGCTTTGCACGACCATGCCGCGCGCGATGTGGACCGAGATGTCGGCGCGGTAGAGATGGCGCGCACGCGCGAAGACGACCTTGCCCTCGATGGCGCGGCCGAAATAGCGATCAACGGCGGCGCCCAGCGCCGACGACACATGCGTGCGCAAGCTTTCACCCACGTCGAGATGTTTGCCGCTTACCGAAAGCTGCATCGATTCGTGCGGAATATGTGAGCTTTAAATACGGGGCCTTCCGTCCACGGGAAGGCGCTTGTCTCATCGAGGGCGCGGAAAGTAGGCGTAGCCGCCCGGCCTGTCAATAGCCCGCGAAACGGGAGATCCTTGCCGCGGGGCGTTGCGCGCGGCGATCGTGCCGCGGCGCAGCTCGACGTCATCACATGCATCGGTCGG
>CAZLYV010000132.1:1409-7587 GCA_964563665.1 uncultured Acetobacteraceae bacterium
CTCGCGATACTTTGCCACCGTTCGCCGCGCAATGTCCACGCCCTCGCCCCTGAGCGCATCGACGATACGATCGTCGGAGAGAACCTCCATCGGCCGCTCCGACTGGATCAGCGCCCTGATCCGCGAGCGCACCGCCTCGGAAGAATGCGCCGCGGCCCCGTCGACGCTGGCGATGGCCGAGGTAAAGAAATATTTGAGTTCGTAGATGCCCTGAGGCGCGGCGAGATACTTGTTGGAGGTGACGCGGCTCACCGTCGATTCGTGCATGCTGATGGCGTCGGCGATGTCACGCAGCACGAGCGGTCGCAAATGCTGGACGCCGCGGCGGAAGAAAGCGTCCTGCTGGCGCACGATCTCGCTCGCCACCTTGAGAATCGTCTGCGCGCGCTGGTGCAGCGATTTGACCAGCCAGTTTGCCGACTGGAGTTTTTCGGCGACGAATTCGCGCTCGGGCTTGGTCAGCTTCTGCCGGCTGATCCGCGCGTGGTAGCGCTGATCGACCAGCACGCGCGGCAGCGTGTCCGGGTTGAGCTCGACCAGCCACCCGCCGCCGGGCGCGCTACGCAGCAGGACGTCGGGGATCACCGGGGGCGCCGGGCCCTCATCGAAGACCTCGCCCGGCTTCGGATCGAGCGACTTCACCTCGGCGATCATGTCGGCGAGGTCGGCGCGGTCGACGCCGCAAAGCCGCGCAAGCGTCGTGAGTTCACGCCGCGCCAGGAGATCGAGATGCTCGATCATCTTCGCCATCGCCGGATCGAAGCGGTCGCGCTCGCGCAGCTGGATCGCCAGGCACTCCCTGAGGCTGCGGGCAAACACGCCCGGCGGATCGAACTGCTGGAGCCGCTCGAGCATGGCGTCGATCCGCGCCGGCGGACAGTTCAGCGCGTCCGCGACGCTCGCGAGATCGGGCGGCAGATACCCGGTCGGGTCAAGCTGATTGACCAGGTGAACGGCGATGATGCGGTCGGCGGGATCGCCGATATCGATGTTGACCTGCTCGAGCAGGTGTTCGCGCAGCGTCTTCGGCCGGCTCGCCGTCACGCCATGTCCGCCATCGGCCCCGGCAAAGTCGGACCGTCCGCCGCTGCGCCACGCGGAAGCCGCGCCGATGTGCCAATCGTCGCCCTCGGCCTCGACGCCAGCCTCGCTTGCCGGCATGGAACCGCTCTCCCCGGCGCCATCGTCGGCCACCGGATCGAGCAATGACGGCGCGCTTGGGGTGGGGTCGACGCCGCGCGCCTCGCCGTCCGTACGCGCCATATCGAATCCCTCGCGCGCATCGCCCGCCTCGGCGGCGGCGTCTTCGTTTTCGCCCTCGCGCGCGAGCAGGGGATTTTGCTCCAGCTCCTGCTCGACGAACGCGACGACCTCGAGATTCGACAGCTGCAACAGCTTGATCGCTTGCTGCAGCTGCGGCGTCATCACCAGCGCCTGGGTCTGACGAAGTGCGAGGCGGGGCGAGAGCTTCATGGCGCGGGACGCGGGAGGCGGTTCGCGCCGTTAAAGGCTGAACCGCTCGCCGAGATAGACGCGGCGCACGCCCTCGTGGGCGACGATCTCGGCCGGCGCGCCTTCCATCAGGACCTGTCCGTCGTGCAGGATGTAGGCGCGATCGACGATTTCGAGCGTCTCGCGCACGTTGTGGTCGGTGATGAGTACGCCGATTCCACGGTCCTTGAGGTGCGAGACGAGGTCGCGGATGTCGCCCACCGCGATCGGGTCGATGCCCGCGAGCGGCTCGTCGAGCAGCATGAAATGCGGCTGCGAGGCGAGCGCGCGGGCGATTTCGACGCGCCGCCGCTCGCCGCCGGAAAGGGCCAGCGCCGGCGTGCGGCGAAGGTGGGTTATCGAAAACTCGGCGAGCAGATCATCGAGCATGATCTCGCGCCGCTCCGGATCGGGCTCCATCACCTCGATCACCGCGCGGATGTTGGCCTCGACGCTCAGTCCGCGAAAGATCGATGGCTCCTGCGGCAGGTAACCGATGCCGAGCCGCGCGCGGCGGTACATCGGCAGTTCGGTGATGTCCATTCCATCGATCAGGATCTCGCCGTAATCGGGCGTGATGAGGCCGGTGATCATATAGAAACAGGTCGTCTTGCCGGCGCCGTTGGGGCCGAGCAGGCCGACCGCCTCGCCGCGCTGGACCGCCAGATCGACGTCGCGCACCACCGGCCGCTTCTTGAACCGCTTGCCCAGATTGCGCGCGACGAGACCGGGATTCTCCGCGATCAGCCGAGGCCCGGCTGCGGCCGAATTCCCCGTCGCAGGAGCGGCGGGAGCTTTGGCGGCATTGGCCGTTTGGCTGGAGGGCTTTGCTGCAGGCGGCATGCGGTCGGCCATGTCAGGTTAAATCATGGGCGCGGATCATCGCCGAGGCTTCTTGGTCTCGGGCGAGGTGTCGGCGTCCGATTTTTGCTCCGGCACGAACAAGCCGCGCACCCGTCCGTCGCCGCCTTTCTGCGGGCGACTGAGGAGCCGGCTCACTCCGGTATTGAGATCGACCTCGGCATAATCGCCATTGAGCTGGCTCTTGCCGCGGGTGATGCGCACGTGGCTTGCAAGCGTTGCAATGCCGGTGTCGGCATTGTAGATGCCGCGATCGCCGCGGATGATTTCGGTCGGCGTCGAAACATGGACGTTTCCGAACGCCTCGATCCGCTGCAGACGGTTGCGCTCGCCGGGCGCATCCGTCGCGACGGGCTGGGCGCGGGACGTGGGCTGGGCGCGGGACGTGGGCTGGGGGGTCGGGCCGCGGCTTGCCGGCGCGCGCACCGCGGCTGGCGGCGCTCCGGCCGCAACCTCGATGAAATATGCCGCGACCACATCGGCCTTGAGGCGCTTGTCCTGGCTCACGACCAGCGCATCGCCGCGGGCGACCGCAAGCCGCTTTGCCTCCCAGTATTCGAGACTGTCGCGCGCGGTGATGGTTTCATTGGGCGTCGTCAGCTTGAGATTGCCGCCCGTCATCACCAGAACGCCGGAATCGATGTCGTAGACCGCCTTGTCGCCAACGGCCTTTTGCGCCGGCGTGGCGATTTGCACGCGCCCGTCGCCTTCGAAGCGGAAGATCTCGGTGCCGCCGTCCTTTTTCTCGCGGTAGTAGGCGGTGAGCACGTTTGCGTCGATAACGGTCGCTCCTTGCGTCGCCCGCGCCTCGCCACGGGCGATGTAGCGCTGCGAATCGCGGTGCCACTCGATGCCCTCGCGGGCGACGATCTCGATCGGCTGGTTGCCTGTATTGCGACCAAGACTAAGGCTCTGCCCGGCCGCCGGCGTTGGCCCGATCGCGCCCGCGAGCGCCGCCGCGCCGGCAAGCGCCAGCGCACGAATGGCCCCGGACGACGCGGCGGCCGTCGTCATTTGGGCCTGGCTCTCTCGGCGCTCGACGTCTGGCCGGGGGCGCGCAGCCCTTGTCCCGGAGCGCCGGGAAAGAGCACCACGCGCGACTTGCCGGTGACGAAGATCCGGGCGCCTTTGTCGTAGATTCGGAAGCCCTCGCCGTCGAGCTCGCTGTTGGGCCCCTGGCCATGCACCGCCTCATCGCCCGACGCGGCGCCCTTGTCGAAATCGACCCGTGCCCGATTGGTGGCGATCTCATAACCCTGGTCGTGGAACAGGTTGACGTTGCCCCACAGATCCAGTTCCTGGCTCGCTTTATGATATTGCCCCTGATCGGCGGTGAGCGCGATCCAGCTGCCGTTGGTGAGCGTCATGTCGGCTTTCGGCTTGGCGAGATCGGTGAGCGTGCTGTTTCCCGAGGCCTGCGTCGCCTGCTCGGCGGTGAGCGTATAGGGCTGGTTCTGCGCATCGATGCCGACAAAGCGCGGGTTCAAGACCCGCAAATTCTCGAGATCCTCGATACCGACTCCGACCGGCCGCAGGCGAACCCGGCGCTCGTCGGGCACGATCTGCGGCCAAAGCAGCACGAGCGCCGCCAACGCCAGCGCGGCGGCCGGCAGGACGACCTTGAGCAGGTTGACGACATGCGTGTGGAAGAAACTGAATCGCCTGAGCGCGATAGGCTCGAAGACGACGCGACGTGGGCGCGGGAGGATGGCGTCGGCGCCAGCCGTCGCGACGCCGGCCCCGGCATCGACTTTGGCAACGCGGCGGGCTGGATCGGCCGCCATCAGGCGACTCCTGCGCGCAGGATGTCGTGCATGCGCACGATGCCGATCGGCCGCCCGTTCTCGATCACGAACAACAACGTGATCTTCTGCGCATTCATCTGACCGAGCGCTTCGGCGCCGAGCGCGGAGGGGCGGATCGTCTTTGGATTGCTGGTCATCACCTGATCGACGGTCTGGCCAAGCAGGTCGCCGCCGATATGCCGGCGCAGATCGCCATCGGTGATGATGCCAACCAGCCGCCCGCCGCGATCCGTGATGCCGACGCAGCCGAATGTCTTGGCGGTCATGACGAGAAGCGCTTCGCGCATCGACGCGCCAAGCGCCGCCAGCGGCACGCTGTCGCCATGGTGCATCACGTCGGCGACCTTGAGCAGCCGCTTGCCGAGCTGGCCGCCCGGGTGGAGAACCTGGAAGTCCTCGAGGGTGAAACCCTTGCGTTTGAGAAGCGCCACGGCCAGCGCGTCGCCAAAGGCGAGCATTATGGTTGTCGACGTCGTCGGCGCGAGGCCCATCGGGCACGCCTCGGGGGTCGAGGGAAGCAGAAGCGTCACGTCGGCATAGCGCGCGAGCGAAGACCGGCTGCGGCCGACCATCGCGATGAGCGGGATCCGGAACCGCTTGGCGTGCTCGACGAGATCCTCGAGCTCGGTCGTTTCGCCCGAGTTCGAAAGCGCCAGCACCACGTCGCTCGCGGTGATCATCCCGAGATCGCCATGGCTCGCTTCGGCGGGATGGACGAACTGCGCCGGCGTGCCGGTCGAGGCGAACGTGGCGGCGATCTTGCGCGCAACGTGTCCGCTCTTGCCCATGCCGGTGACGATCACGCGGCCGCCCGTTTTCGATCGGCTGGGCTCAGCCAGCAGATCGAGCGCCCGAACCAGGGACCCGTCGAGAACTTTTGCCAGCGCGCGGATGCCTTCGGCCTCGAGCTCAAGCACGCGTATCGCGGCTGCGCGATCGCTCGCGTCGGCGCGTGTCGCGTCGGGCAAGGCGTCGGCGGACCGATTCGGCTTTCGTCTGGCCATTCGAGCGAAGCTTTACATTTGGACGGCGGTTAAAGGGAGCCTTGGGCGGATTCGTACCTTAGGGCGCAGCCGGTTGGCGCAAGCGTAAGCTTCAAGGAGACGCCGGCTGTCGGCGTTCGCCCCCAGCCGGGACCTGAATTCGCGCTTTACGCAAAAAATATGCCTATCGCGCTGCAAAAAATCAACGCGGCTGCCCGAATCGCGGCAGATCAGAGGCTTAGTGAGCGAAAATGTCCTCTTCCGACCAGCCGGCGAGGTCCAATTCGGCGCGCGTCGAAAGAAATCGGAAACACGCCGCGGCGAACTCCTGACGCCCTTCGCGCGCCAGCAGCTCGTCGAGACGGGTGCGCAGCGCATGCAAGTGAAGCACGTCGGCGGCGGCGTAGCGGAGCTGCGCCGAGGTGAGATCCTTGGCGCCCCAGTCGGAGGATTGCTGCTCCTTCGACAGCTCGATATTGAGCAGGTCCTTGCAAAGATCCTTGAGGCCGTGGCGGTCGGTGAATGTGCGCACGAGCCGCGAGGCGACCTTGGTGCAATAGACCGGGGCCGGCATCACGCCGAGGAATTGGCGGATCGTCGCCAGATCGAAACGCGCGAAATGGAAGATCTTGGTGACCGCGCCGTCCACCAGCAGCGCCTTCAGGCGGGGCGCGGCGTATTTGTCGGGCGCGAAGCGCACGATGTGCGCATCCCCGTCGCCGGCCGAGAGCTGGACCAGGCACAGGCGGTCGCGCAACGGGTTGAGGCCCATCGTTTCGGTGTCGATGGCGACCGCAGCGCCAAACCGCAAGTTGGCGGGGATATCGCCCTCGTGCAGCTCGATGGCCATCCTATTTCTTCCCTTTCCGCGCTCGCCGGCGGTGAGATGGTGCCCGAGAGAAGACTCGAACTTCCACGGCCTTACGGCCACTAGAACCTGAATCTAGCGCGTCTACCATTCCGCCACCCGGGCACGTGGGAGTCTTAAAGCTGGCTTGGGCCGACGGCGAGCGGCAGGGGATACCTCTACCCTTGCAT
>CAZLYV010000133.1:0-7544 GCA_964563665.1 uncultured Acetobacteraceae bacterium
TACGATCCGGCCGAGGAGCACGATTCCTGCGGCGTCGGTTTTGTCGCCGCCCTCGACGGCAAGCCGCGCCGCGCGGTGGTCGAGGCGGGCATCGCCGCGCTGAAATCCGTCTGGCACCGCGGCGCGGTCGACGCCGACGGCAAGACCGGCGACGGGGCGGGAATCCACATCGAAATCCCGCAGGATTTCTTCAAGGCGCACATCTCGCGCACCGGCCGGACGCCGGGCGAGGGCCGGATCGCCGTCGGCCAGGTCTTCTTGCCGCGCAACGATCTCGAAGCGCAGGAGCGCTGCCGCACGATCACCGAGACCGAGATCCTGCGGATGGGCTACGCCGTCCATGGCTGGCGCCAGGTGCCGATCAACACCGCGGTCTGCGGCGACAAGGCGAACGCGACGCGACCCGAGATCGAGCAGATCATGGTGGCGAACGCGCGCGCTTCGAGCGAGCCGCAATTCGATCTCGACCTCTATGTCATCCGCCGGCGAATCGAGAAGCAGGTGCTGGCGGAGAACATCACCGACTTCTACATCTGCTCGCTGTCCTGCCGTTCGATCATCTACAAGGGCATGTTCCTCGCCGAACAGCTCGCCGACTTCTATCCCGATCTGGTCGACGAGCGGTTCGTTTCGTCATTCGCCATCTATCACCAGCGCTATTCGACCAATACGTTCCCGACCTGGCGTCTGGCCCAACCCTTCCGGGTGCTTGCCCACAACGGCGAAATCAACACGCTGCGCGGCAACGTCAACTGGATGAAGAGCCACGAGACCCGAATGGCGCACGAGCTGTTCGGCGCCAGCGTCGAGGAGCTGAAGCCGGTGGTCCAGCCGGGCTCGGATTCGGCGCAGATGGACAACGTCTTCGAACTCTTGATCCGCGGCGGCCGCCCGTTGCCGATGGTCAAAATCATGATGATTCCGCCGGCCTGGAGCTTCGACGACAAGATGCCCCAGGAGCTGCGCGACATGTTTTCGTACTGCAACTCGGTGATGGAGCCGTGGGACGGCCCGGCGGCGATCGCCGCCACCGATGGGCGCTGGGTCATCGCCGGCATGGATCGCAACGGCTTGCGTCCGTGCCGCTACGTCATCACCGGCAACGGCCTTCTCATCGTCGGTTCCGAGACCGGCATGGTGAAGATCGACGAATCGAGCGTGGTCGAGAAAGGCCGCGTTGGCCCCGGGCAGATGATCGGCGTCGATCTTACGACCGGGCGCTTCTACCACGACCACGAACTCAAGGCGCAGTTGGCCTCCTCGCGGCCGTTCAGCAAGTGGACCAGGCAGATCACCGTGATCGACAGCCTGGTCAAGGCGGATATCGAGCCGAGGCCGGAGTACGAGCGCGAGGCGCTGCGCCGCCGCATGGTCGCGGTCGGCTGGAACATGGAGGATCTCGAGCTCATCCTTCATCCGATGGTCGAGGACGGCAAGGAACCCGTCGGCTCGATGGGCGACGACACGCCGCTCGCCGTGCTTTCGGACCACTATCGCGGCCTGCACCACTTCTTTCGCCAAAACTTCAGCCAGGTGACCAATCCGCCGATCGACAGCTTGCGCGAGCGCCGCGTGATGACGCTGCGCACGCGGCTCGGCAATCTCGGCAACATCCTCGACGAGGACGAGAGCCAGTGCCGGCTCCTGCAGCTCGAATCGCCCATTCTCCTCAACGAGGAGTTCGAGGCGATGCGCGCCTATATGGCGGCGACGGCGGTCGAAATCGACTGCACGTTCGATCCCGAAAGCGGCGAGAACGCGCTCAAGGACGCGCTCCGGCGCGTCCAGCGCGAGGCCGAGGACGGCGTGCGCGGCGGCTGCGTGCACGTGATTCTCAGCGACAAGGGCATGGGGTCGGGTCGCGCGCCGATCCCGATGGTCCTCGCCACCGGGGGCGTGCACACGCATCTCGTGCGCCAGCAGCTTCGCACGTTCACCTCGCTCAATGTGCGTTCGGGCGAGTGCCTCGATGTGCACTACTTCGCGGTGCTGATCGGCGTCGGGGCGACGACGGTCAACGCTTACCTGGCGCAAGAAGCGATCGCCGACCGCCACCGGCGCGGACTTTTCCCCGGGCTTTCGCTCAAGGAAGGGCTCAAGCGCTACCAGAAGGCGAATGACGACGGGCTGCTCAAGATCATGTCGAAGATGGGCATCGCGGTCGTGAGCTCGTATCGCGGCGGATACAATTTCGAAGCCGTCGGCCTTTCGCGCACGCTCATCACCGAATTTTTCCCCGGCATGACGAGCCGCATATCGGGCATCGGGCTCACCGGCATCCAGCGCAAGGTCGTCGCCTTGCACGAGCGCGCCTGGCGCGAGGACGTGATCGCGCTTCCCGTCGGCGGCTTCTACAAATACCGCCGCCACGGCGATGCCCATGCCTGGGCCGGCGATCTCATCCACATGCTGCAGTCGGCGGTCGCCACCGATTCCTACGCGACTTACAAAAAATACAGCGAGGGGACGCGGCGGCTGGCGCCGATCGCGCTGCGCGATCTGTTGGATTTCAAGCCGGCGCGCACGGTAATCTCGGCCGACGAAGTCGAATCGATCACCGAGATCCGCAAACGCCTGAATTCGCCCGGCATCTCGCTCGGAGCGCTGAGCCCCGAAGCGCACGAGACGCTGACTATCGCCATGAACCGGATCGGCGCCAAGTCGGATTCGGGCGAGGGCGGCGAGGATCCGGCGCGCTACAAGCCGCGCGCCAACGGCGACAATGCCTCCTCGGCGATCAAGCAGATCGCCTCGGGGCGTTTCGGCGTGACCGCGGAGTACCTCAACAATTGCCGCGAAATCGAGATCAAGATCGCCCAAGGAGCGAAGCCCGGCGAGGGCGGCCAGCTCCCAGGCGGCAAGGTCTCGGAACTGATCGCCCGCCTTAGGCACTCGATCCCCGGCGTCTCGTTGATCAGCCCGCCGCCGCATCACGACATCTACTCGATCGAGGACCTGGCGCAGCTGATCTACGATTTGAAGCAGATCAATCCCGACGCGCAGGTCTGCGTGAAGCTCGTCGCAAGATCGGGCATCGGAACGGTCGCCGCGGGCGTCGCCAAGGCGCGAGCCGACACGATTCTCATTTCCGGCCATGTCGGGGGGACCGGCGCCTCGCCCCAATCGTCGATCAAGTACGCCGGCGTGCCGTGGGAGATGGGGCTCGCCGAGACCAACCAGGTGCTGACGCTGAACCGGCTTCGTCATCGCGTGCGGCTGCGCGTCGACGGCGGCATTCGCACCGGGCGCGACGTGGTGATCGCCGCCATGCTGGGCGCCGACGAATTTGGCATCGGCACGACCTCGCTCATCGCCATGGGCTGCATCATGGTCCGGCAATGTCACTCCAACACCTGCCCGGTGGGGGTCTGTACGCAAGATCCCAAGCTGCGCGCCAAGTTCGAAGGCACGCCCGAAAAGGTGATGAACCTGTTCTCGTTCATCGCCGAGGAGGTGCGCGAGATTCTGGCGTCGCTCGGTTTCCGCTCGCTCAAGGACGTCATCGGGCGCAGCGATCTGCTGACCCAGGTCCTGCGCGGCGACGAGCATCTCGACGACCTCGATCTGAATCCGATCCTCGTCCAGGCCGATCCGGGCGAGTTTGCGCGCTACTGCACGCTCGAGGGGCGCAACGAGGTGCCCGAGACGCTGGACGAGCAGATGATCGGCGACGCGCGCCGCGCGCTCGAGGAGGGCGAGAAAATGCAGCTCGCCTACAACATCCGCAACACCCAGCGCGCGATCGGCACCAAGCTGTCGTCGATGATCACCCGGCGCTTCGGGATGACCGGCTTGAAGCCCGGGCACATCACGGTCAGGCTGCGCGGCTCGGCCGGCCAGTCGCTCGGCGCGTTTGCGGTGCAGGGCCTCAAGCTCGAGGTGTTCGGCGACGCCAACGACTATGTCGGCAAGGGGCTTTCCGGCGGGACGATCGTCATACGGCCGCTCACCTCCTCGCCGCTGGTATCGAACAAGAACACGATCATCGGCAACACCGTGCTCTACGGCGCCACCGCCGGCCGGCTGTTCGCCGCCGGCCAGGCGGCCGAGCGCTTTGCGGTGCGCAACTCGGGCGCCGAGACGGTGGTCGAGGGCTGCGGCGCCAATGGCTGCGAGTACATGACCGCCGGAATCGTCGTCGTCCTCGGTCCGGTCGGCGACAATTTCGGCGCCGGCATGAACGGCGGCGTGGCCTTCGTCCTCGATTCGGACGAATCGTTCGAGAAGCGGGTAAACCCGGAGTCGGTGATTTGGCAGCGCGTCGAAACGGCGCATTGGGAAGGGGTGCTCAAGTCCCTGGTCGAAACCCATTTCCGCGAAACGCAATCGCGCTTCGCCGAACGCCTGCTGGCCGATTGGGAGCTCGAGTTGCCGAAGTTCCGGCAGATCGTGCCCAAGGAGATGCTGACGCGCCTGGCGCGGCCGCTCACCCGCGCCGAAGAGGAGAAGCGCGCCGCCACCGGCGACGAATAAGCGAAGCGCCGGCGCTGGTTAGAGTCGGCGCGAGCCGGTCGCATCGCGCCCATGTGCGCGCTGAGGCTGGCGCAAACACCGCCCCCGGATTACATACCGGGGCCATGTACCGTCCAGCCGCCTGGCTCAGAATCGCCCTTGTCGTCCTGATCGTCGCCGGAACGACAGTGGCGCTGATCTACCGCGGCGCTCTAGACGCCGCCACGATCGGCGACCGCGTCGACGACTACGTGGGTGTCATCCCCGCGGCGTTCGTGGTCGCGCATCTGCTCGCCAGCCTCACTTTCGTTCCGCGCACGGTCATGGCGGCGGTCGCCGGACTTCTGTTCGGAATGTGGGAAGGAACCTTGTGGGCAATGACCGGCGCGATGGCGGGCGCGCTCGCCGGGTTCTGGCTGGCGCGCTACGTCGCCTCCGACCTCGTCGTGGTCGAGGACATACCGCGTCTCGGGCCGCTGCTGCGTCGCGCCGAAAAGGACGGCTGGCGCCTCGTCCTCATCTCGCGGCTCATCCCCGTGCTGCCTAACTCGCTCGTCAACTACGCCCTTGGCCTAACGCAACTGTCGAGCGTGGCGTATATTGTCGGCACCGCGCTCGGAGTGCTGCCGACAACCTTGATCTTCGTTGAACTGGGCGTAACCGGCCGCCACGCGCTTGGCGGCGGGGAAGGGTGGGGGGAGGCGCTGATGTGGAATATCGCCTTGCTTGCGGCCGCGATCGCGCTGCCGTGGTTCATCAGACGCCGACACGGAAGCTGAGCGCCGGAACGCCGGCATGCACGTCGGATCGCCAGACTCCGGCCACATCGATACCGGGGCGCCGGAGTCGATCTCCGCCGTGCTGCGCCGCTTGGGACGCCCGTCGGCGGACCCCGATCGCAAGGACGCCGCCGCCACCAATACAGTCACCTTGGGCGAACTCATCGACGGTCTCGACCGGCGCGCTTACGGGTTGGTCCTGCTTCTCCTGGCGGCGCCAAACCTCACGCCGGGGCCGAGCATCCCGGGCTTTTCGACGGCGTTCGGCGTACCGCTCTGTTTCATTGCGGCGCAGATGGTCCTCGGGCGTACGCGCCCATGGCTGCCGCGACGCCTCGCACGCATCGCGCTTTCCCGCCCCCGCGTCGCCGCTTTGATCGAACGCGCGTTGCCGCTTATCGTGCGCGTCGAATACGTGCTGCGCCCGCGCCTCGTTTGGCTCACGGGCCCGTTCATGGCGCGCTGGCTCGGCACCGCGCTCGTCGTCCTGGGGGCGATGCTTTCGCTGCCGATCCCCGTCTACTCGATGCTGCCGGCGCTCGCCATCCTCCTCGTCGCTTTTGGCCTCCTGGCGCATGACGGGCTCGCCGTCGTGATCGGACTTGGCGCAGGGCTCATCGCGCTCGGGGCGCTCGGCCTGCTTGCTTGGCTGGCGATCGCAGCGTTGGGATGGGCCTGAACAAGGGGGGCGCGGGCTCCTCGATACGTTCTTCCCGACATCGGTCAAGTTTTGAGCCGCTGGCGCGAATCTGACGCCATCGTGTAAAGTTACCCGCGAACGATCGATTCACGTTGACGCCGAGCCGCGCGATTTGCGCGACACGCCGACGCCCAAGAGAGATGCGAATCCTTTATCACCTCTGGCTCTCCCCGTATTCGCGCAAGGTGCGCGTGATGCTCAAGGAGAAGAATCTCGACTTCGAAATGAAGGTCGAGAAAGTTTGGCAGCGCCGGCCCGAGTTTCTGGCGCTCAACCCCGCCGGCACGGTCCCGGTTCTGGTCGAGGAGAACGGCGCCGTGATCGCCGATTCCGGCGTGATCTGCGAATATCTCGAGGAGAGCTATCCCGAGCGTCCGCTGATCGGAGCCTCGGCCCTGGAACGCGCCGAGGTGCGGCGGCTCGTCTGCTGGTTCGATCAAAAATTCGGCCGCGAGGTGAGCGACAACCTGTTCGGCGAGAAGATCATGAAGCGCTTCCTCGGCCGCGGCGAGCCCAATTCATCGGCGATCCGCGCCGGCTACGCCAATATCCAGTATCATCTCGAATATATCGGCTGGCTCACCGAGCGACGCCGCTACCTCGCGGGCGTGAGTTTCTCGCTTGCCGACATCGCCGCCGCGTCGCATCTCTCCGCGCTCGATTACATCGGCGATGTGCCGTGGGACGCCTATCCGCCGGCCAAGGACTGGTATGCGCGCATCAAGTCCCGGCCGTCGTTCCGGCCGCTGCTCGCCGATCAAATTCCCGGCGCCCCGCCGCCGACGCATTACGCGGATCTCGATTTTTGAGGCGCGCCTTCAGGTATGCGCCCGGAATTTACCAGAGGGTCGGTGATCGGAACGGCCCCATGACAAGAAAGGAAAAAACCATGGCGAAAGCGAAGCGCGTTCTTGCCGGTTGGATCGCCCGGTCGGCGGGCGTCATCCTTGCCGCGGCACTCGGCACGGGCTCGGCGCTTGCGGCCGAGAAATCGATGATGGTCAGCATCGACGGTCTCAAGAACAAGGGCCGGATCGTCGGCGACCTGGCGTTCTGTATCCCCGCCGAGAAAGGCCACGTTCAGCTTGGGCCCAACAAGAGCCCGGCGATCAAGTGGTCGGGTGCGCCCAAGGAGACCAAATCCTTCGCCATCCTCGCCCTCGACACCAAGGCGCCTTCGGTGGCTGACAAGGTGAACAAGGAAGGCGCCACCATCCCCACCAGTCTCAAGCGGGTTCGGTTCTACCACTGGGTGCTGGTCGACATTCCCGCAACGACGACGGGGCTCGCGCTTGGCGCCGATTCGAACGGCGTTACGGCCAGAGGCAAAACGCCCGGACCGACGGCAAATGGAACGCGGGGCATCAACGATTACACCAAGTGGTTCGCCAGCGACAAAGACATGAGCGGAAAATACGGCGGTTACGATGGTCCGTGCCCGCCGTGGAATGACCAGGCAATCCACCAGTACCACTTCAACGTCTACGCGCTCGACGTAGCGAGCCTCGGCGTGTCCGGCGCGTTGACCGGCCCCCAGGCGCTGGCGCAGATCCGCAAGCACACCCTCGCCAGGGCCTCGATCGTCGGCACCTACACGCTGAACGCCAATCTCA
>CAZLYV010000134.1:0-7477 GCA_964563665.1 uncultured Acetobacteraceae bacterium
ACGCCATCGCGAAGGCGCCCGAGCGCGCCTCGAAGCGGCAAGTTCCGCAAGATCCCGAGTTGCATTCGTAGGGAAATCCCAAGCCGGCGCGGAGCGCCGCGCGCAGCACGGTGTCGTCGGCCGCGCAGGGAAACGACCGGCCGGCGCCCTCGATTTCGACGACGTAACCCGCCGGCGCGCCTACCGCGCCGTCGCGCTCACTCAAGACCGAAGACGCGATCGAGCCGCATGGCGATGCGGATGTCGCCGCGCAGGCGCAGCTTGCCGGTCATCAGCGCCAACTTCGGATTGAGCTTCTTGTTGATGATGTTCTCGAAGTTCTCGCGGCTGACGGTGACGGTGATCGTCGAATCCTTGTCGTCGTTGCTCACCGTATTGGGCTTCGACAGCCCGTCGATATAAAGGATACCCTCGTTGGGAAAGACGAATTTCACCGTGGCGTTGAGCCCGGATTCGTCGCCAACCGATCCGCGCACACGCGCGGTAAGTTCGTCCAGCGTCATTGGGCCGTTCCTCTCTTTGGCGCCTGTATCGTCGTTGACCGCATCTGACGTCGCCCGCGGCGTCGCTCGCGCTTGAACCGCGATGCCGGAGACGCAGATATCCTCGCCCTGCAACACGACCGGAAACGTCTTGATGGCGACCGTGCACGGCGCGGTCACCGGCTCGCCGGTGCGCACGTTGAACGCGCCGGCATGCCACGGGCATTCGATGACGTCGCCGTCGAGCTCTCCCTCGCCAAGCGATGCCATGCCGTGGGTGCAGGTATCCTCGGTGACGAAGAACTCGCCAGCGACGTTGAACACGGCGAGCGGCGGATGCCCGGCGACAACACATTTGCGCGCCGCGCCCGGCGGCACGTCGGCGGCAGCGCAGAGCCGGATCACGCCCCGGTCCATGGTCCATCTTCCCGCGTCATAATGCGCCGCAGCGCCCGACTGATGCCCAAGGCGATCTTGGATCGCAGCGGATGCTTCGATCACCGGCGGCCACCGGTCAGGCGTGGGCGTGTTTGATGAAATTGGTCGTCGCCGTCGCGAAGTCCGCCGGATGCTCCAACATCGCCCAGTGACCGCACTCGGGGATGAAATAGGCCCAGGAGCGCGGGATGATCTTCAGAAACTCCATCGCGTCGGCGAGCGAGACGACCTTATCGTCCTTGCCGTTGACGATCAGCGTCGGAACCTTGATTTGGGCAATGTAGTCGTGCTCGTAATACAGACCTCCTTGCTTCATCACCCAGTCGAGCGTCGCGCCATAGGCTTGGCGCGTCGCCGGATCGAGCGCGTTGGCCAAGCGGCGGGCAACCATCGTCTCGTCGATGGGAAACGTGTCGTTGCACAGGACCCGCATCAGCTTGATCATGCCTTCGCGCGTGTAGTCGAATTTGAACAGCGCGCGCACCGAATCGGGCAGATGGCGCGTCACGCCGGCGCTTCCCATCAAGATCAGCTTGCCGACCAAATCGGGGCGCTTGACTGTCGCGCCGATCGACGACGCCCCGCCCATCGAGTTTCCGATCAAAGTCACGCCGCGAAGACCAAGCGCTTCGATGAAGCCGGCGAGATGGTCGTTCCGCGCCTCCTGCGAATAGGTGAATTTGGCGGGGTCGGGCTTTTCGTTCTTGCCGAAGCCCAACAAGTCCATGGCCAAGACGCGGAACTGTTTGGCGAAGAGCGGGATCGTGTTGTACCAATTCGAGTACCCGTCGGCGCCCGCGCCGCCGCCGTGGATCAGGATCAGCGGATCGCCGGAGCCTGCCTCGAGATAATGGGTGCGGATCCCGTTCGCGACCACGTACTTGCTGTCAAAAGTTTCCATCATCGTCCCGATCCTCGTCCTTGGTTGCATGAATTAAGAATTCGATCCGGCGCGGGCGCCGATCCGCCGACCGCCTTACACCGTCATCGCGACCGCGCCCATGCCGGTGAACCATTTATTGATCGGCTCGTAGTAGATCTTCTCGCCGGTCCGGCCGGGAACCACGGCCGCCGCCATGATCCAGTTGACCAGCTCGATGCCGCCGTTGCCTGCCTTCTCGACGATCTCGGCCGCGCTCAAGGCGATCAGATCCTCGACCTTGCCCGAGACAATCTTGTCGATGCACATGCGGTCGAACTCGCTGTTGATCTGCCCCATGCCCGGAGTATTGATCCAATGCGACAAGCCGCCGGTTCCCATGACCACGACCCGCTCGCCCGGCGGACGATGACGCTCGATCGTTTCCTTGAGCGCCAGCGCCAGCGCGTAACAGCGCTTGGGCCTCGGCAGCGGGATCATGTTGATGTTGACGATCACCGGCACGACCGGGGTCAAGCCATCGGGATTGGCGAACAGGCTCGGCACCGAGATCCCATGATCGGGCTGTATCTCCTCGATTTTCGCCAGGTCGAATCCGAGATCGGCGGCGACTTCGACGAAGGTTTCGGCGAGCTCGCGATGTCCGGCGAACGGCATCCGCGGATTGCCCATCTCGCCGAATGGCACGTAGGAGTCGGCGACGCCGACGGCTAACGGCGTCTGCAGCGAAAGATTGACGTTGTACATATGCTCGCTGCTGATGATGACAATCGCATCGGGCTTCAGCGCCTGCACCCGACGGCCAATTTCGCGGATGCCCTGAAACGCCCGCTCCGCCTGCTCCTCGACCCCGCCTGGGTCGAAGAGAATATGCGAGACCGCGAACGCGCCGACGATTTTTCCCATGTCACTTCAACCCCATGCGATCGAGGTAAGGTTTCATATTCACCAGATTGCCGATCTCCGGATTCATGGTGATGCGCCAATGCGCCTGCAGGATCGGATGGAGGCCGACGCTGGTGAGCGATTCCAGCGTGCCTTCGAGCAACGCCTTGCCCTCGTCAGGCGAGACGCCGTGCTCGCGAAAGACCGCGTCGGGCGCCCGGCGCAAGCGTTCGACCAGCGCCCGATCGCGACACAGGCGTTGAACCAGGCGGTTTGCATTATTGGCCCGATGAGAATCCATGGTTCGTATCCGCCTTCCCGCCTTGGTTTGCCAGCTTGCGCGCGATTGGCGGCGTGGCGACGCCTATACCAGGTGCTCGGGGCGCTGCAAACCGCGATTGTATTTACTGGCGAATTTCCGCCATTCGACGATGGCCAGATCGTTTTCATAGAGATGCTCCTCGATCCAGCCGGCGTCGTTGGCGTAAAACCCTTCGGCCCCTTCGCGCGCCCAGACGTCGTCGTCGTTAAACCCGCGAAGCGCCATGGGAAGCCACCGCGCCTCGAAATCGCGCTCGAATTCCTTGATGTCGGCGTCGTTCTTCACGCGGCAGCCCAACATTTGCAGATAATAATGGGAAGTTGCGTCCGCCGGCACGTACCACTCGCACTGCATCATGTTCGGCTTCGGCCAGGGCGCGACCCGCAAGGCGCAGGGCAGCCAGATCGATATGTTGTCGACGACTTTGTTGCCTCCGAAGCGGCCCTCGAACACCTTGTCGCCGTCGATATAGGCCTCGAAGACCGGCATGGATGTTTCGCCCAAAAGATCGTAGACGCCCTTCGGACCGTTTGGATGGATGACCTCGCGCGACGCGACGACGTCGGGCATCACCGCAAAGCCCATCGGCAGCGCCAGATCCATCTCGGCGAGAATCGGCGCGTTCTTGTGGATCCAGATATGCCCGCTGTCGAAGCCGTTTTCGACCGCGACGCGCCAATTGGAACGCACCAACTGGTTGTAGCCGAGGAAATAGTTGTCTTCGTCGAGAAAGTCGGGCGGCACGTCGGTCGAGAGCGGCGGCGGGTCGATGTCGCCGAGGAAGACAAAAATGAGCCCCTTGGCTTCCTCGACCGGATACATTTTTATCTTGTGCTTGCCGATCTGCTGGCTGAGCGGATTGCTCAAGATCGCCACAACGTCGCCGGTCAGCCAGCTATACGTCCAGCCGTGGTACCAACAGGTGATGGTGTCCTTGCGAAAGCACTCGAGCTTGGTCGAAAAGTTCACGCCGCGGTGCAGGCAACGGTCCTTCATCGCGTAGACCTTGCCCTCGATGCGCTTCAACAGCAGCTTCTCGCTCAACAGCGTGAATGGCTTGACCTCGCCTTCCGCCACGTCGCGCGAAAACAGCGTCGGGTACCAGTGGTTGCGGAATCCCAGCTTCGCTTCGACATAGGTGCGCCAACCTTTGACCCGCTCCAGCACATGCGGGTCCGCCATGCCTGCCGTCGCGGCCGGGCGATCCGTCGCCATCGCTTCGCTCCTTACATTCAGTGTACGACAATGTAGCAGACAAAAGTGTCGTACGATTATGATTGAGAGTCAAGCCCGCCTCGCCCATTGGAAACGCCCGGAAGCGGTGCGCGGTCTGCGCTTGCGGCAATGCCCCCCGATCGTCAGCGGATGTCGACGGTGGCGCGGGTGAAGCTTTCGACGTAGTCCATCAGGGCGTCGGTCGCCACGGCGGCGCCCCCGGCGTCCCCACGGGCAATGGCGAGCGCCTGGCTGGCGTGCAGGCGCGCGCAACGCGGCAGGTCCGCCGCCGTCCGGTAATGCATGTACCAGAAGCGGCGCGACAAGCCCTGAAGAAGCTTCATCGAGCGCGCCGCATAATCGTTGCGCGCGGCGTCGATCACAAGTTGGTTTAGCCCGCGATCGAGCCGCATGAAGGCGAGATCGTCATTGGCCTTGGCCGCTTTCTCCATTCCTCGCGCTATGTCGAGGAATTGCGACTTCTCCTCCCGGCTGGCGCGCCCGGCGCTGGTGCGCGCCAGCAATCGTTCAAGCTCGCGCCGTACTTCGAGGACCAGAAGCTGGTTTTGCGGATTGATTTCGGAAACGAGAACGCCTTTGCGCGGCAGAATGATGACGAGTCCTTCGAGCGCCAAACGTTGCAAGGCCTCGCGGATCGGCGTGCGGCCGATCTTGAGCGAGGCGGCGAGCGACTGTTCGGAAAGCACCTGCCCGGGCTTGAGCCGCAGCGTGACAATCAGTTCCTCGAGCCGCTCGTAAGCTTGCTCGGTCAGCGTCTCCGGGCGATCAAGAAGTGCGGGCATATCGACATCGCGTGCAGCGCTTCGTCTCGTCATGCCCACCCCTGCACGCCCTCGCGGAATTTCAACGGTCAAATTTGCCGCCGTTTGGCGACCAATGCAGCAAATTTCTCGTATTCGGAGTCGTTCACCGCGTAGGAGTGCGCGGCGTCCGGAAACGCGCCGTCCTTAACCTCTTTCACGTACCGCTCGATTCCATCGACCGCGATTTCGGTCAACGCGGCGTAGCGTTTGGTGAATTTCGGCTTGAAATCGGTGAACACGCCGAGGAGGTCGTAACAGAGCAGGATCTGTCCATCGGTCCCGACGCCGGCGCCGATTCCGATGGTTGGAATCGTCAGTTGCTCGGAGATCAGCTTGGCGATCTTCGCCGGCACCGCCTCGAACTCGAGCATGAAGCACCCGGCGTCCTCGATCGCCAGCGCGTCCTCGAGAATCTTCATCGCCGCCGCCGCCGTCCGCCCTTGAATCTTGAAGCCGCCGAACATCGCGATGGTGTGCGGCGTGAGCCCGATATGCGAGGCGGTCGGGATTCCGGCATCGACCAGCGCCTTCAAGATATGCGATTGCGACTTGCCGCCTTGCGGTTTGACCGCGTCGCACAGGCTCTCCTGCATGAACCGCGTGGCGTTGGCGAGCGCGCGTTCGACGGTGTTGTAGCTCTGATACGGCATGCAGCCGAGAACGAAGGTGTTCGGCGCGCCGCGGCGCACCGCCTGCGCGTGCATGACCATCATGTCCATCGAGGCCGGGATCGTGCTCGCATGGCCGTGGGCCACCATCGCCAGGCTGTCGCCGACGACGGCGACGTCGACGCCCGCCGTCTCGGCCCATTTCGCCGAGGTGTAATCGGGCACCGACATGTAGACCATCTTCTCGCCAGTGTTCTTCGAGTCGCGGATTTCGGCGATGGTTCTCTTCGCGCGCGTCTTGCCGCCGTCGTGGGGCTGGGCGCCGCCTGTTCGCTCCGGCGCGGAAGCGCGCTCGTTCGACTCCGCTTTCGACATGACATCCTCCGCGGATTTCCCGTTCGCCGCCATCGTTCCTCCATCAGGTTAGGCTCGAGTGCATTCCGTCAATTGTCTCATCGACGGCGTTCAACGCCCGCACCCACCCCTCGAAGGATCGGGCCGTCGAAGACGACCCCCACCGGCTCGACATATCCATCGAACCGATTGAGCGGCGGCGGTCAGCTTTCGGTCCCGGTCGTTTCTGCTTCGTCTTTTTCCTCGCCGACTTCCGGGAAAAGCCACATTGCGGCGACCATGCAACCGGCGGTGATCATGACGAAGGTCGAGAATTCCGGCCGGATGGGCGAGCCGCTCCAAAACGCCAACGCCGCGGCCACCGCCAGGACAGCGATCGACAAGACCGCCTTCACGTCATTGGGCATGTCGGCCTCTCCTCATCCGAACCGATTCCCGCGGCCCGGTTGCGATAAGGAAGCGGGTCGTTGATGGTCAATGATTTCCCATCGGCATGGCGGCGGCCTCGTCGGGACGCTTCGAGACGCCGTGGAGGTTGCGCTTGAGATGGCGCGTGTCGTAGCCGTTGAACAGATGGCCGAGCAGGCCGCGACCGAGATCCGACGTCCCGAACAGCCAGTCGGCGATCGGAAAGGTCAGGTTCATGTTGGTTTCCATCATCAGCCGCGAATTGTGATGCGCGGTGTGGTGGCGCCGCAGCGTGTTGACGAAGGGACAGTTCGCCACGAACCAGTTCTCGTCGACATGGCAGCAAAAGTGCATGAACTCGTAGACGAGGTACATGCCGGTGGTCACGGCCATGAACAGCCAGCCGACATTCGCGGCGAACGCCGCGCCAAAAATCAACGCCATCGGCAGCGACATCAGGATGAAGACGACGAGCGCGTAAGGCGGGAACACGGTCACCCGCCAGTCCTTTGGATCGCGAAAGCGCATTTCGTCGTCGGTGAAGAACCGATGATGATTGAGCGTGTGCCGCTCGTAGACCGCGCGCAAACCCTTGATGTCGATCCGCCGGTGCATGACGTACTTGTGCACGGCCCACTCGAACGCATTGGTGAACAGAAAGGTGAGCGGCACGGTCAGCCATTCCAGCCATGTGACGCGCTCGATGTGCGCGATGTAGACGTAAAACGCCGCGGCGCCCATCGCGTAGATGACGAGGACATGGACGTAGCCGTCATACCAACCCTTGATCCGCGACCGGTACGCGGTGCGGAAATCGATTTGGCGCTGACCGATCATGGCGGGCCTCCCGATGGCATCGGCGGCCGGTCGCGATTGCGCGTCGTTCGGGTCGCTGCCGATGAACTAATATATCAGTAGTGTATCACGGATATGCCAGCGCTACAAGCGGTCGCCGGCGCTGGCGTTCGGTCGCGCTCAGATCGTGTGTTCGCGCCGCTGGATACCCCGATTGTGCCGGCTCGAGAATTTGCGCCACTCGACGATGGCGATGTCCGGCTCAT
>CAZLYV010000135.1:0-7470 GCA_964563665.1 uncultured Acetobacteraceae bacterium
CTAGGCCCGTCTGGTCGGCGAGGTAATCCAGTCGGCAAGACGGGTGGTTTGGGGTAGCATGTTCCGGTGGGCGGGGCGCAATCGCAGCCCGAAGCCCGCGGCAAGCGATGCAGAAGCTCCTAATAACCGGGAGGTGGTCATGGCAGTCGCACGGGTCACCAAGATTACCGCTTCATCCACCAAGAGCTTCCAGGATGCGGTCGAGGGCGGGCTCAAGCGAGCCAGCAAGACGCTTCGTGGCATTACCGGACTCGAGGTCATCTCGCTGAAGGCCAAGGTCGACAACGGAAAGGTCGTCGAATATCGCGCGACGATCGAACTCACCTTCATCCTCGACTAGAGTTCCGTCGTCTCCAGGACCGGCGGCGCGCGCCCCACCCTTCGGAGCGCGCGCTGCCCGATTGACACGCGGGTGGTGCGTCCGGTGAAGTTCGCCCGCCCAAGAGACGAGCTTGCGTCGGAGACGTCGGACAAATCGCAAACTAAAATTCAGGGCCGCAATGTCCGTGCCGGAGCCGCCGGAAGTCCCGACCTATCCTGACGCCTTCGCCTCGCCACGCGATGCCCTTGTGGGCGGGGCCATCGAAGCGCTGGGCGCGCCGGGCCTTGTGCTGGGCGCGAGCTATCTCGGGTTCGGCTCGTTGGTGCGCGAGCACGGTCTGTCGCTCGGCTTCGGGTTGTTCTCGACATTTTCGAGCTGGGCGCTGCCTGGTCAGGTCGTGCTGGTCGAACTTTACGCCGTCGGCGCCTCGCTGCTGACGATCTTCACCGCGGTCGCGCTCACCAATTTTCGCTTCCTGCCGATGGTCGTGTCGCTGCTGCCGGTGATCCGGCGCCCCGGGCGCCCCGTCTGGACGCTCTACCTCGCCGCCCATTTGATCGCGGCCACCGGTTGGGCCGTCGCCATGTTGCGTTGCCCCACCCTGCCGCCCGAGCAGCGGCTTCGCTTCTTCGTCGGCTTCGCCGGCATGCTCTGGCTCGCCTCGCTCGTCGGCACCGCTGTCGGGTTCTTCTTGTCGAGCGCGGTTCCAATATCGGTGTCGCTCGGACTGGTGTTCGTCAATCCGGTCTATTTCATGCTGATTTTTTTGATCGACCTGCGCCACCGCGCCCGGATCTTGGCGTTGGTCCTCGGTGCCGCGGCCGGGCCGTTGCTGCAGATCTGGTTCCCCGGTTGGGGCCTGCTCGCGACGGGTATCGCCTGCGGAACGGCGGGGTTTCTTGTCGACCTGAAGCTGCGGTCCCGCCATGGATGAGCTGTGGCCCTACGGCGTCATCCTGGTCGGCGCCGCGGCGACCTATATGTGGCGGGCGATCGGCGTGATGTTCTCCGGTCGCGTCGATCCGCAGAGCGCGCTGTTTGAATGGGCGGGCTGCGTCGCCTACGCGCTCTTGGCCGGCGTGGTCACGCGGATGATCCTGCTGCCCGTGGGACCGCTTGCGGCAACGACGTCGGGCGCGCGTATCGTGGCCGCCGTTGTCGCACTTGCCATATTTTTCCTCACCCGGCGCAATCTGCTGGCCGGTGTGGCAAGCGGCGCCGCGATGCTGGCGCTCCTTGCCGCGAGCGATTTTCCGATCTGACCGGAATTTCAAATAAATGTTATAATACAGATGGTTAAACTAATGTGGCGGGTTCGACTAGCGGTCGCTTCGCTGGCCGGCCGGCGGTTGACAAACACCGGTTCGCCCAAGTATGGTCCGGCGCTCTTGCCGGATCGTCGGCGACCCTCGCGACGGTCCTTATTTTTTGACGGATGTTGGGCTCGGAGATACGGGACGCGTGCCATGAAGGTTGTAAATTCGCTTCGCTCGGCCAAAAAGCGCGACAAGAATTGCCGAATCGTGCGCCGGCGCGGCCGCGTCTACGTCATCAACAAATCGAACCCGCGCTATAAGGCCCGTCAGGGCTGATCGTCCACGCCGGCGGCGGTTCGCCGCTGGCCGGCGCTGCTACCAAGCAACCAGACCTCATTATCCGCGCTGTCCCAAGGGGGCGGCGCGGTCGCGTTTTGGGCGCGTTGGCCTGACCCGCCCAAAAGTGCTAAGTCATGGGTGAAATACGCGACGAAGCCGCGCCTGACCGAGGCACACCGATGAAGATGCCGCAACCCGACCAGGCGGTGCTTTCCCGCCGGGCCGAGATCGTCGCCGCCTTGCGGGCGATCGTGCCGGGAGAAGGCGTGATCGACGCCGAGGAGGAGCTGACGCCCTACGAGAGCGATGGCCTCACCGCCTATCGCCAGGTGCCGATGGTGGTCGTGCTGCCGTCGACCACCGAGCAGGTCTCGCAGATCCTCAAATATTGCCGCGCGAACGCGATCAAGGTCGTACCCCGGGGGGCGGGCACATCGCTCTCCGGGGGCGCGCTGCCGCTCGCCGACGGCGTCGTGCTGGGCATGGGCAAGTTCAACCGGGTGCTCGAGATCGACTATGCCAACCGCGCCGTGCGCGTGCAGCCGGGGGTGACCAACCTTGGCATCAGCGACGCCGTGGCGGCCGAGGGATTTTATTATGCGCCCGACCCGTCGAGCCAGATCGCCTGCACCATCGGCGGCAATGTCGCCGAGAATTCGGGCGGCGTGCATTGCCTCAAATACGGGCTCACGACCAACAATGTGTTGGGCGTCGAACTGGCGCTGATGGACGGCGAAATCGTGCGGCTCGGCGGCAAGCATCTCGACGCCGGCGGTTACGATCTGCTCGGCGTCGTCATCGGGTCGGAGGGGCTGCTGGGCGTGGTCACCGAGGTGACGGTGCGAATCTTGCGCAAGCCGGAAACCGCGCGGGCGATGCTGCTTGGATTTCCTTCCTCCGAGTCGGCCGGCGACTGCGTCGCCTCGGTCATCGCCGGCGGCGTCATCCCGGCCGGCATGGAAATGATGGATCGTCCGGCGATCCACGCCGCCGAGGATTTCGTGCACGCCGGTTATCCGCGCGACGTCGAGGCGCTGCTCATCGTCGAGCTCGACGGCCCACAGGCCGAGGTCGACGAATTGATCGAGGCGGTGGAGGCGATCGCACGACGCGCCGGCGCCGTTTATGTACGAGCGAGCCAAAACGAGGATGAGCGCTTGCGCTTCTGGGAGGGTCGCAAATCGGCGTTTCCGGCGGTGGGTCGCATTTCGCCCGATTACTACTGCATGGACGGAACGATCCCGCGCAAGATGCTATCGCTCGTGCTCACGCGCACGGCCGAGCTTTCGCTCAAGCATGGCTTGCGTGTCGCCAACGTGTTTCACGCCGGCGACGGGAACTTGCACCCGCTGATCCTCTACGACGCCAACCAGCCCGGCGAGCTCGCGCGCGCGGAGGCGTTCGGAGCGGACATATTGCGGCTGTGCGTCGAGGTGGGCGGCGTGCTTACCGGCGAGCACGGCGTCGGCGTCGAAAAGCGCGATCTGATGGGGACGATGTTCGACGAGGACGATCTCAATCAGCAGCAGCGCCTCAAATGCGCCTTCGATCCGCAAGGATTGCTGAACCCCGGCAAGGTGTTCCCGATTCTTCACCGTTGCGCCGAGCTCGGCCGCATGCACATCCATCGTGGGCAGGTAAAGTTCCCCGACCTGCCGCGGTTTTGAGCCCATCGATTTGAGCCCCTAGAACGGATGCTGCTCGGAAACACCCTTTTTGCCCTGCCCTCTCGCCCTAGAGCGGGTGGCAAGCGTCAACGAGCCTCATGAACGGGAATGTCGACGACCCTTAAGCCGACAAATCTTGAGCAACTCCGCGACGCGGTGGCGTGGGCGGCAGCCGAGGAGTCGCGGCTCGAGGTCGTCGGCCAGGGCACCAAGCGCGGCTGGGGGCGGCCGATGCAGACCACCCATACGCTCGACGTTTCGGGGCTTTCGGGCGTCCGCCTCTACGAGCCCGACGAGCTGGTGCTGAGCGCAGCCGCCGGGACGCCGATGGCGGAAATCGAATCGCTGCTCGCCCGTAACCGCCAGGTGTTGGCCTTCGAGCCGCCCGATTTTGGCCCGCTGTTCGGCTTGGGCTCGGCCGGCACGCTCGGCGGCGCCATCGCCTGCAATCTTGCCGGACCGCGACGGATCAAGAGCGGCGCCGCGCGGGATCATTTTCTCGGCTTCACGGCCGTGAGTGGCCGGGGCGAAGAGTTCAAGGCCGGCGGTCGCGTCGTCAAGAACGTGACCGGCTACGATCTCTCGAAGCTGCTCGCCGGATCCTTCGGCACGCTGGCCGTGATCAGCGAGGTGACGCTCAAGGTGCTGCCGGCGCCCGAGAAGTCGCGCACGGTCATCGCCTACGGGCTCGATGCTTCGGCGGCGGTGGCGGCGATGGCCAAGGCGCTCAACAGTCCCCACGACGTATCGGGCGCGGCGTACCTTCCCCAAGACGTGGCGGCGCGTTCGGCCGTCGAGTATGTGCGCGGGCGTGGCGAGAGCGTCGCCGCCGTGCGTCTCGAGGGCACCGCTACTTCGCTCGGCGTTCGCACGAACGCGCTTCGGGCGTTGTTCGCGACCCTGGGCGCGATCGAGGAGCTGCACACGATGAATTCCGGCAAGTTCTGGCGCGAGGTCCGCGATGTGGCGCCGCTGCTGCGCAATCGCGAGGCGGCGATCTGGCGGATATCGGTTCCACCGAGCGAGGGACCGCGGGTCGCCGGGGCACTCGGCGCCGTCGATCATTTTTTCGACTGGGGCGGCGGGCTGATCTGGGCCGCCGTGCCGGCGGCGGGCGACGCCGAGGCCGCGGCGATTCGCGCGACGATTGGAGCGAGCGGCGGACATGCATCGCTGATGCGCGCGCCCGAGCCGTTGCGCGCGGCGGTCGAGGTGTTCGAGCCACGACCCGAGGCGCTGGCGCTGCTGACCAATCGGGTCAAGGACGCCTTCGACCCGCGCCGGATTTTGAATCCCGGCCGCATGTACGCCGGTCTGTAGCCGGCGCGAGACGGTCATCGTGCAAACCAGCTTCACCCTCGCCCAACTCGCCGATCCCAACGTGCGCGAGGCCGACGGAATCTTGCGCACTTGCGTCCACTGCGGCTTCTGCACCGCGACTTGTCCGACCTACGTGCTGCTGGGCGACGAGCTCGACAGCCCGCGCGGCCGCATCTATCTGATCAAGGACATGCTCGAACACGGTCGGGCGGCGAGCGCGAAGACGGCCAAGCATATCGACCGCTGCCTCTCCTGCCTTTCGTGCATGACGACGTGTCCCTCGGGCGTGCACTACATGCACCTCGTCGATCACGCCCGGGCCCATATCGAACGGACCTATCGCCGGCCGCTGCAAGACCGCGCGGTGCGCGCGCTGATCGCCTGGCTCCTGCCCAATCCGTTGCTTTTCCGCGTTGCCCTGGTGGGCGCGCGGTTCGTCCGGCCGTTGGCACGATTTCTTCCCGGCCGGCTGGGGGCGATGCTGAAGCTGAGCCCGCGCACCCTTGCCGGACGCTCGGCCGTCGACCGCCCGCAGATTTTTCCCGCCGTCGGCGTGCGGCGGATGCGCGTGGCGCTGCTCTCCGGGTGCGCACAACAGGTTCTGGCGCCACAGATTAACGAAGCGACCATCCGGCTGCTGACCCGCCACGGCTGCGAGGTCACGGTGGCGAAGGGCGCCGGGTGCTGCGGCGCGCTCACCCATCACATGGGAAAGGAAGGTCCGGCCCACGCCGCCGCCAAGGCCAACATCGCCGCCTGGACGGACCTCTACGAGGGAAACGGGCCGGACCGCGTGGCGATCAATGCCTCGGGCTGCGGCACCACGGTCAAGGACTATGGGTTCATGTTCCGCGAAGATCGCGAATGGGCGGCGCCCGCGAGCCGCATTTCGGCGATGACGCGCGACGTGAGCGAATTGATGACCGAGCTCGGCTTGCAGCCGCCGATAGAGGGCGGGCGCGATCGCCGCGGCGGCCTCGTCGTCGCCTATCACGCCGCCTGCTCGCTGCAGCACGGACAAAAGATCACCCGCGAGCCCAAGGATTTGTTGCGCGCGGCCGGTTTCATCGTGCGCGAGGTACCCGAGGGCCATCTTTGCTGCGGCTCGGCGGGCACCTACAACATGCTCCAGCCCGAGATCGCCGGAGAGCTTCTCGATCGCAAAGTACGCAACATCTTGAGCGTGACGCCGCACGTCATCGCGGCGGGAAATATCGGCTGCATGACGCAGATCGCTGCGGCGACGGCGATTCCGCTCGTGCATACGGCCGAGCTGCTCGATTGGGCGACCGGCGGGCCGATGCCGGCAGCGATGCAAGCCGCCGAAGCGGGCTCGCGCCAGGGCTGACCGATGTCGGTTCGCGAAAGCCTCAGGTCTGGGCCAGCCCGCGCAGCATCCGCCGATTGATGTCGACGGCGCGCTCCCAGACCAACTGCCGCCAATCGTCGGCATCGGGATAGAGCGCGCGGCGAACCTGCGCCTTGATCTCGCGCCATTGCGGCGATTCGTATTCGCCGTGGACGTGCAGCCAGTTGTCGGCGCGCAGCGCCCCCAGAACCTCGTCGAGCGGGAAGGTGCCGTATTCGAGCGCCACTCCTGCATACGCGACGTGCGGGATGAGCCGCATGACGCCCGGCTGGTTGGTGCCGTTGAGCACCGCCGATTTGGACGAGCCCAGCTCGCTCGAGGTGAGCTCGTCGCCGAGCCAGGCGCGGACACGGCGGAACGCGTCGCTCGACGGCGGCGTCGCCGCGATCAGCTCGCCGTGACCATAGGGGCCAAGGCCGGTGTGATAGTCGATCACCGCGACCGCTGTCGCATTCGCGAGAAAGCGCCGGACGATCGTCGACAGCGTGCGGTTCGACCACGTCGGCGCGTGACCGCCGAAGAAAACGCCCTCCGGATGCGTGTATTGCCCGCCCGAGAGCGCGCTCTGCAGCCCCATCGGCCCGTGCTTGGCGGAATAGGCGTCGAAACGCGCCTTGGTGGCCGCGCGCGACTGGGGCGTCCACTCGGCGGGCGTGATCGCGTCGGCGAGCTCGATATAGCCGGCATTGACCGGATACTGCGCGTTGTGGTCGACGAAATTGCGGTTCAAATCGACGTTGTCCTCGGTCACCCGGCGGAGCCACGCGAAGCCATGCGGGTTGATCGCGTGGATCGCAAGCAGGGCCATCCCCGGGGGCAATTCGCGGGCAAGCCCGGACGAAAACCAGCCGACCTGGAGCCCCGAGCCGCAGAACCCCTCGTTGCCGTGCGTGGCCGAGATCGTCACCAGGACGCGCGTCGCATCCTCCGGCCCAAGCCAGGCCGCATCGGTGAACAGAGTTTCACCCGATGGCCCGCGCAACGGGTTCCAGAAATGGAAGAGCGTCGCGCCGGCGGCGGTCGCGGCGTCGAGAAACTTGCCCCGCGCCGCGGCGTAATCCTTGGCAAAATAGGGCGTGACGCTCATGGCCTGGACTTCTCGCTATTGCGGGTCGGGTAGGCTGTTTGTCCCCAATTGCGCCGCCTTTGTCCAGCAAGCTGTGAAATCAAAGGACGCCACTCGGGTGATGGGCACCA
>CAZLYV010000136.1:0-2230 GCA_964563665.1 uncultured Acetobacteraceae bacterium
TTGGCATCTTGCCGCCGCCCGACTTTAGTTTTCGGTCGAACCAAGACATAGCGGCCGGCCCCCGAGACTCTGGCGGCGCACGGGAATTGTGCTACGCTTCCCGGCGATGGCGATCATCGGTCGGCCGTCGGCGCGATGCGCCGGCGACATCGCGAGAGTCTACGTGGAGGCGTGGCGAACGGCTTACGCCGGCCTCCTGCCCGACCGTATCCTGCTCGGAATGAACTACGACCGCCAGGCGGCCGATTGGGGCTGGGTCATTCGCAACCGGGGCGAGTCGCAGCCCATTATCGTCGCGACCGAGATCGGTCAGGGCGTGGTCGGGTTCATAAGTTTCGGCCGCAGCCGCGCGGTCGATCGGCCGCTCGCCGGCCCCTGCGCCGACGGGCAGGGCGGCGCGCGGGTAGGCGAGGTATTCACGCTCTACGTGCTCCCCGAATTTCAGGAGCGCGGAATCGGCCGCCAGCTCTTGGGCGCGGCGTTCACCGCATTGCGCGATCGCGGGTTCGACCGGGCGCTGTTGTGGGTGTTGCGCGACAACCACTCCCGCTTCTTCTATGAGCGTATGGGCGGGGTCCGCATTTCCGAACGCCGCGAAAAGCTGTGGGGATGCGATCTCGACGAGACGGGCTACGGCTGGCCGGATCTGCGACGCGCGATCACCCGCATCGGGTCTTGTTCGGCCACCTGATTCCGGGCTATCACTCGCCCCTCCCAACCGGCGATTCGAGCGTTTCGCGGCCGCATCCGTGACCGATAAAGTTCTGATTCTCGATTTCGGCAGCCAGGTGACCCAACTGATCGCCCGGCGCCTGCGCGAGAACGGGGTCTATTGCGAAATTCACCCGTTCAACGCCGCCCAAGACCGGCTCGCCGACTTCGGGCCGCGCGCGATCATCCTTTCCGGCGGACCCGCCTCGGTCACCAGCGCCGAAACGCCGCGGGCGCCCGACTGGGTGTTCAGCGCCGGGGTGCCGGTGCTCGGCATCTGCTACGGCGAGCAGACGATGTGCGACCAGCTCGGCGGCAAGGTCGAGGGTTCCGATCACCGCGAATTTGGCCGCGCGTTCATCATCGTGGTCGACGACTGCAAGCTGTTCGAGGGGCTGTGGCCCAAGGGTGCGCGCGAGCAGGTGTGGATGAGCCACGGCGATCGGGTGGTGGCGCTGCCGCCGGGGTTTCGCACCGTCGCCACCAGCGACGGCGCGCCCTTCGCGGCGATCGCCGATGACGCGCGCCGCTTTTATGGCGTTCAGTTTCACCCCGAGGTCGTTCACACCCCGCAAGGCGGCGCGCTCCTCAAGAATTTCACCCATCGCGTCGCAAGTTGCCGCGGCGACTGGACGATGGCGACCTTCCGGCGTCAGGCGATCGAGCGCATCCGTGCGCGAGTCGGCGAAAGTCGGGTGATCTGCGGGCTGTCGGGCGGGGTCGATTCCTCGGTTGCCGCCGTACTGATCCATGAGGCGATCGGCGATCAACTCACGTGCATTTTCGTCGATCACGGGCTTTTGCGCCACGGCGAGGCGGAGGAAGTGGTGGAGCTGTTTCGCGGCCACTACAACATTCCGCTCGTCCAGCGCGACGCGCGGGCGCTCTTTCTTGGGCATCTGCGGGGCGTCAGCGATCCCGAGCAAAAGCGCAAGATCATCGGCGCCACATTCATCGATGTATTTGACCAGGAGGCGCACAAAATCGGCGGCGCCGAGTTTCTCGCCCAGGGCACGCTCTACCCCGACGTCATCGAATCGGTGTCGTTTGCCGGCGGACCCAGCGTCACCATCAAGTCGCACCACAATGTCGGCGGACTCCCTGAGCGGATGAAGCTGAAGCTGCTCGAGCCTTTGCGCGAATTGTTCAAGGATGAGGTGCGTGCGCTCGGCCGCGAGCTCGGGCTTCCCGACCGACTGGTCGGCCGGCATCCCTTTCCCGGACCCGGTCTCGCCATCCGCGTGCCGGGCGAGGTAACGGCCGAAAAGCTCGCCATCTTGCGCCGGGCGGATGCGGTCTATCTCGACGAGATTCGCCGCGCCGGGCTCTACGACGCGATCTGGCAGGCCTTCGCGGTGTTGCTGCCGGTGAAGACGGTGGGCGTGATGGGCGACGCGCGCTCGTACGACCACGTGTGCGCCTTGCGCGCCGTTACCTCGAGCGACGGCATGACCGCCGACAGCTATCCGTTCAGCCACGAGTTCTTGGCCGCCTGCGCGACACGGATCATCAACGAAGT
>CAZLYV010000136.1:2330-7459 GCA_964563665.1 uncultured Acetobacteraceae bacterium
GCTACATCGCGACGATCTTTCTCGCCAACTGGGCGATCGTCGAATTCGGACCCGTAGCGGTGGGATTCGGCCTGATCGCGCCGGCCGGCGTGTATTTCGCCGGACTCGCCTTCACGTTTCGCGACCTGGTGCAGGAACGCTATGGCCGACTGGCCACCGCGCTCGCCATTATTGCCGGCGCCGCCATCTCGGCGTTGCTCTCGCCGCAATTCGCGCTGGCGAGCGGCGTGGCGTTTCTGGTCTCCGAAATGCTCGACTTCGCGGTCTATACGCCCTTGCGCCGACGCAACTGGATCGCCGCCGTCACGCTATCGAACACCGTCGGTCTGCTGGCCGACAGCGTCATCTTTCTGTCGCTTGCTTTCGGCAGCCTGCAGTTTCTCGCCGGCCAGGTCGTCGGCAAGGCGTGGATGACGTTGCTCGCGGCAGTCGTGCTGTGGTTCTTGCGCACGCGGCTCGCCCCGCGCGGATAACCGGCGCGCTCGAAGGCGCGTGAGCCGACCGTCCGGATCACGCCAATTGCGGCTTCTCGGCAAACACGGCGAGTACGTCTTCGATACTGCGGCCCTGGATCAGTCGCTGCGGCCCAGCCGAGACGACCCAGCGTCCGGACTTTCGAGCGCCGGCGCGGGTCTTGGCAATGACGAACAGCGGCCAGTCATAGGAGCTGCGGAACACCGCAAACGCCACCATATCGGGCCGCTGGTCGATGGCGTAGTCGCGCCACTCTCCGCGGGCGACCCGCTCGGAATAGACCGCCAGTAGCTTGCGAAGTTCGGTCCGCTCGAAGAACACGCGCCCGCTCGAGGGCCGGTAATCGGCGAGGCGGAGCAGCTTGGACATATCTTGCTTAACGAACCATGGGGCAGGCGATAATCCATCGCAACAAAACGTCGCACCCGATTGAAGTTTCGCCGATTTTCAAGGCCAAGTCCAGATGCCGGCGGTGCCCTTCGCAGGGCGGTATTTGGGCTGGCGCAAAGCGTGTCCGGCGGACTATATCATCGGCGAACGACAATCGAGGCCGCTTGGGCGGCAACGCTTGGGAGGGCAGGAAAATGGCGGTCGCTACGCCAGGTGTCACTCTCGGATGGAAGGCGGTCGACTTTGCGCTCGAAGGTGTCGACGGCAAGACCTGGCGGCTCGCCGATATACCGGGGCCCAAGGGCGCGTTGGTGATGTTCATCTGCAACCACTGCCCTTACGTCAAAGGCGCCATCGCACGTGTCGTGCGCGACGCCAAGGAATTGAGCCCGCACGGCATCGGCGCAATCGCGATCATGCCGAACGATGTCGAAGCCTACCCTGACGATTCGTTCGACAACATGAAGCGTTTCGCGCGCGAGCACGGCATTGCGTTTCCCTACGTCATCGACCGCGCGCAGGTCGTGGCGCGCGCATATGACGCCGTGTGTACGCCGGATTTCTTCGGCTTCAATGGCGATCTCGAGCTGCAGTACCGCGGCCGGATCGACGCTGGCGGCAAGAGCGAGGTGCCCGGCGCGCGGCGCGAGCTTTTCGCGGCGATGATGGAAATCGCCGCCACAGGGCGCGGCCCGAAGGCACAGACGCCGAGCATGGGCTGCTCGATCAAATGGCGTGCCGCTTGACGTGTTTCGTAAATGAGAAATTATTAATATAATCAGCTGATTAGCAGGCGTTTTGAGGGTCATATGCGAAGTTTGCACGAAGCGCGCGCAGCGGCTATGGTAGCGCCGCCCAGGCGATCGCCCACGACAGCTTGAGGAGCAATCGCAGTGGCGGACATTTTCACCGAAGTCGACGAGGACGTAAGACGCGATCGCGCGTTCCAGCTGTGGAAGCGCTACGGCAACTACGTCGTCGGGGCGGCGGTCGTCGTCGTCATCGCAACGGCTGGGTTCGTCGCGTGGCGCGACTACGACCGCAAGCAGATCTACGCCGAGGCGGCGCGCTTTGCGGCGGCCAGCGAGCTGCAGGCGAAGGGAAGTACGGCGCAGGCGCTTGCGGCGTTTGGCGCGATCGTCAGGGACGGGCGTCCCGGATATGCCCAGCTCGCGCGGCTACGCCAGGCGGCGATCATGGCGCAAAGCGGCGACGTCGCTGGCGCGCTGGCGATTTACCGGGCGCTGACGGCGGACTCGGGCGTCGAGCGCGAGATTCGTGACATCGCCCAGGTGTTGGCCACGCTCAACGATCTCGATAATCTCGACCCCGCCGGTATCGATCGGCAATTGGCCGCGCTGGCTGGTGCGAACAGCCCATGGCGTTACACCGCGCTCGAGCTTTCCGCGCTCGCGGCTGCGCGCGGCGGCGACGCGGCGAAAGCGCGCGAACTCTACGCCAAGATCGCCGACGATCCGGCGGCGCCCGCTTCGCTACGCGCTCGGGCGGCCGAGATGCTGGCCGCGCTTGCCGGCTGATTGCCCAGGGAGCCGAACATCATGCTTAGAGGCCGGACCGCGGCGCTGATCGGACTATCGCTTGCACTCGCCGGGTGCGGAGCGTTTGACTGGTTTGGAGGCCCGACCAAAACGCCACTTTCCGGAGAGCGCATCGCGGTGATCGCCGAATCGCGCGCGATCGAGCCCGACACGCGGATTTCGAATGTGCAGGTGGTTCTGCCCGAGCCGGTGGTGAACGCGAATTGGCCGCAGCCCGGCGGCTCGCCCGGCCACGCGATGCAGGTTCTCGCCGGCGGCGGCTTCGAAACCGCCTGGCGCACGAGCGCCGGCAGCGGGGCAAGCCGCGACGGCCGGATCACCTCGGCGCCCGTGGTCGTGGCGGGCCGGGTTTACGCCCTCGATGCGCGCGCACAGCTCAGCGCCTTCGACGCCGCGACCGGCAGCACCTTATGGCGGATCGACGTCAACCCCGAGAGCGACGACAGCGGCGGAACCGGGGGCGGCGTCGCTTACGACAATGGCCGCCTCTACGTCAGCACCGGCTTTGCGCAAGTGCTCGCGCTCGATGGCGACACCGGCAAGGAGATCTGGCGCCAGAACGTAACCGCGCCGATCCGTGGCGGCCCGACGGTCGGCGGCGGCCGGGTCTATTTGATCAGCGCCGACAACCAAACCCACGCGCTTGATGCGGAAAGCGGGCGCAAACTGTGGTCTCATTCCGGTATCACGGAGTCGGCCGGTATCTACGGCGGATCGAGCCCGGCGCTCGCCGGAAACGTGGTGCTCTCCGCCTATTCCTCGGGTGAGCTGTTCGCGCTGCGTGGCGACAATGGACGCGTGCTGTGGGCGGAATCGCTTGCTGGCGCGCTGAGGGCCGATGCGGTGTCGGCGCTCGCCGATATTCGCGGCTTTCCGGTTGTCGATCGCGGCGTCGTCTATGTCGCGAGCCACAGCGGGCGGATCGCCGCGATCGATCTGCGCTCCGGCGGGCGGATCTGGGAGCAGAACTTCGGCAGCCTTTACACGCCGTGGGTCGCCGGCGACTTTCTGTTCGTGACCACGGTCGAGGGCGAGGTTGTCTGCCTTTTGCGCCGCGACGGGCGGGTTCGCTGGGTGCGGAAATTGCAGCACTACCGCGATGAAAAGAACAAGCGCGGCGTCGTCGTCTGGACCGGGCCGGTGCTGGCCGGCGACAAGCTGTTTGTCGCCAGCTCGGAGGGCCAGGCCGTCGTGCTTTCGCCGCAGACCGGCGAAATCGTCAGCCAGCGGAGCCTGCCCTCGGCGGTCAGCGTGACACCGATCATCGCCGATCGCACCATATACGTGCTCACCGATAGCGCGTCGCTGCTGGCCCTGCGGTAGTTTCCACGTCATGCCGTTCACGCTCGCCATCATCGGGCGACCGAACGTTGGCAAGTCGACGCTGTTCAATCGACTTGTCGGCCGACGGCTGGCGCTGGTCGACGACGCTCCGGGGCTGACGCGCGACCGCCGCGAGGGCGAAGCGCGCCTGGGCGATCTCGAATTCCGATTGATCGACACCGCTGGCCTCGACGAGGCCGGCCCGCGGTCCTTAGAGATGCGCATGCGCGCGCATACCGAGCGGGCGGTGCTGGGGTCGCACGCGGTGCTGTTTCTCATCGATGCGCGCGCGGGGCTCACTCCGCTCGACCGGCATTTTGCCGGCTGGCTCAGGAAGCTCGGCCGCCCAGTCATCGTCGTCGCCAATAAGTGCGAAAGCGCCAATGCCGCGCTTGCCGGGATCGCCGAGGCGCATGGACTGGGGTTCGGCGAGCCGGTGCCGATATCGGCCGAACACGGCGAGGGCCTCGCCGATCTTCACCGGGCGTTATGCGGTCTCGCGCCGAGCGATGCATTCATCGGCGAGGATGTCGAGGGCGCGGAAACCGCAACACAGGAAGATCTGTCGGCGCGCCCGATCCGTCTCGTCGTCGTCGGCCGCCCCAACGTCGGCAAATCGACGCTGGTGAACCGGCTGCTCGGCGAGGAGCGGGTGCTGACCGGCCCCGAGCCGGGCATCACGCGCGACGCGATCGAGGTGCCGTGGTCGTGGCGCGGGCGCGCGTTCGCGTTGATTGACACGGCGGGCCTGCGCAAGAAAGCGCGCATCGTCGAGCGGCTCGAGCAGCTTTCGACCCGCGATACGCTCCGGACGATCCGCGCGGCGCAGGTCGTCATCCTGGTCCTCGATGCGGCGGTGATGCTCGAGCGGCAGGACTTGCAGATCGCCCGGCTTGCCGCCGAGGAGGGGCGCGCCCTGGTGATCGCGGTCAACAAATGGGACTTGATCGATGAGCCGCAAAAAGCGCTCCGCAACTTGCGCGACCGGATCGAGACGTCGCTGCCGCAAGTAAGGGGCGTTCCCTTCGTCACCATCGCGGCACTCCAGGGCCGGAAGCTCGACGAGCTGATGAAAGCCGTGGTGGCGTCGCACGAAATCTGGAACGCCGAATTGCCGACGCAAAAGCTCAACCGATGGCTCGAAGGCGCGGTGGAGGCGCATCCACCGCCGATGGTCGGCCGGCATCGGCCGCGGCTCCGCTTCATTCGCCAAACCACCACCCGTCCGCCCACCTTCGCTATTTTCGGCACCAGGCTCACGCGATTACCCGAAGATTATTCGCGCTATCTCGCCAATGGTATTCGCGACACCTTCAAGTTGCCGGGCGTCGTCATCCGCTTCGCCCTTCGGCTGAGCAAGAATCCATACCACGAAAGCTAGCG
>CAZLYV010000137.1:0-7150 GCA_964563665.1 uncultured Acetobacteraceae bacterium
TGCAGCTTGCGCTTCACCGCGACGAAGACCTTGACCATCTTCATCACGCCGGGCGACAGCTCGTCGCCGCGCTGCAGCTTCTCGACCTTGTTCTCGAAGCGCGCCTCGAGCGCCTTGACGCTCTCGTCGAAGTGGCTCTTCAAACCCTCGATCTCGGTCATCACCTTGTCGTTCTTGACCGTGATCTGCCGCCACTGGCCCGGCGTGAACTCCTCGAACACCTCGTTACCGATCCGAATGCCGGCCTTGAGCCCCTTGGGACCGCCCGCCACCGTCTGGTGGTGAAGGCGTTCGCGCAAGCGGCTATAAAAGCTGCGCTCGAGAATCGCCTTCTCGTCGTCGCGGTCCTTGGCCAGTCGCTCGATTTCTGCCCGCTCGATGGCCAGCGCGCGTTCATCCTTGTCGACGCCACGGCGCGAAAACACGCGGACCTCGACGATCGTGCCCGAGACTCCCGGCGGCAGGCGCAGGCTCGTGTCGCGCACATCGGACGCCTTCTCGCCGAAGATCGCGCGGAGCAGCTTCTCCTCCGGCGTCATCGGCGATTCGCCCTTCGGCGTGACCTTGCCGACCAGGATGTCGCTTGGCTTGACCTCGGCGCCGATGTAGACGATGCCCGCCTCATCGAGGTTCTTGAGAGCTTCCTCGCCGACGTTCGGGATATCGCGGGTGATGTCCTCCTGGCCGAGTTTGGTGTCGCGCGCCATCACCTCGAATTCCTCGATATGGATCGAGGTAAAGACGTCGTCCGAAACGATCCGTTCGGAGATGAGGATGGAGTCCTCGAAGTTGTAACCGTTCCACGGCATGAACGCGACGAGCACGTTGCGGCCAAGCGCGAGCTCGCCCAAATGCGTCGATGGTCCGTCGGCGATGATGTCGCCCGCCTTCACCATGTCTCCCTTCTTCACCAGCGGCCGCTGGGTGATGCAGGTATTCTGGTTCGAGCGCTGGAACTTGAGCAGATTGAAAATGTCCACGCCCGAGGCGGTGTGCGAGGTCTCCTCGGTTACGCGAACGACGATGCGGGTCGCGTCGACCTGGTCGACGACGCCCGAACGCCGGGCGACGATGGCGGCGCCCGAATCGCGCGCCACCACCGACTCCATGCCGGTGCCGACCAGCGGCGCCTCGGCGCGGATCAGCGGCACCGCCTGGCGCTGCATGTTGGAGCCCATGAGCGCGCGGTTGGCGTCGTCGTTCTCAAGGAACGGAATGAGCGCCGCCGCCACCGACACAAGCTGTCTGGGCGAAACGTCCATGAAGTCGATCTGCTCCGGCTTGACGAGCACGAAATCGCTGCCGCGACGGCAGCTCACCAGCTCGGGCACGATCCGGCCGCGCGCATCGACCTCGATGTTCGCCTGGGCGATGTTGTACTTGCTCTCCTCCATCGCCGACAGATAAACCACCTCATCGGCAAGCTTGCCGTTGCGCACGCGCCGATACGGGCTTTCGATGAAGCCGTACTGATTGACCCGCGCGTAGGTCGCGAGGCTGTTGATCAGGCCGATGTTCGGGCCTTCCGGCGTCTCGATCGGGCAGATGCGGCCGTAGTGGGTCGGGTGAACGTCGCGCACCTCGAAGCCCGCGCGCTCGCGCGTGAGCCCACCGGGCCCCAGCGCCGAGAGGCGGCGCTTATGGGTGATCTCGGACAGCGGGTTGGTCTGGTCCATGAACTGCGAGAGCTGGCTCGAGCCGAAGAACTCGCGCACCGCCGCCGCCGCCGGCTTGGCGTTGATCAGATCGTGCGGCATCACCGAGTCGATCTCGACCGTCGACATGCGCTCGCGGATCGCCCGCTCCATGCGCAAGAGTCCGACGCGATACTGATTCTCCATCAGCTCGCCCACCGAGCGCACGCGGCGGTTGCCGAGGTGGTCGATGTCGTCGATCTCTCCGCGCCCGTCCTTCAACCCGACCATCACCTTGATGATGCTGAGGATGTCGTCCTTGCGCAGGATGCGCACCGTATCTGCGCAGTCGAGGCTGAGCCTTGAATTCATCTTGACGCGGCCCACCGCCGACAGGTCGTAGCGCTCGGGCTCGAAGAACAAATTCTTGAACAGCGTCTCGGCGGTCTCCAGCGTTGGCGGCTCGCCCGGCCGCATGACGCGGTAAATCTCGATCAACGCTTCCTCGCGCGTCGTGTTCTTGTCCGCCTTGAGGGTGTTGCGAATATACGGGCCGACCGTGATATGGTCGATATGCAGCGTCGGAATTGTCGCGACGCCGGCGTCCTCGAGCGCCTTGAGATTGACCGCCGTCAGCTCGTCCCCCGCCTCGACGAAAATTTCGCCGGTTTTTTCGTTAATGATGTCGATGGCGACATAGCGGCCCATGAGATCTTCGGCGGTCGCCAGGACCTCCTGAACCCCGTCCTCCTTCAGCTTGCGCGAGAGCCGTGGAGTCATTTTGGCCCCCGCCTCGGCGAGCACTTTTCCGCTTCTGGCGTCGACCAGATCGCCGGTCAGTTTGGCTCCGCGCAGGCGGTCCGGGTTGAAGCCCGTCTTCCAGCCCTTCTTGCCCAGCGTGAAGACCACCTGGTCATAAAAGCGGCCAAGAATCTCCTCGGCCGCCATGCCGCGCCGCTCGCCCGTTGCCGGCGTCTTCGAATAGTCCTCCTCGAGCGCCAACAGGAAGGTCGTCGCCGGCAGCTTGCGGCGCCGGTCGATCCGCACGTAAACCAGGTCCTTGGCGTCAAACTCGAAGTCCAGCCACGAACCGCGATACGGAATGACTCGCGCGGCGAACAGATACTTGCCGGAGGAATGAGTCTTTCCCTTGTCATGGTCAAAGAAGACGCCGGGCGAGCGATGCATCTGCGAGACGATGACGCGCTCGGTGCCGTTGATGATGAAGGTGCCCTTGTCCGTCATGAGCGGCATATCGCCCATGTAGACGTCTTGTTCCTTGATGTCGCGGATCGAGCGCGCGCCGGTTTCCTCGTCGATGTCCCAGACGACCAGCCGCAGCGTCACCTTGAGCGGCGCGGCAAACGTCATGCCGCGCTGCTGGCACTCCTCGACGTCATACTTGGGCGCCTCGAGCTCGTAGCGTACGAAATCGAGCTGTGCGCGCTCGGAAAAATCCCGAATCGGAAAGACCGAGCGGAAGACTTCGTGCAGGCCGGCCGGCTTACGCTGGTCGGACGGCGTGCCCATCTGCAGAAAGGCTTTGTAGGAGCTCATCTGCACTTCGATCAGGTTCGGCATCGGGGCGACATCGGGGATGCGCCCGAACGTCTTGCGAATGCGCTTCCGACCCACGAGAGAATGCACCATGGAACTCCTCATTCACCTTAATTAGCGCCGATCGCCGGCGCCACGCCCCTAATCAGACCACGCCCAGTCCCACCCACGAGATTCGCATCGCACCCGACCGCTGGGACCGGTCCGGCCGGCGCCGCCGGCCGGCGACAGATCGTCGCCCGGCGAGCCTGCACCGACCGCCGGTCGGATGCCGTATCGCGCGTACCGCCTTATTTGATCTCGACGGTTGCGCCGGCGTCCTCGAGCTGCTTCTTGATCTTTGCAGCTTCGTCCTTGTTGACACCCTCCTTGACGGTCTTGGGTGCGCCTTCGACCAAGTCCTTCGCTTCCTTGAGGCCAAGCGCGGTGATCGCGCGGACCTCCTTGATGACGTTGATCTTCTTGTCGCCGACAGCGGCAAGGATCACCGTGAACTCGGTCTGTTCCACGGCCGGCGCCCCGGCTGCACCACCTGCCGCCGCGGCGATGGCGGCGACGACGACGGGAGCCGCCGCCGACACGCCCCATTTGTCTTCCAGCAACTTCACAAGCTCCGCCGCCTCGAGGACGGTCAGTTTCGAAAGGTCTTCAACCATTTTGGCAAGATCGGCCATTGGATCAGTCTCCTTGACTTGAACTTCGGGATTGATGCGTTCCGGCGCTTACGCCGCCTCGCCTTGCTTCCTGGCGTTGGCGTCGATGACGCGCGCGAGCTGGCTCGCCGGGGCCTTGATGACCATGGCGAGTTTCGTCGCCGGGGCGACAACAACGCCAAGCAGCCGTGCCCGCATCTCGGGGAGCGAGGGCAAGGTTGCCAGCGCCTTGACGCTGGCCACGTCGAGCATTCGCTCGCCGAGGCCGCCGCCGACGATGGTCAGCTTCTCGTTCTTGTTCGCGTACTCGACCGCGACCTTCGCCGCCGCGACGGGGTCGCGGCCGAAGGCGATGGCGGTCGGGCCCTTGAACAAGGCCGAGATCTGCTGGAAGCGTGTTCCTTCCAGCGCGCGACGCGTGAGCCGGTTCTTCGCGACTTTGAAGCTGGCGCCCGCTGCCCTCATCTGCCGACGCAGGTCGGTGACTTCGGCGACCGTCAAGCCCGCCTGCTTCGTCACGACGACGAGCTCGGCGTCCTTGAAGGTCTTGTTCAGCGAGGCGATCAGCTTTTCCTTCTGCGATCGGTCCACGGATCGTCTCCGCTAAGTGGCCCATCCAACCCGCGCCTTTTGGACGCGGCCCGGACGAACCGGTTGCACCTGGCTCCGTCGACCCAAAGCGGGACAGACGAGAGCCACTCGACCTGTCCCAGAAGTTCAATCCCTTCGCCGGAGTTCCGCGCGAGCGCGGCATTCCAGATCCGGTTCGACCTCTGTCTATGCAGGCCGTCCGTCTCGATCGACGGATGATTACGCCGGCTCCTCGTCTCCCTTGAGGGGAGCGCGCAAGAGCGCGGCACCTGCAGTCTCGGACAGGACGGACGGAAGATTTTCGTCTAAAAAGCCTCCGTCCCTATCCGGACCGTCCACGAGCGAACGAATTCGCCCCTGTACGGCCCCTTGCCACCGCCGCCCCGCTACCGGCAATCGCCGGCGGCGGAACGACGGAATCTTCTATTCGGCGGCCTGCTGCGTGGCGCCGCCATAAACCCCGACATCGATCTTGATCCCGGGTCCCATGGTCGAGGACAGCGTCACCTTCTTGATGTAGGTCCCTTTGACCCCCGACGGCCGCGCGCGCTGGATTGCCTGGAGGAACGCGGCGACGTTGGCCACCAGCGCCTCCTCGCTGAAGCTCGCCTTGCCGACGCCGACGTTCACGTTGCCGGTCTTGTCGGCCCGGAACTGCACCTGGCCCCCCTTGGCGTCCTTGACCGCCTGTGCGACGTTGGGCGTCACCGTGCCAAGCTTCGGATTTGGCATGAGCCCGCGTGGGCCCAGCACTTTGCCGAGCTTGCCGACGACGCCCATCATGTCGGGCGCCGCGATGACGCGGTCGAAGTCGATCTGGCCGGCAAGCACCTTCTCGGCCAAATCATCCGCGCCGACGATGTCGGCGCCTGCGGCTTGAGCTTCCTTCGCCTTGTCGCCCTTGGCGAAGACCGCGATGCGAATCTTTTTACCGGTGCCGCTGGGCAGCGCCACGACCCCGCGCACCGCCTGGTCGGCATGCCGCGGATCGACCCCGAGCGTCATCGCCAGCTCGATCGTCTCGTCGAATTTCGCTCCCGCCCGCCCTTTCACCATCTTGACCGCCTCGGCGATCGGATAGCTCTTGTCGCGGTCGATGTCTTCATTGGCCTTCGCCATGCGTTTGCCGATGTGCGTCATCGTCCTACTCCACCACTTCGAGGCCCATCGAGCGCGCCGAACCAGCGAGCATGCGCGCGGCGGCGTCCACATCGTGGGAGTTGAGGTCGGCCATCTTCTTTTCCGCGATCTCGCGGATCTGGGCCATGGTGATCTTGCCGGCGGACTCGCGACCCGGGGTCTTCGAACCGCTCTCGACCTTGGCGGCGCGCTTGATGAACCAGGACACCGGCGGCTGTCGCATGGTGAAGGAGAACGTGCGATCGCCATAGGCGGCAATCGTCACCGGGATCGGCGTACCGGGCTCCATTTTCTGCGTCTGGGCGTTGAACTGCTTGCAAAACTCCATGATGTTCAAGCCGCGCTGACCCAGCGCCGGACCAATCGGCGGCGAAGGATTCGCCTGGCCCGCGGGGACCTGCAGTTTGATATAGCCGACAATTTTTTTTGCCATCGTTTACGTCTTCCTTTCGGCTCCCGGTCCGCGCCCCTAGCGGTGCGACCCGGTCATTTCGCCAGCTTCCCCAAGGGCCCGCCGCCGGTTGCTGCGGACAATCTCCCCCTTCCCAACCGGGAAAGTGTCGGGACGAGGGGTTCGCATTGCCGCGGCGTCAAATCGTCACAACTTCTCCACCTGCGAATACTCGAGTTCGACCGGGGTCGGGCGGCCGAAAATCGACACCGAAACCTTGAGCCGCCCCTTCTCTTCGTCGACGTCCTCGACGAGCCCGTTGAACGAGGTGAACGGACCGTCGGAAACCTTGACCTGCTCGCCGATCTCGAAGGTGATCGACGGCTTGGGCCGTTCGATTCCTTCCTTGATCTGGCGCAGCAGACGGTCGGCCTCCCTCTCGGTGATCGGCGAAGGCCGGCCGCGACCGCCGAGAAACCCGGTGACCTTGGGCGTGTTCTTCACCAGGTGCCAGGTCTCGTCGGTCATATCCATCTTCACCAGCACGTAACCGGGAAAGAACTTGCGCTCGGCGTTGACCTTCTTGTTTCCCTTACGGACCTCGACGACGCTGTCGATCGGCACCAGCACTTCCTGGATCAGGCTTTCCACGCCGTGCTGGCGCGTCTGCTCCTTGATCGAGGCCGCGACCTTCTTCTCGAAGCCCGAGTAGACATGCAGCACGTACCAATGCGCGGTCATCGCCGTCAGGCCCCCAAGCCGAGGATTTGCCGCACACCCAAGGACAGGATCTGATCGACGAGGAAGAAAAAGATCGCGGCCAGGACCGACATCGCGAACACCATCGCGGTGGTGACCAAGGTCTCCTTGCGCGTGGGCCAAGTGACCTTGGCCATTTCCTGGCGGACCTGGCGAATGAACTCGCCTGGGCTGATGCGCGTTGTCTTCTCGGTATTGCCGTTCATCTCGTCTCGCTATCAAAACTCGGGTAAGCCTGTCTCGATCGGGGGATGTTCACGCTGCCTTTACTGAAGCCGGGCCGTCGCCGAAACTGGCAGGAGTGGAGGGGCTCGAACCCCCAACCCCCGGTTTTGGAGACCGGTGCTCTACCAATTGAGCTACACTCCTATTTTCCGCTCGCCGCGCGCCGCCCGCCAACCCGCGCGGCCCGCGTAAAGTCTGGT
>CAZLYV010000138.1:0-7133 GCA_964563665.1 uncultured Acetobacteraceae bacterium
TAGTCGGCGCCCTCGCCGGCGCAACGGAAGCCGACCATGTCCAGTCCGATGTCGGGCGGATTGCCGTGGCGATACGAGGCGCGCAGGCCATAGGCATCGTTGCCCCACCCGCCGCCGCGCAAAGCAACCTCCTCGGGCCGTCCGGGAAAGCGGCTTCCCGTCCACTCCCAGACATTCCCCGCCAGGTCATGGAGGCCGAAGGGCGATGCGCCCGACGGAAACCGGCCGACCGGCGCGGTGCGGAGATATCCGTCGCCGGCATCGGGCGCGCAGCATTTGAGCGAACCGAAATTCGCCCGCCGGCGCCCTTGCTCCTCGGGGGGCGCGTTGCCCCAGGGAAAGCGCCGCCCGTCGGACCCGCGCGCCGCGAATTCCCATTCTTCGTCGCTCGGCAGACGCAGGCCGTAATGGGCGCAGAATGCCGCCGCGTCGGTTGACGAGACCTGGACCACCGGATGGTCGTCGAGCCCCTCGAGCGTGCTTTGCGGACCGGCCGGGCGGCGCCAATCGGCGCCCGCAACGGCGCGCCAGCGATCGGTCCACACATAGCCTTCCCCGGAGCGCTCGGGATCGGTGCGATGGCCGGACTGGACGACGAAACGGGAAAACTGCCGGTTGGTGACCTCGAAACGCATCAGGCGAAACGGGCCGACGACGCCCGGGTGCGGCGCTTCGTCGGGCTCACCGTCCCGATCACCCATGACGACCGCACCGCCGGGAATCGCCACGAGATCGAGATCGTCGCTCGGTGCGCCAAGCGCGCGCGTCATCGCCGCAAACAGAAGAACGGCGATGGCCGCCAATCCGGTTCGTTTCACGTTCATGGCCGCGCCGGCCCGCGTGCCGGGACGTCGCCCAGGGTTTGCAGACGCTTGAATTCGGCGATGTGGGCCCCAAGCGTGCGGGTCTCGATTGCAAGGCGAAGCCCGGCCATCAAATCCTGGTAGTAGGTGATGTTGTGGCGTGTCAGCAGCATGGCGCCCAAAATCTCGCCGGACTTGACCAGATGATGGAGATAGGCCCGCGAATAGCCGGTGCATGCGGCGCATCGGCAATCGGCATCGAGCGGCCGGTCGTCTTCGGCGTGGCGGGAATTCCGCAAGTTCAGCGCGCCGGTCCTCGTGAAGGCCTGCGCGGTGCGCCCCGAGCGCGTCGGCAGAACGCAATCGAACATGTCGACGCCGCGCTGAACCGCTGCAACGATATCGGCCGGCTTGCCGACGCCCATCAGGTAACGTGGGCGCCCGGCGGGCAGGAAGCGTACCGTCGCATCGAGCATGGCATTGCGCGTCTCGGCGTCTTCGCCGACCGCGAGCCCGCCGATCGCGTAGCCGTCGAAGCCGATAGCGACCAGCGCATTCGCCGATTCCTCGCGCAAGGCCGGATACATCCCGCCCTGGACGATCCCGAACAGCCCATAGCCCGGGCGGAGCGCGAAGGCGTCGCGCGAGCGGCGCGCCCAGCGCATCGACAGCCGCATCGACGCGGACGCCTCGGCTTCGCTTGCTGGAAATGCGGTGCACTCGTCGAAGGCCATGGTGATGTCGGCGTCGAGCAGCCGCTGGATCTCGATCGAGCGCTCGGGGCTGAGGACATGACGCGAGCCGTCTAGATGCGACTGAAACGTGACTCCCGTTTCGTCGATCTTGCGCAGACTCGAGAGCGACATTACCTGGTAGCCGCCGGAATCGGCGAGGATCGGCCCCGGCCAATTCATGAAGCGGTGCAACCCGCCCAACCGCGCGATCCGCTCGGCCCCCGGACGCAGCATCAGATGATAGGTATTGGCGAGGATGATCTCGGCGCCGGCCGCCCTGACGTCTTCCGGCGTCATCGCCTTCACCGTGCCGGCCGTGCCGACCGGCATGAAAGCCGGCGTTTCGACGGTGCCGTGCGCCGTTGCGAGCCGGCCGCGCCGCGCTTGGCCGTCCTCACCGACAAGGGTGAACCGTTCCACGCTCATCCCACGGCTCCAGCCGGATACAGCAGGCAGCAATCGCCATAAGAGTAAAAGCGATAGCCGTGCGCGACGGCGTGCGCATAAGCCGTCCTGATCCGCTGCGGCCCTGCGAACGCAGCGGCCAGCATCAATAAGGTCGATCGCGGCAGATGAAAGTTGGTGAGCATCAGATCGACCGCCTTGAATCGATACCCGGGGGTTATGAATAGGTCGGTCTCGCCCGACCATGGTTTTGCGCGGCCGGATTCATCGGCCACCGCTTCGAGCACGCGTAGCGCCGTCGTTCCGACGGCGACGATCCGGCCGCCGGCGGCGCGCGTCGTATTGATTTCCTCGGCCGCATGCGCCGTGAGTTCGCCCCATTCCGAATGCATCTTGTGATCGCGTGTATCGTCGACCTTCACGGGAAGAAAGGTGCCGGCCCCGACGTGGAGCGTCAATGCCGTCCGCGTGATTCCAGCGGCCTCGAGTTCGGCCAGCAATTGCTCGGTGAAATGGAATCCGGCGGTCGAGGCCGCCACGGCCCCGGCTCTTTTTCCCCAGACCGTCTGGTAGTCGGTATCGTCGTGCCGGTCGCCGCCGCGCGCCCGCTTGATGTAGGGCGGCAGCGGCATCCGCCCATGCCGCTCGAGCGCGGCGTCGAGCACGGCGCCGGAAAGGCTGAAGACGAGAGTGACCTCGCCGCCCTCGCCTTTCGCGCCTGTCTCGGCCGAAAACCCGGGTGCAAATTCGATCACGTCGCCGGCTTTGAGCTTCTTGGCCGGCCGCGCGAAGGCGCGCCAGGTTTCACCAGCGAGGCGTCGGTGCAACGTCACCTCGATCCCGGCAGCACCTCGCCGCCCGTCGAGCCGCGCCTTGATCACGCGCGTGTCGTTGTAGACGAGGCGATCGCCCCGGCGCAACAGCCGCGGCAGATCGCGAATCACGCGATCTTCAAGCTCTCGTTGTCCCACCACCAGCAGCCGCGCCGCATCGCGCGGGCTCACCGGATGCTGCGCAATGCGATCTGGCGGCAAGTTGAAATCGAACAGCGCAACCTTCACGCTTGGTGCGCCTCCAGCCACTCAGCCCGCACCGCCGGATCGGCCTCGCGAGCGAAATGGGACTCCCGCAAAGCGGCGAACGCGGCGGGCGTCAGCAGACATGATAGCGCCCAGGCCGCCATCGCGCGGACGAGGGGCGAGGCATCGTCGAGGCAATCGCGGGCCACGGCGGCAAGCGATGAATCCCCGCTGTTGCCGATGGCGATCAGCACATTGCGCACGAAGCGATCGCGCCCCGTCCGTTTGATCGGCGAGCCGGCGAATACCTGACGGAACGCGGCGTCATCGAGCCGCGCCAGATCCGCCAGGCGCGGGCTTGCGAGTTCGGCCCGCGCCCATAGTTCGGCATCCGTCGTCCGGCGCGCAAATTTGTTCCACGGGCATACGGCGAGGCAATCATCGCAGCCGTAAACGCGGTTGCCGATCGCGCGCCGGAACTCGCGCGCGATGTGCCCCTTGTGCTCGATCGTCAGATACGAGATGCAGCGGCGCGCATCGAGCCGGTAGGGGGCGGGGAATGCCTTGGTGGGACAGACATCCAGGCAACGGCGGCACTCCCCGCAATGATCGGTGTCCGGCGGGTCGGGGGCCAGCGCCAGCGATGTGAAGACTTCGCCCAAAAAGAGCCAGGAGCCGAACTGGCGGGAAACCAGATTGGTATGCTTGCCCTGCCAACCGAGCGCGCCAGCTTGCGCCAGAAGCTTCTCCATCACCGGCGCCGTGTCGACAAAAACCTTCACCTCGGCGGCGAAGGTTTGATCGATCCAGCGGGCAAGCGCCTTGAGCCGCTTTTTCAAAAGATCGTGATAGTCCCGGCCCTGGGCGTAGACGCTGATCGTGCCCCGCGCGCTGCGGCCGAGGCTGGCGAGCGGATCGGCCGCCGGACCGTAGTTCACGCCAAGGACGACGACGCTCCGCGCGCCTGGCCAAAGCACCCGAGGGTCGCCCCGCCGCTCGGCCGTGTCGGCGAGCCAGCCCATGTCGCCGTGCAGGCCCTGGCCGACGAATTCGGCGAGCCGCGACCTCGCTTCGTACCCGACGGCGGCTGGCGCAAATCCGACGGCATCGAATCCCAACGCCAGCGCCCGCTCGCGGATCGCCGGTTTGGGATCGCCGATCGCCCCTGGGGCAGGTCTGTGCCGCTTGGCAGATGTTGGCGCCATTGGGGGAAGAGATTACGCCGCCCCACCGCCATCGCTCCACTATCAAGCGATGGGTATATCGGCCGCGTAACCGGCGTGCCTAGCCGATGCGATCGTCGTCCCCGACCCCGGCGAGCCGGAACAGGGCGGAAAATCGGCTGCCTTTGCCCGGTGCGCTCTCGACCCGCACGTCTCCCCCCATAAGTCGGGCAAGTTGGCGGGCGATCGGCAGGCCGAGGCCGGCGCCCTCGTGGGGTCGGGTATAGGATTCTTTATGTACCTGGAAGAATGGTTCGAAGATCGCGTCCTGGTACTCCGGCCGAATTCCGGGGCCCGAGTCGGTAACGCTTACCTCGGCGAAGGCTTCGCCAAAAAGGGCCGTGCTCAGCTCGATGCGGCCGTCCGGCGGCGTGAACTTCACCGCGTTGGCCAGCAGATTGACCAGGACCTGCGTCGCGCGGGTCGAATCGATTCGCACCTGGCAGCCGCCCGCACGCAGATCGGTTACGACGCGAATGTTCTTGGCGTTCGCCTGATTGGCGACAAGTGCCAGGCTGTTTTCGATAATGGGCCCGAGCGTAGTTGGCGCGATGTCGATCTTTAGTCCGTCGGTTTCGATGCGCGAAACGTCGAGCACGTCATTGATGATCGACAGCAGATGATTGCCGGCCTTGAGGATATAGCCGCCATATTCCATGTAGCGTTTCAGATCGGCGCCGAATGGCTGGCGTTGAATGAGATCGGCGAAACCGATGATGGCGTTGAGCGGGGTGCGCAACTCGTGGCTCATATTGGCAAGAAACTCGCTCTTGGCGCGTGCGGCGACACGCGCCCGTTCGAGCGCCAGATCGAGATCGAGGTTCTTGCGATTGAGCTCGGCGAGCGCCGCCTCGAGCCGGGCCCGCGCGTCGAGCGAGGCGCGCTCGGCCATGTGCTGCTGGGTGACGTCGGTGCCGGTGCCGCGAAATCCCGAGAAGCGGCCGTTCCGCAGATGAAAGAACGGCACGCCGCTGACGTGGTGACGTCGCGAATGCCCTTCGCGGTCGACGATGGCGAACGCCCGACCGCGGAACGGGGCGTGCGCAGCGAGCGCCGCCTCGATCGAGTCGCCGCGCGGAGCATCCGCCGGCGCCGTTCCAAGCGAAACGAGCAGCTTCCCAACCAGCATCGCCGGCGGTTGCCCGGTGAGCTCGGTGATACGCTCGGATACGAAGGTGAGACGGCCCTGGTCATCGGTTTCCCACACCCAGTCCGAGGTCGCGCGAAGAACGTCGTTGAAGCTTTCTTGAGTCGCGCGCAGCCGGTCGACCGCGCTTACCTGCGCCGTGATGTCGTAATAGACGCCGCCGATCGCCACCAGGCGACTGCCGGAATCGAAGATCGGGAAATACTGGACGCGAAAATGCGTACCGCCCAACGAGGTGGGGAAGCTCCGCTGCACCACCAGCCGCCCGGAATCGTCCTTCATCTGGCTCAGAATCTCGGCCACCGTTTCCCTGAGCTCGGCGACGTGCGCGTCGATCGCCGGGCCGTCATCGGGCTTCAGGTCGAATAGCCTCAGGTAGCTGTTGTTGGCATAGAGGATGTTACCGTCGAGATAGACGATGAAGACCGGCGACAGCTCCTGCATCACGACGCGCGCCAGCGCCGCCTGCACGTTGGCGTCGACCGCCGCGCCGCCGACGCCCGAAACGAGCTGTGTCGGCTTGTCGATCAGCGACGGCAGGGGCACGGCGTAGGGCTTCTGGGTGGTCATGGCCGACCGCCGCCGACGATCGAGGATACCGCGTCGAGATAATCGGGGTCGGCGCGCAAATGGCGCAGCACGGCCCGCGCCCTTACCGGCGTCGCGCCATCGAAGAGCTTGAGCGCCTCGCGCAGGCTGGCGACGGCGTCCGGTTGGCCGGCGTCCTGGTGCGCCAGCACGTGGATCGCCGCGAGAGTCATGCGTTCAAGACCGATCGCGCGACAGACGATCGCCAGCATCTCGTATCCGGGATCGAACAGTATGCGGCGCACGACATGGCAATCGAGGCGCGCAAGGCGCGCGAACCCGGCGACGAAAAGGGTCATCTTGCCGCCGCGAAGACATTGAACAAGAAAGCGTTCCCCAAGTTCCTGGGCGTCCACCAGCCCCTCCACCAGGCGCGCCGCCTTGCGATCGATCGAGGCATCGGCGCCGTCGCCGATCGCCGCGCGTGTCGCCTCTTCGATGCAATCGTCGAGCGCGGCCGAATCCGCTTGTTCGCTCGATAATATGGCATGACGGAGCGCGGCCGCCACCCACCAATAGAGCCGCCGCGCCAATTCGGGGGGTAGATCGTCCGGATTCAGAACGGGCTGCTGGAAGCGGTCGATCCGCTGCGATTCGGCGACGAGATATTCGAGCGCACGGCGCGACAAAACCGGATCGGGGCCCTTGAGGAGCCGTTCGACGGCGTTCTCATCGCCCTTGTCGGCGATCGCTTCGACCACCTCGGGCGGCAGCGGTTGGCGGAGCGCCGTCACCAACAGGTGTTCTTGACTCCGCCGCTTGACGATCTCGATGAGCCGGGAATCGCGAAGGACTGGACTGCGTGCGACGATTGGCCGGGCGAGTTCGGTCTCGGCTTGGCCGAGAAGCGTCACCAGCGCGCCGGGCGGCGGGTCGAGTCGAGCGAACCAGCCCGCGAACTCGCGCCGCAGGCGCGCCTCGATGTCGGCGAGCAGCCGATTGAGGATGGCGCCAATCAGCGCGCGTTCGTGCTCGCTGAGCCTCCCCTCTTGGGACAAGAAGAGATCGGCGACATTGTCCGTGACAACGCGCCGATTGCGCCGCGTCCGCTCCTGCGCGAGCTCGATCAGCCGGCGCAATGCCGCCGCCTCGTTCTCGCCCTCGCCTTCGTTCATGGTCGCGAAATCGCCCCAATGCCGCGGGCCGTCGTCCGGTGCGGGCGCGGCCGGCGGCGTGTTCGATCATTCGCGCGACGATACCATAATTCTCTACAA
>CAZLYV010000139.1:0-7121 GCA_964563665.1 uncultured Acetobacteraceae bacterium
TACGATTTCGACTCGATCTTGACCGAGGCCTACACCAGCTTTCGCCCCAAGGGCGAACGAACGCCACCTCGGCGGTAATCAGTATGACGATCGCACTCGTCGTGCGGTCCGGCGCGGGGCGCAAATGACCGCTGGCGCGCGGGCGCCCCGATCGGCTACTCCCCTAAGCCATGTCGTCGAAACCCGAAGCTGGCGTAACGGGCGCCGCTCATCCCTCGCACCCCCGCATCGCACGCGGCATCGCGCTGATGCTGCTGGCGATGTTTCTGTTCGCGTCGATGGACGCGATCAACAAGCACCTGAGCCAGACCTACGCCATCACCCAGATCCTGTGGATCCGCTTCCTGTTCTTCGCGGTGTTCGCGGTGCTGATCGCCGGGCCGGGCCGCGTGCCGCGGCTCGTGCGCTCGGCCGCGCCGTGGATGCAGGTGATGCGCGGCATTCTCCTCATCGGCGAGATCGGCGTCTTCATCGTCGCGCTCAAATATCTGCCGATGGCCGACGTGCACGCGCTCGCCGCGGCGAGCCCGCTTCTCGTCACCCTGCTCGCGGCGCCGATCCTGGGCGAACGGGTCGATCTGCAGCGCTGGGTCGCGGTCGGGCTCGGCTTCATCGGCGTGCTGGTGATCTTGCGCCCGGGCTTCGCGGTGATCGACGCGCGGCTCACCTTGCCGCTGTTTGCCGCCCTTCTGTTCGCGCTCTATCAGATCATGCTGCGCGCGGTCGCCCGGCACGACGGACCCGACACGACGCTGCTCTACTCGGCCTTCGTCGGCGCGGTCTTCTTCAGCGTGATCGGTCCGTTCGACTGGCGCTCGCCGGCCAAGATCGACTGGCTGTGGCTGCTTCTTTCGGCCTTGCTCGGCAGCCTGGCGCATTTTTCGCTCATCCGCGCGCTCGACTTCGCGCCCGCCTCAAGGCTCCAGCCTTATGGCTACGGCCTCATGGTGTGGGCGACGGTATTCGGCTTCCTCGTCTTCGGCCAGTTCCCCGACGGCTGGACCATCGCCGGCGCAGGCCTGATCGTCGCCGGCGGCCTCTACGCTTTTGCCCGCGAGCGTCGGCAGGCCGGCCTCTTGAGTTGAGGGCGCGCTCACTCGGGCGGCAGCTTCTCGCCGGGAACGACGTGGCTGTTGATGTTCCACGACAGCGTGAGCCGCGGCCGGGGCGCCCCTGCCAACCGGCCATCGCCCTAGCGGCAACGCCGGGGCTTGGCCTATACGCATGGGCATGGCGACCGATCGCTCAGCCCCGACAATCTTTGCGCCATCGACCGCCGCCGGGCGCGCGGCGATCGCCATCGTCCGCGTCTCGGGGTCCCGCGCCGGCGAGGCGCTGGCGGCACTCGCTGCCGAGGCGCCCGATTGGCGGCCGGTTCCGCGCTTTGCTACGCGGGCGCGCCTCGTCGATCCCGAGTCCGGCGCGCCGCTCGATCAGGCGCTCGTCCTGTGGTTCCCCGCGCCGCATAGCTACACCGGCGAGGACATGGCCGAGCTGCACCTTCATGGCGGCCGCGCGGTCGTCCAGCGCGTGCTCGGTGCGCTGGGCCGGCTCGCCGATCTGCGGCCCGCCGCCCCCGGCGAATTCACGCGGCGCGCCTTCGATGCCGGCAAGCTCGATCTGACGGAGGTCGAAGGACTTGCCGATCTGGTCGCCGCCGAGACCGCGGCGCAGGCGCGCCAGGCATTGCGCCAGCTCGAGGGCGAGCTTGGCCGCCTCTACGAGGACTGGCGATTGCGCCTCTTGCGCGCGCTCGCGCACGCCGAAGCGGAGATCGATTTTCCCGACGAAGATCTGCCGCAAGATCTGATGACCAGGCTGGTTCCCGTGATTACCGATCTTGTCGGCGAAATCCGCCGGCATCTCGACGACGAGCGGCGCGGCGAGCGGTTGCGCGAGGGCATCTCGATCGCCATCGTCGGCCCGCCGAACGCCGGCAAGTCGAGCCTGCTGAACGCGCTGGCGCGGCGCGAGGCGGCGATCGTCGCGGCGACCGCCGGCACGACGCGCGACATCATCGAAGTGCAGCTCGATCTCGGCGGATATCCGGTGGTCGTGGCCGACACCGCGGGCCTGCGCGATTTTGAAAGCGGCACCGCCGCCGATTCGGCGCAAGGAGCGATCGAAGCGGAAGGAATCCGCCGCGCGCGTGCGCGCGCCGAGGCGGCCGATCTCAAACTTCTGGTTTTGGATGCAACCACATTCGAAGGCGAGGCGGCACTCGATCCTTTGCTCGTCGCGATGATCGACGCCGACACGCTCGTCGTGGTCAACAAGATCGATCTCGTCGCGAGAGACGCCGGCCGTCCCCTCGACCTCCCTCTTTCGAGGGGAAAAGGATCGCCGGGTGAGAGGCCATGGCCGATCTCGGTCAAGACCGGGGAGGGCCTTCAATCCTTGCTCGCCGCGCTCACCAAACGGGTGAGCACCATGCTCGAGTCGGCGGACACGGCCGCGCCGCTGCTGACCCGGGCGCGGCATCGCTTCGCGCTCGAATCTTGCGTTTCGGCGCTAGGGCGTGCGCAGGACGCCAGCGCTCCCGAACTCCAGGCCGAAGATCTGCGCTTGGCGGTGCGCGCGCTCGGGCGTATCACCGGGCGGGTCGGGGTCGAAGATATACTAGATATTGTGTTCCGGGAGTTCTGTATCGGCAAATAGGGTGATCGAGATCACATTAAGTTTCGTGGAAAGTTTTTACCAGGCGATTAGGCCCAAAGTTCTATTAACCATATAGTATATTGAAACATAATGATAATTAACCTGGTTTCACGTGAAACGCGAGGCGTGCTCAGGCGGTTTGACGATGCGGTCCCCTGCCCTCTATACATCATCACCATGGCACGCGACTTCGATGTCATCGTGATTGGCGGCGGGCACGCCGGCTGCGAGGCAGCCGCCGCGGCGGCGCGCATTGGGGCGCGCACCCTCCTGCTGACGCATAAGTTCGCGACGATCGGCGAGATGTCGTGCAACCCGGCGATCGGCGGCCTCGCCAAGGGCCATCTGGTGCGCGAAATCGACGCGCTCGATGGCGTCATGGGCCGGGCGACCGACCGCGCCGGAATCCAGTTTCGGATGCTCAATCGCTCGAAGGGGCCGGCGGTTCGCGGCCCGCGGGCACAGGCCGACCGCAAGCTTTATCGCCAGGCGATGCAAGATTTGCTGCGCGCGCAGGCCAACCTGACGATCCTCGAGGCCGGTGCCGAGGATCTGGAGATCGGCGCCGACGGCCGGGTCGCCGGGGTGATTGCCGGCGATGGCCGGCGGTATACGGCGGGCGCCGTGGTCATCACCACGGGTACGTTCCTGCGCGGACTCATTCACATCGGCGAGGAGAAGACGCCGGCCGGCCGCGTCGGCGAGGCGCCGGCGATCGGACTGTCCAAGACCTTGGCCCGGTTCGGTTTCGCGCTCGGCCGGCTGAAGACGGGCACGCCGCCGCGCCTCGATGGCCGGACGATCGACTGGGCCGGCCTCGCGATTCAGGCGGGCGACGATCCGCCGCTCCCCTTCTCCTACCTCACCGAGCGGATCACCACGCCGCAGGTTCCCTGCCACATCACGGCAACGACGCCGGCGAGCCATGCGCTCATTCGCGCCAACCTCCATCGCGCACCGATGTATTCGGGGCAGATCGAAAGCGTGGGTCCGCGCTACTGCCCGTCGATCGAGGACAAAGTCGTGCGGTTCGCCGACCGGGCGCGGCACCAGATTTTCCTCGAGCCCGAGGGGCTCGACGATACGACGATCTATCCAAACGGGATCTCGACCTCGCTGCCGCGCGAGGTCCAGCAGGCACTGCTTGCGACCATTCCCGGGCTCGAACACGCGACCATGCTGCGCCCCGGCTATGCCATCGAGTACGACTTCGTCGATCCGCGCGAGCTCTATCCAACGCTGGAAACCAAGCGCCTGCCGGGCCTCTATCTCGCCGGACAGATCAACGGGACGACCGGCTACGAAGAGGCCGCCGCCCAGGGGCTGATGGCCGGGATCAACGCCGCGCGTGCGCTCGCCGGGTCGGGGACCTTCGTGCCGGATCGTGCCGAGGCCTATATCGGGGTCCTGATCGACGATCTGGTAACGCTGGGAACCAACGAGCCATACCGCATGTTCACCAGCCGGGCCGAGTATCGCCTGGTGCTGCGCGCCGACAACGCCGACCAGCGGCTGACGGCCAAGGGAATCGCGGCCGGCTGCGTCGGTCGCCAACGGGCCGAAGTCTATGGCCGCAAGTCGGCGGCGCTCGCGGCCGCACGGGAGCTTGTCGGCCGACTTCGCGCCACGCCGAAAAATCTTGCCAAATCAGGCATTTCCGTAAATCAGGATGGCGCTACCAGAAGCGCCTTCGACCTCCTCGCATTGCCCGGTATGGACATTGTGCGGCTGGCGGGCTTGTGGCCGGAGCTCTGCACCCTGCCCCGCGAAATCGCCGAGCAGATCGAGATCGACGCGCGTTACCGCGGTTATCTCGATCGTCAGGATGCCGACATTCGCGCCTTCCGGCAGGACGAATCGCTCGCTCTGCCGAGCGATCTCGACTACGGCCGGCTTGGCGGTCTATCGACCGAGATCCGCACGAAGCTCGCCGCCGTGCGGCCAACCACGCTTGGGCAGGCGGCGCGAATTTCGGGGGTGACGCCCGCGGCGCTGACCCTCCTGCTCAAATACGCGAAACGGCGGCCCGAGGGATCGGCCGTCGCGGCGGCGTGACACCGGCGGAGTTCCGCCAGGAGACCGGTGTTTCACGTGAAACACTGGCGCGGTTCGAGGTCTATCTCGGACACCTTCAGAAATGGCAATCGCGGATCAACCTGGTTGGCGCGGGAACCCTTACCGATGCCTGGCGGCGCCACTTTTTCGATTCGGCCCAGCTTTATCCGCTCCTGCCCGCAAGCCCGACCGACCGGCCGCTCGTGCTTTACGACCTCGGGTCCGGCGCCGGATTTCCCGGGCTGGTCCTGGCGCTCCAGGCGGATGATGGCGGCCGGGCGCTGGCGACCCATCTTGTCGAGTCGGACAGCCGAAAATGCGCCTTTTTGATCGAGGCGGTTCGGCTGACTGGCCTCACCGGCAAAGTCCAGGTCCATGCGACTCGGGCAGAAACGCTTGGCCGGCAAGGCGCAGAACGCGCCGACGTGGTGACGGCGCGGGCGCTCACCAGCCTTACCGAACTCATTGCTTTGGCTGCACCTTTGCTGCATCCGCAAGGGCTCTCGCTGTTTCTCAAAGGAGCGCGGGTCGGCGATGAATTGACCCTCGCGCGCAAAACATGGAAGATGCACGCAGATTTGATCCCGAGCCGTTCCGATTCGTCGGGGACGATCGTCCGGCTGATGGATATAGGCCGTGACCGACCAATCCCAACTAATTGAAATCAACAAGAAATTGACCAGAATCATCGCCATTGCCAACCAGAAAGGCGGGGTCGGCAAAACGACGACCGCGATCAATCTCGCAACCGCGCTCGCCGCCGTCGGCCGCCGTGTCCTGGTGGTCGATCTCGATCCGCAGGGAAACGCCTCGACCGGACTCGGCCTCACCCGCGAGCAGCGCAGTCTCGGCTCTTACGATGTGCTGATCGGCGCCGCGACGCTCGAGGAGGCTGCCGTGCTAAGCGCCGTGCCGGGACTCTCGGTCGTTCCGGCGACGGTCGACCTGTCGGGCGCCGAGATCGAGCTCGTCGATCTCGAGCGGCGCGAGTATCGCTTGGCCGAGTCGACCAGTGCCGCTTTACGCGATTACGACTTCGTCCTCATCGACTGCCCGCCGGCGCTTGGTCTGCTGACGTTGAACGCACTCGTCGCCGCGGACGCGGTCCTGGTGCCGCTGCAATGCGAGTTTTTCGCCCTCGAGGGCCTGACGCATCTGATGCGGACGGTCGAGCGCATTCGGGAAAAATTCAACCCCAGGTTGGAAATCCAGGGCGTCGTGCTGACCATGTATGACAAGCGCAACAATCTCTCCGATCTCGTTGCCGCCGATGTGCGGGCATATTTCGGCGACAAGGTTTACGCCACGGTGATCCCGCGCAACGTGCGGATCTCCGAGGCGCCCAGTCACGGCAAGCCGGTGCTGATCTACGACCTGCGGTGCCCGGGATCGCAGGCCTACATCATGCTGGCGGGCGAAGTGCTGCGCCGCGAGGGCATCGCGCCGGCGCTCGCCTCGGCGTCCACGCCCGCGCCCCAAACGGCCTCGGCATGAGCGCCGAGGAGTCCCGGCGCAAGCCGCTTGGACGGGGCCTTTCCGCCCTGTTCGGCGAATCGGCGGGCGAGCAAGCTTCGGGTGCTGGCGCGCTTCGCTCGGCGCGGCCGATTCCGGTGGCGCAGATCCATCCCGGCCGCTTCCAGCCGCGCCGGCATTTTCCGGAAAACGAATTGGCCGAGCTCGCGCAATCGATCCGCGCCCAGGGCGTGCTGCAGCCGATCCTGGTGCGGCGCGACAGCCAAGGACCCGGCGCCTACGAACTCATCGCCGGCGAGCGGCGTTGGCGCGCCGCCCAGCTTGCCCAGCTCCACGAAATTCCGGCCGTGGTGCACGATCTCTCCGATCGCGAGGCGCTCGAGCTGGCGCTGGTCGAAAATCTGCAGCGCGAGAATCTGACGCCGCTCGAGGAAGCGCGCGCCTATCAGCGCCTCGCCGGCGATTTCGGCCACACCCAAGCGCGGATCGCCGAGGCGCTGGGCAAGAGCCGCAGCCATGTCGCAAATATGATCCGCCTGCTCGACCTGCCCGACGAGGTCAAGCGCTGGCTCGACGAGGGCGGGCTTACCGCGGGCCATGCCCGCGCGCTCATCACCGCGGCCGATCCGGCGGCGCTGGCGCGGCGCATCGTCGAGGGGGGCTTGAGCGTGCGCCAGGCCGAAGCGCTGGCGCGCACGACGCGGCCCCGTGGCGGGCGGCGCCAAGGCGGCAGCAAGGCGGGGTACTTGCGCGATGCCGACACGCTGGCGCTCGAGCGCCGTCTATCGGCCGAGCTCGGGCTCAACGTGACGCTGCAGCACAAGAAGGGCGGCCAATCGGGCACGCTGGTGATCCAGTATCAGACTCTCGATCAGCTCGACGATGTGCTGGCGCGCCTGTCGCGCAACCCGGGAGCTTTGCCGCAAGAAACGTAG
>CAZLYV010000140.1:0-7102 GCA_964563665.1 uncultured Acetobacteraceae bacterium
GCGCCGCTCAATACCCCTTGACGATTTCGCCGTGGCGCGCGCAGTCGGGTGCCGCGAGATCGACGAAGGACTGCAAGATCGCGTCGGGCGGCCGCAGCGAGAGCGGGTCCTCGCCGGGAAACGCCTCGGCCCGCATCGCCGTCCGGATCGGGCCGGGTGACAGCAAGTTGACCCGGATCGTCGTCTTGGCGAGTTCGGCGGCCCAGGTCTTGACCATGGCTTCGAGCGCGGCCTTGGCGGTCGCATAGGCGCCCCAGTAGGCCTGCGCCATCTGCGCCGCGCCGGAGGTGACGAATATCGCGCGGCCCGCATCCGACAGCCGCAGCAGGGGCTCGAGCGTGCGGATGAGGCGCCAGTTCGCGGTCACGTTGACCTTGAACACGTCGTCCCACAATTTGGCATCGTGATGCGAAAGCGGCCCCAGCGTGCCGAGGAGACCCGCGTTGCCGACCAGGATATCGAGCTTCTTGAAGCGTTCGTAAAGCGCCGGTCCCAACGGGTCGATGCGATCGAGGTCGGCCAAGTCCAGCGGCACCAGCGTCGCCGCGCCGCCGGCTGCGCGTACCGCATCGTCGACCTCCTCGAGCCCGCCCACCGTGCGTGCGACCAAGACAACATGCGCGCCTTCGGCGGCGAAGCGTCGAGCGACCGCGGCGCCGATGCCGCGCGAGGCGCCGGTGACGACAGCGATTCGCCCGACGAGCCGCTTTTCTCCGGTCATGGGTCAGGACACGGTCGATGACGATGGTTTGGGCGCCAACGCCGGCCGCACGCTCGCGTTTCAGGCGATTTCGAGGAGCGAGAGCTGCGCGCCGACGTCGCCGCCGGCATGATCGGTCAACACGGTGGGATAATCGCCGGTGAAGCAGGCATCGCAATACTGGGGCGCCGCGGCGTTTCGCTCCCGGTGCCCCATCGCGCGATAGAGCCCGTCAATCGAAATGAAGGCAAGCGAGTCGGCGCCGATGAAACGTGTCATGCCGGCGACGTCGTACTGGAAAGCAAGCAGCTTGTCGCGCTGAGGCGTGTCGATGCCGTAGAAGCAGGAATGTGTCGTCGGCGGGCCCGAGATGCGCATGTGAACCTCGGTCGCGCCGGCCTGGCGGACCATCTCGACGATTTTCTTGGACGTGGTGCCGCGGACGATCGAATCGTCGACCAGGATGACCCGCCGACCGCGGATGTTGGCGCGGTTGGCATTGTGCTTGAGCCGCACGCCCAGGTGCCGAATGTGATCGGTCGGCTCGATGAATGTTCGTCCGACATAGTGATTGCGGATGATCCCGAGCTCGAATGGGGTCTTCGCCTCGTTGGCGTAGCCGATCGCCGCCGGGACGCCCGAGTCGGGGACAGGAATCACGAGATCGGCGGGGACGTGGCTCTCGCGCGCGAGCTCGGCGCCGATGCGCTTTCTCGCCTCATAGACCGAGGTGCCCTCGACGATCGAATCGGGGCGGGCGAAATAGATGTACTCGAAGACGCAAAAGCGGTGCTTGACGGGGAGGAAGGGCCGCATGCTCCGCACGCCGTTGGCGTCGAGCACGACAAGCTCGCCCGGTTCGATATCACGCACGAATTCCGCGTTGATGATGTCGAGCGCGCAGCTTTCGGAGGCGAGGATGTGCGCGTCCTCGAACCGCCCCAGAACGAGCGGCCGCACGCCCAGCGGATCGCGCACGCCGATTATTTTGTCATTGGTGATGGCGACGAGCGAGTAGGCGCCCTCGACCTGGCGCAGCGCGGAGACGAAGCGTTGCACGACGTCGCCGGCCGAGCGCGCCATCAGGTGGACGATCACCTCGGTGTCGGTGGTCGACTGGAAGATGCACCCGTCCTCAACCAACCGCCGGTGGAGCGCATGGGCGTTCGTCAGGTTACCGTTGTGGCCGAGCGCGAAACCGCCAAAGCCGAACTCGGCGAACAGCGGCTGCACGTTGCGCAAGATGGTTTCGCCCGTGGTCGAGTAGCGCACGTGGCCGATCGCGATGCCGCCCGGAAGCTTGCCCATCACCGCCTGGTCGCCGAAGTTTTCGCCGACGTGCCCAAGCGCCCGGTGCGAGTGGAACTGCTGCCCATCGCAGGTGACGATGCCCGCCGCTTCCTGGCCGCGATGCTGCAGGGCATGCAAGCCAAGGGCCGTCAACGCGCCTGCGCCCTTACTGCCGTAAACGCCGAAGATGCCGCATTCTTCGTGCAGCTTGTCATCGTCGAAAGGGTTGGTCGAAACGGGTCTACGCTCAGTCATCGCGTGGTCCGGGTGGATGGGGATGGCTGGCCAGCGGGGTCGGGCTGCACGTTCTGAAGCAGACGGTCGAGCTCGCGGCGCTCGTCCTGCTTATACCCCGTTTCGCCATCCGATGCAGGCGCTTTTGCCGCCGGCGTGCCGAGCGCGCGAAAGACCCTGCCGGGATCGAGGCTTTCTTCGGCCGCCTTTCCGGCTCGCCCGGCCGCGGTTCGACCACGGTCGCAAAATTCCTTGGGGGCAAGCCGGCAGGCGAATGCGGCCCCGGCCTCGACCAGGGGTCGCGTGCGCGCCTCCTTCGCCCAAGGGGGCTGCTCGGCGGGAGGGACGAGCCAGCTCAGGCCAAGATAGAGCACGCTTACGATCAATCCGCCCAACGCCAGACCGAGGAGCAACCCCAGCGTCCGATCAAGCGCGGACAGCGCGCTGCTTCGCACGCGTGCAGAAATGAGATGCGCGATGATGTAAAACACGATCAGCGCGACAAGAAACAGCGTCAAGCCGGCCAGGATATCGGCCACGTACGGATTGCCGATCAGGTTGCGGCCGATCGGGCGCGCCTGGCCGAAGCCCCACAGCGTCACCATCGCCGCACCGCCCCAGCTCACGATGGTGAGGATCGTGCGCACGAAGCCGATGGCGAACGCGATCAGCCCGGATAACAGGACGATGCCGATGACGACGCCGTCGGCGGGGTTCATGACGCGATATGACTTCCGATTCGAGACGTGCGGGTCGAGCCCCTCATGTGATCACGACGCTCCACGCTATCAAGGCGAACCGGATTGCGGCGCGCGGCGCGCACCGCTTAGCGCATTCCTTGGCCCGAATAGCTGCAGCAGGTCATCGAGGCGCGCAAGCTCCACTGTTTCGATCCCCGCCACGCGTTCCCGAAAATCCGCGCCGGCGCGCCGGCGCGCCGGAATGAGCGCGCGCGTAAAGCCAAGCTTGGCCGCCTCCTTGAGACGCGTTTCGGTCTGACTCACCCAGCGAATCTCGCCGGAGAGTCCGATTTCGCCAAAGATCACGCAGTCGGCGGGGGCGGGACGATCGGTGAGGGCCGAAACGAGCGCCGCCGCGACGGCGAGATCTGCCGCCGGTTCGGCGATACGCAAGCCCCCGGCGACGTTGAGGTAGACGTCGCTCGCCGCGAAGGCAAGACCGCAGCGGGTCTCGAGAACGGCGAGCACCATCGCCAGTCGACCGGCATCCCAGCCGATCACCGCCCGCCGCGGCGTGCCGAATCCGGTCGAAGCGACGAGCGCCTGAATCTCGACGAGGAGCGGGCGCGTTCCCTCGATGCCGGCAAAGACGGCCGCTCCACTCACCTCGCCATGGCGCTCGGCGAGAAACAGCGCGGACGGGTTGGCGACCTCGACCAGGCCGCGATCGGTCATCTCGAACACCCCAATCTCATCGGTGGGGCCAAAACGGTTTTTGACAGCGCGTAAAATACGGAACTGGTGACCGCGCTCGCCTTCGAAATACAAGACGGTGTCGACCATGTGCTCGAGCACGCGGGGACCCGCGATCATGCCGTCCTTGGTCACATGCCCGACCAGCAACACGGTGATGCCACGGCGCTTGGCGAGCCGGATCAGCTCGCCCGCGCAGGCACGCACCTGGGCTACCGTGCCGGGGGCCGAGTCGAGCAGGTCGAGATACATGGTCTGTATGGAATCGACGACGATGATTTCGGGGCCGTTGCGCTCGTCGAGGCTCGCCAGCACGTCGCGCAAATTGGTCGCGGCGGCGAGATCGACCGACCGGCCGGCAAGCCCGAGCCGTGTCGCGCGCAAGCGGATCTGGTCGATCGATTCCTCGCCCGAGACATAGGCGACCCGCGCCCGCCCGGCCAGCGCCGCCATCACCTGCAGGAGCAGGGTCGACTTGCCGATGCCAGGGTCCCCGCCGACGAGAACGGCCGACCCGTGGACTAGTCCGCCGCCGCACACGCGATCGAATTCGGAGATTCCGCTGGCGCGCCGCGGCGCCTCAGCGCCCGCACCTTCCAGCCCCTCGAAGGCGAGTTTTCGTCCACCCTTGGCGGCCGCGCCGCGTGGGCTCGCTTCGCCCGGAATTTCCTCGATGACCGAGTTCCACGCTCCGCATGCCTCGCAACGGCCCATCCACTTGCGGTGCGCCGCGCCGCAGGCCTGGCAGACATAGCGGGCTTCGTGCTTGGCCATCTCAGTTCTGCGGATCGCGGTGCGTCACGCACGCACCTGCATCTTGATCGGACCGTCGGCGCGGCCGTGGATGAACTGGTCGACGTAGGGGTTGCTGCTGCGATCGATCTCGGCGACCGGCCCCTGCCAGATGATCTTGCCGCCGTAGAGCATGGCGATACGGTGCGCAATCTTGCGGGTGCTGTGCATGTCGTGCGTGATCGAGAGCGCGGTTGCGCCGAGGCGGTGGACGCAGTCGACGATGAGATCGTTGATGACGTCCGACATGATCGGATCGAGGCCGGTGGTCGGCTCGTCGAAGAAGATAATCTCGGGCTTGGTGGCGATGGCGCGGGCCAGAGCTACGCGCTTTTTCATGCCGCCGGAGAGCTCGGCCGGAGAGAGTTCGCCGACCTCGGGACCCAGGCCGACCGACGCCAGGTTCTCGATCGCGGTCTGCATGGCGTGCCTTTCGTCGACGCCCTGAGCGCTGATCAGGCCAAAGGCCACGTTCTCCCATACCTTGAGCGAATCGAAAAGGGCGGCGCCCTGGAAAAGCATGCCGAATTTCCTGTTGACGGCCTCGCGCTCCGCGCCGGCGAGCCCGACAACTTCCACGCCGTCGATTTTGATGCTGCCTGCCTCGGGTTCGAGCAGGCCGAGGATGCACTTGAGCAGCACCGACTTGCCGGTGCCCGACCCGCCGATCACGACGAGCGATTCGGCGGCGTCGACGTCGAGATCGAGCCCCTCCAGAACGACCTTGGGACCGAACGACTTGCAAAGGCCGCGAATCGAGATTTTGGCAATGGCGCTCATCGCGTGGCGAAGAATATCTCGGTTATGCCGTAGTTGAAGATGAGGATCAGGATCGAGGCCGAGACGACGGCGTTGGTGGTCGCGCGGCCGACGCCCTGGGCGCCGCCTTCGCTGTGATAACCGTGGTAGCAGCCCATCAGCGAGACGAGAAAGCCGAACACTCCGGCCTTGGTGAGCCCCGAGATGACGTCGATCGCCTCGAGATAATCGAAGGTGCGCTTCAAATACGCGCTGGGATTGAAGCCAAGCTTGTAGACCCCGATAAGATATCCGCCGAAAACGCCGATGATGTCGGCCACGACGACCAGCAGCGGCAGCATGGTCAAGCCGGCGATCAGACGGGGCGCCACAAGATATTTGAACGGATTGGTAGAAAGCGTGCTGAGCGCGTCGATCTGTTCGGTGACGCGCATGGTGCCGATCTCGGCCGCTATCGAGGCGCCGATGCGCCCCGCCACCATCAGCCCCGCGATCACGGGTCCGAGTTCGCGGGTCACCGACAAGACGACCACGGTCGCAACCGCGCCCTCGGCGGAGAAGCGCGCAAATCCGGTGTAGCTTTGGAGCGCCAGCACCATGCCGGTGAACAGCGCGGTCATGCCGACGACCGGCAGCGAAAAATAGCCGATGTCGAGCATCTGTCGGCCGATCAGCCGCGGATACCACGGCGGGCGTACGCAGTGGCTCACCGCGACGGCGGTGAACAGCGCCATACGGCCGGCGAGCTGCAGGAATCCAAGAAATATGCGGCCGATCGTGGCGAGGAAGTTCATCGCCGCGCCGGGTCGTTGAGGTAAACGCGCGCGAAGCGCCGGCCGAGCCGCGTCATCACCTCGTAGCCGATCGTGCCGGCCAGCTCCGCTATCGTGTCGACCGGCAGACGGTCGCCCATCAATTCAACCGCATCGCCGGGCCTGGCCAGAGGCGCCGCCGTAACGTCGAGCGTAATCAGATCCATCGATACGCGGCCGATGAACGGCACCCGAACGTCTCCATAGTAAGCCCAGCCGCGATTGCTCAACGTTCGAAGCCAGCCATCGGCGTATCCCACGGCGACCGTGGCGACTCGGGTCTTGCGTTCGACACGGTGGGTGGCACCATATCCAACGGTCCGGGGCGGGTCAACGTCCCGAATTTGCAGGATTTTTCCGCTCAAGACCGCGACTTGCGCCAGCGGATTCGGCAAGCCCGGCGTGGGGTTGATGCCATAGAGCGCGCACCCTGGGCGGACAAGATCGAAGTGATATGCGGGGCCAAGAAAGATGCCTGAGGAGTTGGCCAAACTCGCCTCTATCTTGGGCCAGCGAGCCCGAATCGACCCGAACTCGGCGAGCTGGCGGGCGTTCATCGGCTGATCGCGCTCTTCGGCGCGGGCAAGATGGCTCATCACGTAGCGCAAATCGATGCGATCGAGCAGTGTCGGCTCGGCAGCAATACGACTCGCTTCGGCCGGCGTGAGACCGAGGCGCGACATGCCGGTGTCGAACTGGACAATCGCCGGCAGCCGGCGCCCGGTCGCCCGCGCCGCCGAAGCCCAAATCTCGATCTGGCTTATATCGTTCAGCACGGGAACGAGATCATAGGCGATGAGGTCGCTGGCTTCGCTCGCCAGCACGCCGCTCAGCACATAAACGCAAGCCGTCGCCGGCAGCCGCGGCCGGACCTCCACGCCTTCCGCGATCGTGGCGACGAAAAATTCCCGGCATCCCGCGCTCGCCAGCGCCGGCGCCACGTGCACGGCGCCAAGGCCATAGGCATCGGCCTTGACCACGGCCGCACATTCTGCGCCGGCAAGGCGTGCGCGCAAATTCTGGTAATTGGCGACGATTCGGCCAAGGTCGATCGTCAAAACCGATTGCGATTCGTGCACGCT
>CAZLYV010000141.1:0-1883 GCA_964563665.1 uncultured Acetobacteraceae bacterium
GTCCGTTCCATCTCTCCTGCCACGCGCACAAAGTCGCCGGGCCGTAGCTCTCGGTCAGGCCATAAAGATGGGTCACGCGGAAGCCCAACTGCTCCATCGCGGCGATCACCGCCGAGGGGGGTGCGGCGCCGCCGGTCGCCACCTCGACCGCGTGATCGAATGCGAGCTTCACCGAATCCGGGGCGTGGACCAGCATGTTGAGCACGATCGGCGCGCCGCACAGATGCGTCACCTTGTGCCGCTGGATCGCGGGGAAGATCAACGCCGGGTCGATACGGCGCAGGCAGACATGCGTTCCCCCCACCGCCGTCACGGCCCAGGTGTAGGTCCAGCCGTTGCAGTGGAACATCGGCAGCGTCCACAGATAAACCGAGCGCGCGCTGAGGCCGAAGGCAAGCGCGTTGCCGAGCGCATTCAAATACGCGCCGCGGTGATGGTAGACGACGCCCTTCGGGTTCCCGGTGGTGCCGGAGGTGTAGTTGAGGCAGATCGCCTGCCATTCGTCCTTCGGCGGCCGATATTCGAAATCGGGATCGCCCTCGGCGAGAAACGCCTCGTAGTCCATTTCGCCAAGAAGCGCGCCGCCGCTGTGGAGCGGGTCGTCGATATCGATCACCGGCGGCGGCTTTCGCATGAGCTTGAGCGCTTGCTCGATCGTGCCGGAGAATTCGCGATCGGTGATGAGCAGCTTGGCCGCGCCGTGCTCGAGAATGAAAGCGATCGTCGTTGCGTCGAGCCGGTAGTTGAGCGCATTCAGCACCGCGCCGGCCATCGGCACTCCATAATGCGCTTCGAGCAGCGCCGGAACGTTGGGCGCCATGACTGCGACCGTATCGCCAGGACCGATGCCGCGCCGGCGTAGCGCCGAGGCGAGGCGCCGGCAACGTGCGTGAAGCCGCGCGTAGGTCCAGGTGTTTTCGCCGTGGATGACGGCGATCTTGCGCGGATAGACCGCGGCGGCGCGGGCCAGAAAGGTAATCGGCGATAGCGGTACGTAATTGGCCGGACCTCGCTCGAGGTCCTGGTCATACATGTTTCGGGCGCGCGCGGGTCGTGCTTTCGCCACCTGGTATCTCCCAGCAGACGGCGCACTGCTTGCGCCTTGCCCACCCCCACATCTCAGCCGACGTGTCCAGGACGGTCAACCGAGAACTGGGGGCCTGCCGGGCGAGCCGCACATTTGCGTGAGCCGAGGCTTGGCGGCAGGTGGCTGGAATTGCCGACGTTGCGCCAAGCCGGTAAGCTTGGCGCATGCTCATCGACATCGTTTCGGACGCGATATGTCCGTGGTGCTTCGTCGGCAAACGCCGGCTGGAGCGCGCACTCGCCAAGGCGCCGCCGCCCGATCTCAAGATCGGCTGGCGGCCGTTCCAGCTCAATCCCGACATGCCGTCCGAAGGCATGGATCGCACGGAGTACTTGCGGCTCAAATTCGGCGACGGGGCCGGCGGGCAGATGTACGAGGCGATAACCGAAGCCGGCCGGGGGGAAGGCATCGGTTTTGCGTTCGACAAGATCAAACGCACGCCCAACACGATTCTGGCTCATCGCCTGATCCGCTATTCGGCTGGTCTCGCGCAGCAGGATGCGGTCGTCGAGGCGTTGTTCCGGGCATATTTTTTCGACGGCGCGGATATCGGTCGGGTCGCGACGCTGGTTGGCGTCTCTGAGCAGCTTGGTCTGGATGGACCGGCGATCCGGCGTTATCTCGAAGGCGACGAAGATGACGAGACGGTGCGCGCCGAGGACGCCTACGCGCGCCAGACCGGCATCCAGGGCGTCCCCTGCTTCATCATCGACCGCAAATTCGCCATCTCCGGCGCCCAGGCGCCCGAAATTTTCATTCAGGCGTTCGAGCACGTGCGCGAGGGGGCGGTGCAAAC
>CAZLYV010000141.1:1983-7079 GCA_964563665.1 uncultured Acetobacteraceae bacterium
TCGAAGGATGAGGCCACCGGGGTCGGGTCCGCCACTCACGCCGCGAGCTTGGCGAGCTGGCTCAGGAGGCCATTGACGCCCGACAGGCGCTGCTTGGGCTCCTGCCACGATTGCATGTAGACGAGCTTGTGGTCGGGCCGCAGCTTGACGATCTCCGCTTGCCGGGTGATGAACGTGATCAAATTGTCCGGCTTGGCGAAGCGGTTGTCGCGGAAGCTGATGACCGCGCCCTTCGGCCCGGCGTCGATCTTCTCCACCCCCGCCGCGCGGCAGAGCCGCTTGATGGCGACGATCTCCAAGAGGTTCTGGACTTCGGGCGGCAGCCGGCCGAAGCGGTCGACGAGTTCGGCCGCGAAGGCGTCGATCTCGCTCTGGTCGATGAGCGCCGCGATGCGGCGGTAGAGGCCAAGCCGCACGCCGAGGTCTTCGACATAGCTCTCGGGGATGAGGACCGGCATGCCGATGCTGATCTGCGGCGTCCATTCCTCCTCGATCAGCGCCGCCGCCGCGCCCTGCTCGCGCTGGGCGCGCACCGCCTCTTCCAGCATGTGCTGGTAGAGCTCGATGCCGACCTCGCGGATGTGACCCGATTGTTCTTCGCCCAAAAGGTTGCCGGCGCCCCGGATGTCGAGATCGTAGGAGGCGAGCTGGAATCCGGCGCCGAGGCTGTCGAGGGTTTGCATGACCTCGAGCCGTTTCTGCGCCGCCGCAGTGAGCAGCCGATTGCCCGGGACCGTCATATAGGCATAGGCCCGCACCTTGGCGCGTCCGACCCGCCCGCGGAGCTGGTAGAGCTGCGCCAGCCCGAACATATCCGCGCGGTGGACGATGATGGTGTTCACGCTCGGGATATCGAGGCCGGACTCGATGATGTTGGTCGATACCAGGATGTCGTAGCCGCGATCGTAGAACGCGCTCATCACGTTTTCGATCTGGCTTGGCGCCAGCCGGCCATGGGCGACTGCAATCTTGCACTCGGGCGCGATTTGGCGGAGCCGGTCCTGGACGTGCGGCAGATCCTCGATCCGTGGACAGACATAGAAGGTCTGCCCGCCGCGGAATCGCTCGCGCATGATCGCCTCGCGCAGGACGACCGGATCGTAGGGCGTCACGAAAGTACGCACGGCGAGTCGATCGATCGGCGGGCTGGCGATGATGCTCATGTCGCGCACGCCGGCAAGCGCCATCTGGAGCGTGCGCGGGATCGGCGTCGCGGTGAGCGTGAGCACGTGGACGTTCGCCTTGAGCAGTTTCAGCCGCTCCTTTTGCTTGACGCCGAAATGCTGCTCTTCGTCCACCACCAACAGCCCCAGGTGCCGGAAGGCGATCGCTTTGCCAAGCAGCGCCGTCGTGCCGATGACAATGTCGATCTTGCCCTCGGTCACTTCGCGCTTGATCTCGGCGGCGGTCTTCGCCGCGACGAGACGCGAGAGCTGAGCGATCCGCAGCGGCAACCCGTCGAAGCGCTGGCGAAAGGTCTGGTAATGCTGGCGGCTCAACAGCGTCGTGGGCACGACCACCGCCACCTGCATTCCCGACATCGCGGCGATGAAGGCGGCGCGCAACGCCACTTCGGTCTTGCCAAAGCCGACGTCGCCGCAGATCAAGCGGTCCATCGGCCGGCCAGAGGCGAGATCGGCAAGCGTGTCCTCGATCGCACGGGCCTGATCTTCGGTCTCGGGATAAGGAAAACGCGCGCAAAATTCCTCGTAGAGCCCGTCGGGCGGCTGCGCGCGCTCGGCCTCGCGAAGCTGGCGCTGGGCGGCGATCTCGATCAGTTTGCCGGCGATCTCGCTGATTCGCTTGCGCACGCGCGCCTTGCGCGCCTGCCAATACGCGCCGCCGAGCTTGTCGAGCTGCGCGCCGGCTTCCTCGGAGCCGTAACGCGACAGCATATCGATGTTCTCGACCGGGACGAATAGCTTGTCCCCACCCTCGTAGATGAGGCGCAGGCAGTCGTGGGGAGCACCCGTCACTTCGAGCGCAACAAGGCCATCGTAGCGGCCGATGCCGTGATCGATGTGAACCACCAGATCGCCCTCGGCCAGCGTCGCGGCCTCGGTGAGGAAGTTTTCCGGGCGTCGCCGACGCCGGGCGGCCCGCACGAGACGATCCCCCAGCACGTCCTGCTCGGTAATGACGGCAAGATCGTCGACGACGAATCCACGCTCGAGGCCCAGCACGGCAAGCGCCACCGTCCCTGCGCCAAGGGCCAGCGCTTCGGGCCAATTGGCCACCGCAGCAGCATCATCGAGCCCGTGACCATGGAGCAACGTTCCAAGCCGCTCGCGCGATCCCTCGCTGTAAGCGGCGATGACGATCCGCCGGCCGGCGCGCGCTTCGGCGAGGATATGGTCGCGCACGGCATCGAACAGATTGCGATCGGGTTCGGCGCGCGCGGCGCTAAAATCTATTCCCGGTTTGCCGCCGGCATCGCGCGGAGCGTCGCCTTGCCTGCCCACGCCGCCGGCAATCGCGAACGGCGACAGTGCCGCGACCGGGCGCCCCGCGAGATGCCGGGACCAGCCATCGGCATCGAGATAGAGCTGGTCCGGCGGCAGCGGCTTGTAGGGATATCCATCGACGATGTCCTTGCGCCGCGCCATGCTGCGGCGCGCTTCGTAGAATTCGTCGACCTGCTCGAGACGGGCCGTCACCGATTCGTCGGCCTGGTGATCGAGCGTGATACACGCATCCGGCAGGTAGTCGAACAGGGTTTCGAGATGCTCGTGGAACAGCGGCAGCCAATGTTCGAAGCCGGGGTGACGGCGGCCGGCGCTGATCGCGGCGTATAACGGGTCTTCGTCCGACACCGCGCCGAAAAGTCCACGATAGCCCGAGCGGAATCGCGCAATCGACGGCGCATCGAGCAGAATTTCACTCACCGGCTTGAGGGCAAACACCTCGACCGTCCCGGTGGTGCGCTGGCTCATCGGGTCGAACGTGCGAATTCCCTCGAGCGTATGGCCAAACAGGTCGAGGCGCAGCGGCTCCGGCGGCCCTGGGGGGAACAGGTCAACGATGCCGCCGCGCAGAGCGAACTCGCCGGGTTCGCGTACCGTCTCCGCCCGGCGATAGCCGTCACGCTCGAGGAATTTGAGCAGGTCGTCGAGGCGCAGCTCGTGCCCGGTCCGCGCCTCGAACACGGCGCCCGCAAAGACCGAACGCGCCGGGACGCGCTGCAAGATGGCGTTGACGGTCGTCACGACGACTCGGGGACCGCCGGCCGTACCGTTTGCCCGGGCGAGTAGCGACAGCGTATCGACCCGTCGGCTCACCACATCGCCGATCGGCGAAACCCTGTCGTAGGGCAAGCAGTCCCAAGCCGGGAAGGACAGGACGGCGACCTCCGGATGGAAAAACGCCAGCCCCTCGGTGATCACGCTCATCCGCGCATCGTCGCGCGCAACATGGAGCACATCGCGCCCCGAGGCGGCGACCTCGCCAAGAAGCATGGCATCGCGCCCCGGGGGCACGCCACCAATCTCAATCCGGCCCGGGTGAAGTAGAAATTTTGCTGTTTTTGACAAAGCTTAGGTTTCGTTCTTGAAGTTCCGTAGCAGGTTCATGACGTCGTTCCGGTAGCGCGCCGGAACCGGCGCCTGGCGGGTTGCCCAGCGAAAGATATCGGGATCCGGCGCGCCAAGAAGCCGCTCATAGCGCTCCAGCTGGTCGGGTGTAAAGGACGGCACATAACGCCTTGCAAACGCGCCCAGCAGCAGGTCGGTTTCCTTGGTTCCAGTGTAGAGGCTGCGATGAATGAGGCGCTTGCGCCGGAACTCGATCGGCTCGTCCATTGGGAAATTCGCTCGGGTCGGGTAATGGATATAGGGCTTGGCCGCGATTCTGTCAGCCGATCGGTTAATCCCGGTTGTCGCCCCTAGCGGATCCCCGATGCGACCTCAAATCCTCTTTCCCCTCTTTGCGCCGATCACCGGGCTTCCCGGCGTGGGGCCACGCTTTGCCAAGTTGATCGAGCGCGTCGCCGGCTCGCGGGTCCTCGATCTTGTGTGGCACCTGCCCACGGGTCTTGTCGATCGCCGCTTCACGCCAAAAATCGCCGAGGCGCCCGAGGGACGGATCGCCACCATCACCGTCACGGTCGATGGGCATATCAAGCCGCGAAACCCGCGTCTTCCCTATAAAGTTCGCTGTCGTGACGACACCGGCTTCCTGCATCTGGTGTTTTTTCACGTCAAGGGCGATTACCTCGACAAGGCGCTGCCCGTCGGATCGACGCGTGTCGTGAGCGGGCGGATCGAGCGCTTTCGCGACGAGGTGCAGATGACGCACCCCGACCACATCGCCCCGCCGGAGGAGTTCGTACGCCTCGCCGCGGTCGAGCCGGTCTATCGCCTGACAACCGGTCTTCCAGCGAAAACGCTTGGCCGTGCGTTGCGAGCGGCGGTCGAGCGGACGCCTGAACTTGCCGAATGGCTCGATCCCGCGCTGATCGCGCGCGAGCGCTGGCCCTCCTTTCGAGCAGCGATAATTGCCGCGCACGCGCCCGAGCGCGAGGCGGATCTTTTGCCCGATACGCCAGCACGCCGGCGGCTTGCCTTCGACGAGCTGCTCGCCAACCAGCTTGCGCTGACCCTCGTACGCGCCCATCAGCGCCGGCTGCCGGGCCGCAAGATTGTCGGCGACGGCCGGCTGCGGGCCCGGGCGCTTGCCGCCCTGCCGTTCGATCTCACGGGCGCGCAGAAGAAAGCGGTGCAGGAAATTGCCGCCGACATGGGGTCGGATTCGCGAATGCTGCGGTTGCTCCAGGGTGATGTCGGCAGCGGCAAGACGGTCGTCGCCCTGATGGCGATGCTGATCGCGCTCGAGGCCGGCCATCAGGCGGCGCTCATGGCGCCAACCGAGATTCTCGCCCGCCAGCACTATGCGACGATTGCGCCGCTCGCCCAAGCGGCCGGGGTACCCGTCGTGCTGCTGACCGGACGCGATAAGGGCAAAGCGCGCCAGGCAGCGCTTACCGGGCTCCTCGACGGGTCGATCGGGCTTGTCGTCGGGACGCACGCCTTGATCGAGGAAGAGGTCGAGTTCAAGGACCTGGCGCTCGTGGTCATCGACGAGCAGCACCGCTTCGGCGT
>CAZLYV010000142.1:0-7068 GCA_964563665.1 uncultured Acetobacteraceae bacterium
GAGACGACGAATACCGTGTGTCCTTGATCGACCGCCCATTTGATGAACGAGTTCTTTTCCCGGAGATCGAGGATGTAGAACTTGTTGATCCACGGCGGAATGATGAGCAGCGGACGCCGCGCCGCTTTCGCCGTCGTCGGCTGGTACTGAAGCAGCTGCATCAGCTCGGTTTGAAAGACGACCTTGCCCGGCGTGACGGCGATGTTCTCGCCGATCTTGAACGCCTCCATATCGGTCATCTTGATCGCGAGATGGCCCTTGCCGCGTTCGAGATCGCCGAGCAGGTTGGAGAGGCCCTTCAGCAGATTCTCGCCGCCGCTGTCGATCGTCGTGCGGATCACCTCGGGATTCGTCACGGCGAAATTGGTCGGCGCCATCGCATCGACGAACTGCCGCGTATAAAAGTCGACCTTCTTCGCCGTCTTGTCCTCGAGACCCTCGACCTCGCGCACCGTCGACTGCAGCCAGCGTGCCGTCAGCAGGTAGGATTGCTTGATGTAGTCGAAGACGTAGTTCTCGTCCCAGACCGCGTCCTTGAAGCGGCGATCCTCGGCCGCAGGCGCGATCACTGGCTCGCTCGGCTCGCCGAGCATCTTCCGGGCGGTGGATTGCCAGAGCGACATGTAGTCGCTCCACAGCGAGATATGCGCGTCGACGAGCTTCGCCGGATTTGCCATCAGCCGCGCCGTCATGTCGAAAAACGCCTGGCCGATGTTGAGCGGATCGGACATCCCGAGCCCGGGAGAACCGTTTTGGTGCGACAGAAAGTCGGCGACCAGCCTTTGGCTTTGCTCCGCGATTCGCGCCATCATGCGCGAAACCTCGAGCGGATCGGGAAGCTTGGCCTCGGGGTTCGGTTGATCGGCCATCGTAGAGACCTTATGATCGCACACCATTGCACGGACCTGGAGCATGCGTGGCTTCGATCGCGCCACTCGAACCCCAGGTAAACCGCAAGCGCGTGACTCTAATATACGAACGTGCGGGTCTTTTCATCGGAAAATTGGCGGCGGGCCAAGGCAGAAGGCGATAGGAATTCGGATGTGCATAACTGGGTCCAGCAGGTGGTTTGGGACGGCCGCGCGCTCCCGACGCGTGAGCGCGCTGGTCGCATCTCTGCTTATCGCGGGTTGCAGCGAGGTGTCGCCGGCATATAACCCGATCGAATGGGGCCGCGGCATCGGGCGGAGCCTGTTTGGCGGCGATAGCGCCACGGCCGATGGCCAGGCGCGCAATGTCGAGCCGCCACCGGCGGAAGGTCGGCCATACCCCAACCTTGCCAGTGTCCCGCGGCCGCCGCCGGTGCGCTCGGCAAACGAGCGGGCACTCGATCGAGAGCGCTTGCTTGCCGACCAGTCCTCGGCCGGACTGGTCGACACCACCTTGCGCGCGGGGTCAGGCGGCGCGAGCTTTACGATTGCTTTCCCGGAGGGCGCGACGGAGCCCACGGCACAGGGCCGGCAACTGATCGAGAGCGCCGCAAGACGTGCGCTGGCGCGCGAAGCCCGCGTCCGGGTCGTTGGGCCGGCGCGCGAGGCGCGGCGCGTCGGCGCCGAGCTCGAGCGGCTGGGCGTGCCGACAGGTCGGATTGCCGTCGAGGAGCAGGCGGCGCGCGGTCCGGTCGAGATTTTTATCGATTCTTCGGCAACGGCGAATTAGATAAGGGCGGCTGGTGCGGCAGATTCTGGGGAATCCGTCGCGCGCACCGGCACAAGAACATAGTCAGGTCGATTTTTGCCATGGACCACGAGTTTTACCGCATCCGACGCCTGCCTCCTTACGTCTTCGCCGAGGTAAACGCGATGAAGGCGAGGGCGCGCGCCGCCGGACTCGACATCATCGACCTCGGGATGGGCAACCCCGATTCGCCGACCCCGCAGCACATCGTCGATAAATTGGTTGAAACCGTGCGCGATCCGCGCACCCACCGTTACTCGGTATCGCGGGGCATTCCGGGCTTGCGCAAGGCCCACGCGGCCTATTACCGGCGACGCTTCGGCGTCGATCTCGATCCCGAGAGCGAAACCATCGTCACGCTGGGCTCCAAGGAGGGCCTCGCGAACCTGGCGCAGGCGATCACCAGTCCGGGCGACGTGGTGCTGGTGCCAAATCCCAGCTATCCGATTCATCCCTACGGCTTCATCATGGCCGGGGCTTCGATCCGGCACATTCCGATCGGCGCCGGGCAGGATTTCATCGCCAACCTGAAGCGGGCGGTCAAGCACTCGGTGCCTTCGCCGTTGGCTCTCGTGCTGAACTTTCCATCCAACCCCACGGCGCAGGTCGTCGATCTCGATTTCTACGCCGAATGCGTCGAAATATGCCGGCATCACGGCGTTTGGATCCTCTCCGACCTCGCTTACGCCGAGATCTTCTTCGACGATCGGCCGCCGCCCTCGATCCTGCAGGTGCCGGGCGCCGGGGACATCGCCATCGAATTCACTTCGATGAGCAAGACCTACTCGATGCCCGGTTGGCGCGTCGGCTTTGCCGCCGGCAACCGCAAACTCGTCGCCGCGTTGGCGCGGATCAAGTCGTATCTCGATTATGGAGCGTTTACTCCGGTCCAGGTCGCGGCAGCGGCGGCCCTCAACGGACCGCAGGACTGCGTGCGCGAGATTCGCGAACTCTACCGTCAACGGCGCGACGTACTTGTCTCGGGCCTCGCCCAGGCGGGCTGGAACGTCCCGAGCCCGCCGGCTTCGATGTTCGTATGGGCCCCGGTGCCCGAGCGCTTCAAGCATCTTGGATCGCTCGAGTTCGCGAAACTTCTTTTGGAAAAGGCAAACGTCGCGGTGTCGCCCGGTCTCGGGTTCGGCGAATACGGCGATTCGTTCGTGCGACTGGCGCTGGTCGAGAATGTTCATCGCATTCGCCAGGCGGTGCGCAACATCCGGGCATTCCTCAACATGGATATCGCGTTGCCCGAGCCGCCGACCCAGAAGAAGTCCAAATCCACCGGCAATCCCGCGTTGGTTCCTTGAACCCACCGCTCAAGATCGCCGTCGCCGGGCTCGGTACGATTGGCGCCGGCGTACTCAAGCTGCTGCGGGAGAACGGCGTGCTTCTGGCCGAGCGATGCGCCCGGCCGCTCGTCGTCACGGCGGTGAGCGCGCGTGACCGTAGCAAAGACCGCGGCGTGAGCCTCGATGGCCTGCAATGGTATGACGATGCGGCCGTCATGGCGCGCGAAGCCGATGCCGAGGTCGTCGTCGAGCTCGTCGGCGGCACGGACGGAATCGCCAAACGCGTCTGCGAGGCCGCAATCGCCGCCGGTCGCCACGTCGTGACGGCGAACAAAGCGCTGCTTGCGCTTCACGGCACGGCGATGGCGCGGGCCGCCGAGGCGAAAGGTGTTGTGCTCGCCTATGAAGCGGCCGTTGCCGGCGGGATCCCGATAATCAAGGCGCTGCGCGAGGGCCTTGCCGCAAATCGGATCACGCGCGTTTACGGAATCCTCAATGGCACCTGCAACTACATCCTCAGCAACATGCGGATTTCGGGCCGCGGCTTCGAAGAGGTGCTGGCCGAAGCGCAAAAACTCGGCTACGCCGAGGCCGATCCGAGCTTCGACGTGGATGGCGTCGATGCGGCGCACAAATTGTCGATCCTCGCAGCGCTCGCTTTCGGCACAGAGGTGAATTTTTCCGGCGTCCATATCGAGGGTATTCGCCATGTCTCGCCGGTCGACATCGCTTATGCCGCCGAGCTTGGGTTTCGCATCAAGCTGCTCGGCATGGCGCGCGTCACCGAACATGGCCTCGAGCAGCGGGTCCACCCCTGCATGGTGCCGATCGAAACGCCGATCGCGCATGTCGAGGGAGTTTTCAACGCCGTGGTGGCCGAGGGCGACCGGGTGGGCAAAACCGTCTATGAAGGGCGGGGCGCCGGCGAGGGACCGACCGCCTCGGCGGTGGTCGCCGACCTGATCGATCTCGCGCGCGGGCGCACGACGCCGGCCTTCGGGGTGCCGGTCGCGCGTCTCGCGCGATTGCCGGCCGCGCCGATGAACCGGCACCGGGGCGCCTACTTCGTGCGCCTGATGGTGCTCGACCGCCCGGGCGTGATCGCGGACGTCGCTGCGGCGCTCCGCGACGAGAACGTATCGCTCGAATCGATGCTGCAACGGGGACGCAGCCCGGATGAAACCGTGCCGGTCGTGCTGACGACCCACATTTCCGAGGAGGCCGGCATGGTCCGCGCGCTCGAGCGGATCGCGGCGCTCAAGACCGTACGCGAGAAACCGCGTATGATTCGGATCGAGGATTTCTGATCCGTAAGATCTGATACCGGGGAGGGATGCCATGGCGGACCGGGCGGCGATGGACCGCAACCTGGCGCTCGAAGTCGTTCGCGTGACCGAGGCGGCGGCGCTGTCGGCCTCGCGCCTGATGGGCCGGGGCGATGAAAAAGCCGCTGACCAGGCGGCGGTCGACGCCATGCGCCGATGGCTCAACGGACTGTCGATCGACGGCGTGGTGGTGATCGGCGAAGGCGAGCGCGACGAGGCGCCGATGCTCTTCATCGGCGAGAAGGTGGGCAACGGCCAGGGCCCGCGCGTGGATATCGCGCTGGACCCGCTCGAGGGTACGACGATCACCGCCAAGGGCGGCCCCAACGCGCTTTCGGTGATCGCGATGGCCGAGGCGGGCGGATTTCTCAACGCCCCCGACGTCTACATGGACAAGATCGCGGTCGGCGGCGGGCTTCCCGATGATCTCGTCGACCTCGACGAACCGCCGAAAACCAATCTCGATAAGCTCGCTCGCGCCAAGAAGACCGAGCTGTCGGATCTCGTGGTTTGCATTCTCGACCGGCCGCGCCATGCCGAGCTCATCATCAAGGTGCGCGAAGCCGGCGCCCGGATCATGCTGATCTCGGACGGCGACGTGTCGGGCGTCATCGCGACATCGCGCCCCGAGAGCGGCGTCGACATCTACATGGGCAGCGGCGGCGCGCCCGAGGGCGTGCTGGCGGCCGCCGCGCTCAGGTGCATCGGCGGTCAAATGCAGGGCCGGCTTTTGTTCCGCAACGAGGACGAAAAGACGCGCGCGACGCGGCTTGGGATCAGGGACCTCAATCGCAAATACGCCATGCTCGACATGGCAAAAGGCGACGTAATGTTCGCCGCGACGGGGGTCACCGACGGCTCGATGCTGCGTGGCGTGCGGCGCTATGCCGACGGCGCCACGACGGATTCGATCGTCATGCGCTCGAAGACCGGAACGGTTCGGGTGATCGCGACGACCCACAACTTCACGCGCAAGCCGGGTCTCGTGAACGGATGATGCGGGCGATGGCCGAGGCGAGTGACGACGCGGTCCTCGGCGTCCAACGCTCCATCACGGGAAAGCGATGGCGGGCGCGCCTCGCCGACCCACGCCTCGGCGTGGCGCTTGCTCAGGCGTGCGGGCTCAGCGAGGTCGTGGCGCGCGTGCTCGCCGCGCGCGGTGTCACGCCCGAGACGCTCGAATTGTTTCTCGACCCCAGGCTCAGCGACGGCCTGCCCGATCCCGGACATCTCAGGGATATGGAGCGGGCCGCCGGCCGCTTGGCGAGCGCGATCGCGGCCGGGGAACAGATCGCGATCTTCGGTGATTACGACGTCGATGGCGCAACCTCGGCGGCGCTGCTGCAGCGTTTTGTCGCCGGCGTCGGCGGCAAGGTTCGAAGCTACATACCGGACCGCTTGAAGGAGGGCTACGGACCCAACGCGCCTGCGCTGGCGCGGCTTCAAGCGGAGGGGACGAGCGTCGTCGTGACGGTCGATTGCGGCACGACGGCGCATGCCCCGCTTGCCGCCGCCAGAAACGCCGGCCTCGACGTCATTGTAATCGACCATCACCAGGCCGAGGCCGCGCTTCCATTGGCCTTCGCGATCGTCAATCCCAATCGGCTCGATGAGACGAGCCCGCATCGACAACTGGCCGCGGTCGGCGTCACGTTCTTGCTGGCGGTGGCGGTCAATCGTGAGCTCAGGCGACGCGGCTGGTACGTCACGCGGACGGAACCCGATCTTCGCGTCGATCTCGATCTCGTGGCGCTTGGCACGGTGTGCGACGTGGTGCCGCTTACCGGGGTAAACCGCGTACTCGTGGTTCATGGCTTGAAGGCGCTGGCGCGGCGGCGGAACGTCGGGCTCGTGGCGCTTGCCGATGTGGCGCGGCTTAGCGGACCGTGCGACGGCTATCATCTGGGATTCGTCCTCGGCCCACGAGTCAACGCCGGCGGCCGGGTTGGCGAAGCCGACCTTGGCGTCCGATTGCTGACGACGGAGGACCCGATCGTCGCGCGCCGACTGGCCGAACGCCTCGACGAATTCAACCGTGAACGTCGGGCGATCGAGGCGCAAGTTCTGAGCGCAGCAATGGAGCAGGCGGAAGATCAGGCGGCAACGGCGGGACCGCTGATTTTTGCCGCCGCCGATGGCTGGCATCCGGGCGTGATTGGCATCGTCGCCGGCCGCCTGCGAGAACGCTTCAATCGCCCGGCCATCGTTGTCGCTTTCGACGGCGACATCGGAAAAGGCTCTGGCCGATCGGTCGAGGGCCTCGACTTGGGCGCAGCCGTGCTGGCCGCCCGGCAGGCAGGCCTGCTCATCAACGGCGGCGGACATGCAAACGCGGCTGGCCTGACCGTGGCGCGCGACCAGGCCGAAGCACTCCGTAGGTTTCTCGCCGCCCGTTTAGCGGAGCGGAGCATGCCCGACGGAGCGGCCGCAAGCCTTGGCATTGACGGCGCGCTGTCGCTCCGCGCGGCCACGTCGGAGCTGGTCTTGGAGCTCGCGCGCGTCGGCCCATTCGGGGTTGGTAATCCGGAACCACGATTCGTCTTTCCCGCGGTGCGGGTCGCGCGGGCCGATGTCGTGGGCGAGCGCCACGTTCGATGCTGGCTCGCCGGGTTGACGGGCGAACGATTGGCGGCGATCGCTTTTCGCGCCGTCGATACGCCACTGGGTGCGGCCTTGCGCGAGAGCGCCGGAATGCCCCTGCATCTCGCCGGGCGCTTGCGCGCCGACGAATGGCAGGGCGTGAGGCGGGTGCAGCTTCAGATCGAGGATGCGGCGCC
>CAZLYV010000143.1:0-7039 GCA_964563665.1 uncultured Acetobacteraceae bacterium
TCGTTGTGCGTCGCTACCCTGCTCACCTGCGCCATGTTCGCCACCGCGACGGGCATCGTCGGGGCGGTGGTGACGCTGATGGGGCTGCTCGCCTTTCCCGCCATGCTGCGTGCCGGTTACGACACCAAGCTCGCCGCCGGCGTGGTGTGCGCGGGCGGCTGTCTCGGCATCCTGATCCCGCCCAGCATCCTGCTCATCGTCTACGCCGCGACCGCCGGCATCTCGGCGGTGAAGCTTTACGCCGCCGCCATGATCCCCGGCTTCATGTTGGCCGGCCTTTACATCCTGTACGTGATCGCGCGGGCGCTTCTCAATCCCAAGCTTTGCCCCAAACTGCCCAAGGAGATGACCGACGTCCCGTTCGTCGAGGTCGTGTGGGCGCTGGCGACCTCGTTCTTTCCGCTTGCCGTCCTGATTCTGGCCGTGCTTGGCGCCATCCTGTTCGGGCTGGCGACGCCCTCGGAAGCCGCCGCCATCGGCGCGCTCGGTGCTCTCGTGCTGGCCGCGGTCTACGGGCGCCTCAGGTTCGATATCGTCAGGGAGTCGGTGTTCCTGACGGCGCGTACGACGGCGATGGTCTGCTACCTGTTCATCGGCTCGTGGACGTTCTCCTCGGTGTTCGCCTATCTCGGCGGCCAGGGCGTGATCGAGAGGTTCTTCCTCTCGCTCGACCTTAACACGACGACCTTTCTGATTTTGACCCAGACCATCATATTCCTGCTCGGCTGGCCGCTCGAGTGGACGGAGATCATCATCATCTTCGTACCGATCTTCTTGCCGCTGCTCGACAAATTCGGCGTCGATCCCATCTTCTTCGGCATTCTGGTCGCGCTCAACACCCAGACGGCGTTCAATACGCCGCCGGTGGCGATGGCGGCGTTCTATCTGAAGGGCGTGGCCCCGCCGCACGTCAAGCTGACCGACATCTTCGCCGGCGCGTTGCCGTTCGTGTACATGGTCTTCCTCGCCATGGTCCTCGTCTACATCTTCCCGGCGCTCGTCTTCTGGCTTCCGGACTATCTCTATACGCCGCGGTGAGACGCGAGGACCGCCGGCGACAATGAGCGGCGAGGGCCTCGAGCGGATGACCGCGAGCGAGGCGGCTGCCGCGATTCGCGACGGCCGCCTGACGTCGCGCGAGCTCATTGACTCCTGCCTCGCCGGCATCGAAGCGGTCGAGGGGACGATCGGCGCATGGGCGTTTCTCGACCCCGACCACGCACGCGCCCAGGCCGATGCCGCCGATGACGTGCATCGCCACGGCGGGCCGCACGGCCCGCTGCATGGCGTCCCGGTCGGCGTCAAGGACATCTTCGACACCCACGACATGCCGACCGAGGACGGCACGCCGTTGCATGCCGGCCGCACGCCGCGGCGCGATTCGGCCGCGGTCGCGCGGTTGCGCCAAGCCGGCGCTGTCATCCTGGGCAAGACGGTGACCACCGAGCTTGCGACATATCATCCCGGCAAGACCGCCAATCCGCATGATCCCAAGCGCACGCCTGGCGGCTCGTCGAGCGGCTCGGCGGCCGCAGTCGCGGCGTTCATGGCGCCGTTGGCGGTCGGCAGTCAGACCAACGGCTCGGTCATCCTTCCGGCCGCATTTTGTGGCGTCTATGGGTTCAAACCGAGCCACGGCGTCATTCCGCGCTCGGGCGTCCTGCGTCTGTCGCGCACGCTCGACCATGTCGGCGTGTTCGCGCGTTCGATCGAGGATCTGGCCTTGGCCGCCGAGTGCATGGCCGGCTTCGACGAAGACGACCCCGACACGCGGCCGATCGCGCGCCCGCGGCTGGTCGAGACGGCGATGTCGGACCCGCCGCTCCCGCCGAGCCTTGCCTTCGCCCCGTCGCCGATGTGGGACAAGGCCGACGCCGAGACGCACGAGGCCTTCGGCGAACTGGTGGATGCGCTTGGCGAGCGCATCGAGCGCCTCGACCTGCCCGAGCCGTTCGCCCGCGCCATCGACTGGCATCGCATCATCATGGAGAGCGACCTCGCTGTCAGCCTGGCCGAAGAGTACGAACGCGGCGGCGACCAACTGAGCGTCAAATTACGCGAGATGATCGAAGGCGGCCGACGGCATCTCGCCTACGACTATCAGCGCGCGGTCAACGCCATCGCCCAGCTCAACAACGGCCTCGACGAAGCGTTCCTGGCCTACGACGCGTTCCTCACCCCGGCCACGCCCGGGGTGGCGCCGGTCGGCCTCGAATCGACAGGAAACCCGATTTTCTGCACGTTGTGGACGCTGTGCGGCGTGCCCGCCGTGTCGCTCCCGCTTCTCCAGAACCAGCAGGGACTGCCCATGGGAGTGCAACTGGTCGGCGCGCGCGGCAACGATGCGCGGCTGCTGCGCACGGCGCGCTGGCTCGCCAATCTCGATCTAGGTTAGGATGGTCGATGTCGGCATAGGCGGATACGGAGGACGAGGATGTTCAAGTCGAACCTGGTTGCGGGCGTCATCGGGGTGGCGATATTGTCCGCATTTCTCGGCACGCTCTTGGTGTGGCTGAAATCCGTGCCGCTGACGATCATCACGCTCTTCGTCGTCGGATTGATTATCTACGATCTCATCAAGACCTTGCGGGAAGGCAACAGCGCTCCTGGCGGCTGACCGTCGGGCGCTCCTCGAAATTGCGCCGTTCAGGATTCGCCGGGGCTGGGGGGACGTATCGCCGGCGCGGCGGCCCCACCCACAGCGCCGCCGCTCGCCGCGGCGGCAACCAGCGCCGGCTGGACTCGCGCCGGCGCCCCCCAAACGAGCCGGTCGAACGCCTCGCAGCGCGCGCAGATCGCCTGCCAGCGCGCATGCGCCGCGCCGCAGGCCTCGCACAGCCATGCCGCATCGGGCGGCGCTTCGGCGGCGCGCGCGAGCCAGCGCCGCACGGCGCCCGCATCGCCGTGTTCCTCGTCCTCCAGCCGCGCCATGAGACGGCACAGCCCGGACGACGGCGCATTGCCAGCCGCACCGAGGAGTGAAGTGAGATGGCGCCGCGCCTCGCCCCACAGCTTCGCCTCGAGGCACGCCGTGCCGAGCGCTTCCGCGCTCTCGCGATGGAGCGGCGCCACCTTGACCAACCGCTCGACCTGGCGAACCCACTGCAACGGCTCGGCCACCGGCCGCGCGCGGCGGTAGGCCACAAGCAGCTCGGGATGCGGGTGTCGCGCCCAGCTCTCCTCGATGAGCGCCGCGGCCGCGCGCGCCTTCCCGGCGGCGACATACGCGTGGGCGAGCCAGGCGGTGGCCGCGATGTGATCCGGGTCGGCCCGATGCGCCTGTTCGGCGCGCCGCACCGATTCGCGCATATCGCCCGCCCCATGAGCCGCGCGCGATGTCTCGATCAGCAATGCCGCTTCGTGGCGACGCGCGGCGGGCGCCGGCAGCGCCGCGGCGCGGCTCGCCTGGCGAAGCGTCGCGGCGGCGGCGCCCCACTCGCCGGCCCGGCTCTCGAGATCGAATAGGGTGGTGAGGACCCACGGCGTCTGCGGCCTGAGTTCGCGCGCCCTCCTGGCCAGCGTCAGCGCCTTCGCCCGGTCGCCGGCGCGCATCGCCTGCATCAACAGGCCGCGCAGGCCGAGGAATTCGGTCTCGGGGCGCTTCAGCATGTCGCCGAACTGGCGCTCGGCTTCCCCCTCGTCGCCGGCGAGCTGTGCGGCTTGCGCCGAGAGCAGCATGGTGAGCGGCGGCTCGTTCAGCAGCACGTCGGCGCGCCGTGCGTGCCTGAGCGCCTCGCGCGGATCGCCCCCGGCCACCGCGACCAGGCCTTGGGTCAGCGCGACATAGCCGCGCCGCCGCCGGCGCTCGAGGCGCCAGCGGCCGAAATCACGCGGCGCCCGGACAAGCCCCCGCCACAGGCGATAGAGCCACGCCACCGCCAGCGCGCTCAGTATGACCGTGGCGATGAGGACGCCCAGCGAGGTGTCGAGGCGCCATCCCTGCCAGACGATCGAGACCGCGCCGGGACGCTCGGCAAACCACGCCACCGTCAGCATCGTCGCGGCGAGAAGGAGAAATACGCCGGTGGCGCGCAGCAATTTGGCTCAGCTCCCGGGGCCGAGCGCGCTTCGCGCGAGCGCGGCCAGCGCCTGGTCCGCCGCTGCCCGCGCGCTCGCCTCCTCGCGCCACGGACGCACGATCGCCGCCGCGGCGCGGTCGATTCCATCGAGCGCCGCGAGCGCGCCGGCGAGGTCGTTCGCGCCAAGACGCGCCTCGGCGCGGGCGACGCGCGCCAAAGGCGAATCGCCTCCGCTCTCGCCGACCGGCCGCACGGCGACGAGTGCCGCGAGACGGGCGAGTCCGCGCTGCCACCACGAGTCGCCTTCGCCACCTGCGGTCCGGCGCGCCACCTCGAGCGCAACCGCATCGAAGCGGGTGCGCAAGACGGCACGCGTCGCGATGCCTGGTTCGGAGTGCGGCGAGAGCTTGGCGATTTCGGCCGCCAATGTCCGATCGTCCCCGGCCACGGTCTGCACCGTCCTGATTTCCGCCGCGAAGGGGCCGCCGCGATCGACCGCGTCGCGAAGCTGGCCCACCGCCAGGATCAACGACAGCGCGCGTCGCGCGCTCGCGCGCTCATTGAGCGCCGCGGTGAGCGCGGCCACGCTCTCCTGGAGCCGCGCCAGCTCGGCCGCAAGGCGCCGGTTCTCGGCGCTAAGTGCGGCGAGCTGCAGCGCATCGGCCGATTCCCTGCCAACAGCCGAGCTTTCCAGCGCCTCGATGCGGCGCTGGAGCGCCGGATCGGCCGCCGGCGCCGGAGGTGGCGTGTTGGCGAGCACGCCGATCCGCCCCTCGATGCCCGTCAGGCGATTGGCGATCGCGGCCAGACGCTCGTCCACCTCGCTCTGGCGACGCGACGCGGCCGCGGTCGCGCCATCGAATCGTTGCTCGATCTTCGACAGCCGCGCCTCGAGCGCGGAGATTGCGCTATCGCCGGCGGGTACGTTCACGCCGTTGGTATTTGAGAACCACCACAGCGCGCCCGCCGCGAAACCCAAGACAGCGAGCAGCGCGACGAGCGAGGCGCCGCGCCCACCCTGGCGCCGGGCCGGTTCAGTCGCGCGCACGCCGGGTTCGCTAGCGGTCGGTTTGCCGCTCGCTGGGCCGGACCTGGCCGTGTCGGCGGGCGGCGGAACGAGGGGACCGGGCGATGGGTCATTCATCCGATCATCCTTCGGCGCCGAAAATTTTCCGGCCACGGCCGCCAGCGCGTCGAGGAGCGAGGATTCGGTCGGCGCGTCGGCTGCCATCAGCTTCGCCCATTCGAGCCCCGAGGCTTCGGCGACGACCGCCGGGCTCAGGCCAAGCGCCATCATCTTGCGGCAGGCCATCGCCAATCCGGCCTGCCGCGCCAGCCTAACAAAACTCGCCGCGGTGCGGGGTGAGAAAAACAATACGGTATCGAGCGCACCGGCGCGAATTTGGTCTTCGATCGCGGCCGAGAGCGCGGCGGACGGCTCGGCACGATAAAGCACCGTGCGCAGCACCTCGAACCCGGCGGCGACAAGTTGGCCAGCAAGATCGCCGGCTGTCACCGATCCCGCGACGTGAAGCAGCGTTCCCAGGTCGGGCTTGAGACGCTCGCCCACGAGCCGCGCCAGATCGGTAACGTCGCCGGCGGCGCTTTCGACACGCGCGAAGCCGGCGTCGCGCGCAGCCGAAGCGCTCGTATCGCCGACCACGAAAACCGGGAGGTCGCGCCGCTCGCTACTCTTCGCAAACGCGCGCACCCCATTGGCCGAGGTGAAAAGAAGCGCCTGCACGCCCGCGAGGTCGACCATGGCCTCATCGACCGGCTGAATTTCGATCAACGGCTCGATCGTCGTCTCGTGCCCGAGCGCCTGCAGCTTGCGTGCAAGCGGCTCGGCGTCCTCGCGCGGCCGCGTCAGCAGGATTCGCATGGCGGCGCTCCCGCTATCCGAAGAAGCCGGGCCCGGCGGCGCGGGCGAGTTCGTCGCCGGCGTCCTGGCCCATCGCTTCGGCGTCGATCTCGGGCCCCTCGCGCGCGGTGCGGATGAGCTTGCGGCCGTCGGGCGAAGCGACGAGCGCGTCGATTCGCAGGCGGCCCCAGTTACGCGCGACCGCCAGGGCCGCGATCGGCGTGTGACACGATCCGTCGAGCCGCGCCAGCACGCCGCGCTCGGCGGCGACGGCAAGTCCGGTCGGGCGGTGATGGAGCCGCGCCAGAAAATCCGCCATCGGTCCGTCGCTCGCGCGGATCTCGATCCCGATCGCGCCCTGCGCCACCGCCGGCAGCATGTCCGCGGGCTCGAGCACGACGCCGCCGGCGCGCTCGACGATGCCGAGACGCTTGAGCCCGGCAAGCGCCAGCAGCGTCGCATCGCATTGGCCCTGGGCGATCCGCCTGAGCCGGGTCTCGACGTTGCCGCGGAGCGTGACGATGTTCAAATCCGGCCGCCGCGCCAGAAGTTGCGCTTGGCGGCGAAGCGACGAGGTGCCGATCGTGGCGTGCTCGGGCAGATCGGTGATCTTGCGCACCCGACCGGTCAACTTTTCGCCGAGGATCAGAACGTCGCGGGGATCCTCGCGCGGCAACAGGCATGAAATGACGAGGCCGGCGGGAAGGAATGTCGGCACGTCCTTCATCGAGTGGACGGCGCAATCGATCGTGCCGGCGATGAGCGCGTCCTCGATCTCCTTGGTGAACAAGCCCTTGCCGCCGGCCTCGGCGAGCGTGCGGTCCTGGATCCGGTCGCCCGAGGTGCGGATCGGCACGATCTCGATCGCGCCAGCGGCGGCAAGTTCGGGCCACGCGGCGGCAAGCCGCGATTCGACCTCGCGCGACTGGACGAGCGCCAGCGGCGAACCGCGCGTGCCGATGCGGATCAGCGGCCGCCGCGCCATCGGCAATCCCGGCCGCTTTGGCGATGCGTATGAAGCATGCCGATGTAACTATCAGGTTCGCCGCGGCCCGCCTAGCCTGCGACCTTGCGCCGGCTCACCGGGCGGCGCGGTCATGTCTAGTATTCTGGTATTGCTACAAGAATTGGCCTACCGGGCGCCTTCAAACACGGCGCT